>JAPKHL010000029.1 GCA_026646875.1 Rhodocyclaceae bacterium | reverse complement strand
AGAATCAAGGGCGACCGGGTTTGTACCGGTCGCCCTTTTCTTTTCTGGAGACGGCATGGACCCCAGCGTGATCGCCGCCATGACCAAGTGGCCGAATGTGCCGGACTGCCGCGGCTGGCTGTCGCTCGACCGGCGCGGCCAGTGGCGCCTGCAGGGCAGCCCGGTCGTGCATGCCGGGCTGGCAGAGTTCATCGGCCGCAACTACGCCTGCGACGAGTCGGGGAACTGGTTCATGCAGAACGGGCCGCAACGGGTGTGGGTGGAACTGGCGGCGACGCCGTGGATCTTCCGGCTGCAGGACGGGCTGTTCGTGACGCACACCGGCGCATCGGCAGGCGGAGTCGAGGCGGTGTGGCTGGTCGATGGCGACACGCTCTGCCTGCGCACCGACCATGGCTTCGGCCTGATCGACGACCGCGATCTGCAGTCGCTTATCGAATGCATCCGCCGAGCGGACGGCACACCGCCCGATGGCGACCTTGCCGCCGACCCCGCGCTGCTTTTCCATTGGGGCGCCACCGCCCTGCCCCTGTCCCACTGCGCCGACGACGAGCTGGAGACGATCGGCGGTTTCAGGCGTTCGCCGTGAGTTCCTGCGCGAAAGCCACACCAGCCCGGTAGAGCGGGTCGGCGCGCAGACATTCGGCGGTCGGCGCCGGCCGCGTCGGCAACAGGCGTTCGATGCGCGCGCTGCGTATCGGGTCGAGCGGCTCCGACCAGCGCATGAGCAGTTTGCCGACCGAATCCGGACTGTTGCAGACGAGGAGCATGTCGCAGCCGGCGCGGTAGGCGGCGGTCGCGCGGGCGACGATGTCGCCGGCGACGCTGGCCCCTTCCATCGACAGATCGTCGCTGAAAACGACACCGTCAAACTTGATGTCGTTTCTCAACAAATCTATCCAGTAATTTGAAAATCCAGCAGATTTGCTTTCAATCTTCGGGAAGCTGACGTGCGCCGGCATGACCGCGTCGAGTTGCAGGCGGCGGTACGGCAGCATGTCCGGCGCGAGTTCGTCCAGCGTCCGCTCGTCAACCGGAATCGCCACGTGCGAATCGGCCTCGACCCAGCCGTGTCCGGGAAAATGCTTGCCGCAGG
The DNA here is from genome assembly GCA_026646875.1 of Rhodocyclaceae bacterium. Classification (GTDB taxonomy): domain Bacteria; phylum Pseudomonadota; class Gammaproteobacteria; order Burkholderiales; family Rhodocyclaceae; genus 66-26. Next base: position 46,667 of record JAPKHL010000029.1, on the reverse strand, counting down.
CGATCATGCCAGCCTGCCGCAGGCCGGCAATCAGCTCGCCGGCGAGCGCGGCGACGATCTCCGGATCGCGGTGGAAGGCGCGCGTGCCGACCACCGAGCTGCGCCCCCAGTCAAGGTCAAGCACCGGAGTGAAGGAAAGATCGACGCCATGCGCGCGCAGCTCCGAAGCCAGCACATAACCAATGGCGCGGGCCATTTCCTTCGTTTTCGTTTTGGCGGGATCGGGCTCACGATCCCACGCCTCGCCCAGCGAGCGCATCGCGGGCAGCCGCGTGAAGCCTTCGCGGCAGCGCTGCACCCTGCCCCCTTCATGGTCGATGCCAATCGGCAGGCGCGGCGTGCGCAGCGCGTGAATCGCGGCGCAGAGGCTGGCGAGCTGTTCAGGGCAAACGTAGTTACGAGTAAACAGGATGATGCCACCGACCGCCGGGTGGCACAGGCGCTCGCGGTCGAAAGCGGTAAGCTCGGTGCCGGCGATGTCGATCATCAGCGGCCCCAAGGCTTGCTCAACGGGCAATGGCTTCATGCCTGCTCCAGGACGACGAAGGCGATGGCATAGTCGCGCTCGTCGGAAATCGTAAGATGAGCGACGAGGCCCTGCTCGCGCAGCAGCGCCGCCAACGCGACAGAGTACGAGAACACCGGCTTGCCAAGTGTATCGTGAGCGATGGCGATGGCTGTCAGCGTCGCGGGGGCGCGGATACCGGTGCCGAGCGCCTTGCCAAAGGCCTCCTTGGCCGCGAAGCGCTTGGCGAGGAAGCGCCCCTTGTCGCTGGCGCGGGCAAAATCGTCGAGCTCGCTGGCAGCCAGCAAGCGCTCGGCCGCAGCCATGCCATGTCGCTTGAACAGGGCGGCCAGCCGCCCGACCGCAGCGATGTCGGTGCCGATGCCGTGGATCATCCGTGGTCCGCCGAGGCCTGCGCTTCGCGCAACAGACGCTTCATCTCACTCACTGCGGCGCGCAGCCCGACAAAGACGGCACGGCTGACAATGGCATGGCCGATGTGCAGTTCGCGGATACCCGGCAGTTGCGCCACCGGCTGCACGTTGACGTAGTTGAGCGCGTGCCCGGCATTGAAGCGCATGCCGAACGCCCGGATCGCCTCGCCGGCACGACGGATCCGCTCGAGCTCGGCGAGCACCGCCGGGCTTTCGGCGTCACGCCCCTTTTCGTGGAAGGCATGCGCGTACGGGCCGGTGTGGATCTCGCAGACGCGTGCGCCAATGCGCGCGGCAGCTTCAATCTGGGCGAGATCCGCATCGATGAACACACTGCTGACAATGCCGGCATCGGCCAGACGAGCCACGGCATCCTTGAGCGCGGCTTCCTGTGCGATCACGTCGAGCCCCCCCTCGGTGGTGATCTCGTGGCGCCCCTCGGGAACCAGCATGGCCATTTCGGGCTTGAGCCGGCAGGCGATATCGATCATTTCCCCGGTTGCAGCCATTTCCAGATTGAGCTTGATCTGCGTCAGGGAGCGCAGTCTTTCCACATCGGCATCCTGGATGTGGCGCCGGTCCTCGCGCAGATGCACGGTGATGCCGTCGGCGCCGCCAAGATGCGCCTCGACGGCCGCCCATGCGGGATCGGGCTCGTAGGTGCGCCGTGCCTGACGGATCGTTGCGACATGGTCGATGTTGACCCCCAGTTCCACCAGTGCGCTCATAGTTCCTGCAGCTCCTTGAAAATCTTCCGGGTTTCCAGTTCCCTGCCGCCCGTATAGTGGGCAATCAGGGCCCGCATCAGCTGTTTTGCCTCGCCCAGGGAGCGGGCATCGTCGAAATCGTCGCGGGCAAGGTCAAGCAGCGTCCTGCCGCTGACCGACAGTGCAGACTGGCCGCGCGCAGTCAGCCGGACCGGTCCACGCTCGATTTCGTATGCATAGTGCGCCGACGGTTCGAGCGGGACGCCCTCGGCATCGTGTCCGAGTGTCAGGCCATAGCCGAGTTCCTGCAGCAGGGCGCGCTCGAAGCGACGAAGGTCGGCTTCGCGGACGCCGTCGGCGAAACGGCGCAGGGTCTCGGCATATAGAGAGAAAAGACGCTCGTGCGCATCCTCGCGCGGTAACAGGTGCATCAGGAGTTCGTTCAGGTAATAGCCGCAGAACAGCGCCTTGCCACCAAGCAGCGGCTGACCGCCCTGCCATTCGGCTTTCATCAGGGTCTGGACCTCGCCCTTGCCGGCCCAGCCCAGTTCGAGCGGCTGGAAAGCGAGAAGCAGGCCACGCAGGGCGGAGCGCGGCCGCCGCGCGCCGCGCGCGAGCAGCGCCACGCGGCCATAATCGCGGCTGAAGACCTCAGCGATCAGGCTCGTTTCGCGGAAGGGGTAGGCATGCAGCACGAAGGCTGGCTGTCCATCGACCTTGTGCCGCTGGTTCACGGGCTGGCTCGCTGTGCTTGCCTGGCGTCGGTTCGCCGGTTTGCCTACTCGTAGCCGAGGCTCTTGAGCAGGCGCTCGTCGTCGGCCCAGCCGGACTTGACCTTGACGAAGACTTCCAGGAATACCTTGCCGTCGAACAACCGCTCCATATCCTGGCGCGCTTCGGTGGCGATCCGCTTGAGGGTTTCACCGCCCTTGCCGATGACAATCGCCTTGTGCCCCTCGCGATCGACAACAATCGCCGCGCTGATGCGGCGCAGGGCGCCATCAAGCTCGAATTTCTCGATTTCGACGGTGGCAGCATAGGGCAGTTCATCCCCCAGCAGGCGGAAGAGCTTCTCGCGAACGTACTCGGCGGCAAGAAAGCGTTCGCTCTTGTCGGTCAGTTCGTCCTCCCCGAACAGAGGTTCATGGTGGGGCAAGTGCTTGCGGGTCTCCGCCAGCAGGGTGTCGAGCTGGCTGCCGCGCGCCGCGCTGACCGGAACCACAGCCGCGAAATCGCGCTGTGCGGCGATGTCGGCGAGGAAGGGCAGCATCTTCGCGCGGTCCTTGAGCTGGTCGGTCTTGTTTACCACCGCGATCACCGGCCGGTCCCGGGGAAGCAGTGCAAGCACGGCCTTGTCGCGCGCATCGAAGCGTCCGGCCTCGACGACGAACAGCACGACGTCGACGTCGGCCAGGGCCTGGGTCACGCCACGGTTCATCGCACGATTCAGGGCGTTGGTATGCTGGGTCTGGAAGCCCGGCGTATCGACGAAGACGAACTGTGCATCGTCGCGGCTCAGGATGCCGACAATGCGATGGCGGGTGGTTTGCGCCTTGCGCGAGACGATGCTGATCTTCTCGCCTATCAGGCGGTTGAGCAGGGTCGACTTGCCGACGTTGGGACGTCCCACGATGGCGACATATCCCGATCCGAATTCAGTGGGTTCGTTCATGATTCCTGCAACCTTTCCAGCGCGCGCTGGGCGGCCATTTGTTCTGCGGCACGGCGGCTGGCGCCGCTGCCTTCGGTTCTGATGCGCAAGGCATCGATCTCGCAGAGGACGTTGAAACACTGTACGTGAGCCTGCCCCGCGGTTCCGGCAAGAACATAGCGCGGAAGTGCGAGCCGCCGCCCCTGCAACAACTCCTGCAGGCGAGTCTTGGGATCCTTGATCGGCTGACCGGGGTTGATGGCGGCCAGCATGCCGTCGTACAGGCGGACGATCGCCGCACTGGCCACATCGAAGCCGGCATCCAGCCAGAGTGCGCCGAACAGCGCCTCGAGCGCATCGGCCAGGATCGAGGGGCGCTGGCTACCGCCACTTTTTAGCTCTCCCTCGCCCAGTCGCAGGTGATCGCCCAAGGCAAGCGATACGGCCAGGCGGTGCAGACTGTCCTGGCGGACCAGGTTGGCACGCAGCCGGGACAGATCGCCTTCCGGCAGCATGGGGAAGCGGTCGAAAAGCTGGCGCGCGATGACGCAGTTGAGGATGGAATCGCCGAGGTACTCCAGCCGCTCGTTGTGCGGCGAACTGTGACTGCGATGGGTCAACGCCGTCAGCAGCAGGGCCGGATCGGAAAAACGGTGGCCGAGGCCAAGCTCGAGGGGATGCGGCGCCATCAGCTCCCGCCGCTGCCCGACGACGAACCCTCGAAATCGATCAGCAGGCTGACATTGGCGAAGAGCGGAATCCGGCTTTCATAAGCGAAGGAAATGACCACCTGCCCCCCCTCCTTGGTGATGCTGAGGTCGGAAGGTGAAATCGTTTTCGTGTGGTTGACCTCGGCATACTTGGCGTAGGCGGCGCGGATTTCCGGCACGGTCTTGCCGCCGGCATCCTTGGCAACCGATTTCACGCTGGAGACGATCTTGTAGTAATCGACGACCTCGGGACCGACCTTGAGGCCGAGCATGCTGAGCATGGCGATCACGACGCCCCAGAAAATGAGACCGGAGAGTGCCACTCCGCGCTGACGATTCATCCCTACCCCCTTTACCGGAAAGAGCCGATCCGTTTCAGATCGTTGAAGTTGAACCAGATGAAGAACGCCTTGCCGACGATGTTTTCCTCGGGAACGAAGCCCCAGGCCCGGCTGTCCCGGCTGTTGTCGCGGTTGTCCCCCATCATGAAGTAGTGACCGGCGGGAACAGTGCAGATCACGCCAGCATTATTGTAGAGACAATTCTCGCGGTTGGGGAACCGGGTGGCATCCGGGATGAAGGCCGGCGCATCCTCGTCGTTGAGCATCCGGTGCTCGACCTCTCCCAGGCGGGCGACATACTGCTTCGAGTAGTAGAGGCGCTCGGGGTGCAGGTAATCCTCGACGGGTGTCGTGGCGACGGGCTGGCCGTTGATGGTCAGTTGCTTGTTCTGGTAGGCGACGCGGTCACCGGGCAGGCCGACCACGCGCTTGATGTAGTCGAGCGAGGGATCTTCCGGGTAACGGAAGACCATCACGTCTCCGCGCTGCGGGCTGCCGACATCGACGATCTTCTTGTTGATGATCGGCAGGCGGATGCCGTAGGTGTATTTGTTCACCAGGATGAAATCACCGACCAGCAGGGTCGGAATCATCGACCCGGAGGGAATCTTGAAGGGTTCGACGACGAAGGAGCGCAGGACGAAGACCAGCAGGATCACCGGGAAAAAACTGGCGCCGTATTCGACCCACCACGGATCCTTGCTGTCCGGCGCGCGGCGCTTGCGCATGATCAGCACGTCCACGGCCCAGATGGCGCCGCTGACGAGCAGCAGGATGAAGAGGATCAGTGCGAAATTCATGGGGTTTCCTTCTTATTTTCCGTCGACGCGCAGTACGGCCAGGAAGGCTTCCTGCGGGATTTCGACGGTGCCGACCTGCTTCATGCGTTTCTTGCCGGCCTTCTGCTTCTCGAGCAGTTTCTTCTTGCGCGTGATGTCGCCGCCGTAGCACTTGGCCAACACGTCCTTGCGCATGGCCTTGACGTTCTCGCGCGCGATGATGTGCGAGCCGATGGCGGCCTGGATCGCCACGTCATACATCTGGCGCGGGATCAGTTCGCGCATCTTGGAGGCCAGTTCGCGGCCACGGTACTGTGAGTTCGCGCGGTGCACGATGACCGAAAGGGCGTCGACCTTCTCGCCGTTGATCAGGATGTCGAGCTTGACCACATCGGCGGCACGGTACTCCTTGAACTCGTAGTCGAGCGAAGCATAGCCCCGCGATACCGACTTGAGCTTGTCGAAGAAATCCATCACCACCTCGGCCATCGGCATGTCATACACCAGCTTCACCTGGCGACCGTGGTAGTGCATGTCCACCTGGTTGCCGCGCTTCTGGTTGCACAGCGTGATGACGTTGCCCAGGTAATCCTGCGGGACGAAGATCGTCGTGGTGATGATCGGCTCGCGGATCTCCTCGACCTTCGAGGGCTCGGGTAGCTTCGCCGGGTTCTCGACCATGACGATGGAACCGTCGCGCATCACCACTTCGTAGACGACGGTCGGCGCGGTGGTGATCAGGTCCTGGTCGAATTCCCGCTCCAGCCGCTCCTGCACGATTTCCATGTGCAGCAGGCCGAGGAAGCCGCAGCGGAAACCGAAGCCGAGCGCCTGCGAGACTTCCGGCTCGAAATGCAGCGAGGCGTCGTTGAGTTTGAGTTTTTCCAGCGATTCGCGCAGCGAGTCGTACTGGTTGGATTCGACCGGGTAGAGGCCGGCGAACACCTGCGACTTGATTTCCTTGAAGCCGGGCAGCGGTTCGGCGGCCGGCCGGTCAGCCAGGGTCACCGTATCACCGACCTTGGCGGCATCCAGCTCCTTGATGCCGGAAATGATGAAACCGACCTCGCCGGCGCGCAGGGCATCGCGGGCCAGCGATTTGGGCGTGAACACGCCGACCTGCTCGCAGAGGTGCGTCGAGCCGGTGGACATCAGACGGATCTTGTCCTTTGGACGCAGGGTGCCGTCGACGACCCGCACCAGCATGACCACGCCAACATAGTTGTCGAACCAGGAGTCGATCAGCAGCGCCTTCAGCGGTGCCTCGGGGTCGCCCTGCGGCGCCGGAATACGCTCGATGATCGCCTCGAGGATGTCCTCGACGCCGAGACCCGTCTTCGCGGAAGCCAGCACGGCTTCGGTGGCATCGATGCCGATAACGTCCTCGATTTCCTGGCGGGCGTTGTCCGGATTGGCCGAGGGCAGGTCGATCTTGTTCAGCACGGGCAGCACTTCGACCCCGAGTTCGATTGCCGTGTAGCAGTTGGCCACCGTCTGCGCCTCGACACCCTGCGAGGCATCGACCACCAGCAGCGCGCCTTCACAGGCGGACAGCGAACGGGAAACCTCGTAGGAGAAATCCACATGCCCCGGCGTGTCGATCAGGTTGAGGTTGTACACCTTGCCGTCACGTGCCTTGTATTGCAGGGCGGCGGTCTGTGCCTTGATGGTGATGCCGCGCTCGCGCTCGATATCCATCGAATCGAGCACCTGCGCCTCCATTTCGCGGTCGGACAGCCCCCCGCACAGATGGATGATGCGATCGGCGAGCGTCGACTTGCCGTGATCGATGTGGGCGATGATGGAAAAATTGCGGATGTGTTGCATCGTCTGTGTCATGTCGCGGTGCGACCGCGCCTGAAAAAAGGGGTGCCGACGGGCACCCCTTGTTCGATCTGCCGGAAGGCGCGGATTCTAGCGGATTTCGCTCAAATAATCACGGACCTTGGCGGTATCGAGGACGTAGTGACAGAGCTCCTTTCCGTCATGCAGCAGGACCGGAACGAGCTCGTCGTAGAGCGCTTCGAGTGCCGGATCTGCATCGACATCGACGACCTCGACGCTGGCGCCAAACTCCGCCGCGAGTGGCGCCAGGGCCGCCTCCATCTCATGGCAGAGGTGGCAGTAGGTGCGTGAAACAAGGGTCAGGTGCACCCTACTCTCCTCCCCGTCGTTCCGGCAGGCCACGAATGGTGACGAAGGTCTGCACTTCGCCGCGCCGCACCAGCAGGGTGATCGTCGCGCTCTTGTCGAACTGGGCGAGCAGGCGATTGAATTGCTCGGCGCTGCGGATGTCCGTGTTGGTGCCGCGTGCGATGAGCGCCAGGATGATGTCGCCCGGGCGCAGATCCGCGCGCACGCCATTGCCGCGGACATCGTCCACGAGCAGGCCACCGGCCACATTCAGCTCGCGCCGCTGTTCAGGCGTCAGTTCCGAGACAACGAGTCCGAGGCGATTGGCCGCCTGCTCGGCGGGCTTGCCACGCCGGGCCTGCGGACGGGCGGCCTTTTCCTCGGGAATTTCCGCAACCTGCACGGTGAGATCACGGCTGGCGCCCTTGCGCCAGACCTGCACGCCGACCCTGCTGCCCGGTCGGGCGGCACCGACGATACGTGGCAGATCACCGGAAGTGTTCACCGCCTTGCCGTCGAAGCGGAGAATGACGTCGCCAGGCTCGATCCCGGCCTTCTCAGCCGGGCCGCCCTTCTCGACCGCACTGACCACCGCGCCCTGCGGTTTGGGCAGGCCGAATGCATCGGCCAGTTCCTTGGTTACTTCCTGGATGACCACGCCAATCCGGCCGCGGCTGACCTTGCCGGTCGCCTTCAGCTGTTCCTGAACGTCCATCGCCACATCGATCGGAATGGCGAAGGAAATCCCCATGAAGCCTCCGGAACGGCTGTATATCTGCGAATTGATGCCGACCACCTCACCCTTCAGGTTGAATAGCGGACCACCCGAGTTGCCGGGGTTGATTGCCACGTCGGTCTGGATGAAGGGAACGAAATTCTCCTGCGGGAGGGAGCGCCCCTTGGCGCTGACGATACCGGCCGTGACGCTGTTGTCGAAACCGAACGGAGAACCGATCGCCAGCACCCATTCGCCAACCTTGAGGGAGCCTGGATCGCCCATCCGCACCACGGGTAGTCCGCTGGCCTCGATTTTGATCAGGGCCACGTCGGTGCGCTTGTCGACACCGACAACCCGGGCCCGGAATTCCCGTTTGTCGGTCAGGCGGACGAGGATCTCGTCGGCGGAATCGACGACGTGGGCATTGGTCAGGATGTAGCCATCCTGCGCGATGATGAATCCCGACCCGAGCGAATGGTTCTCGAAATCGCGTGGCACACCAGGCGCGCCGAACTGGCGGGGGCCGAAGCGCCGGAACAGTTCCGCCATGGGATCATCCTCGTCGAAGGGGAACGGTTGTGCGCCGCGCCCACCGCGAATGGTCTGGGTCGTGCTGATATTGACGACGGCTGGCCCCTGCCGTTCGACGAGTTCGGTGAAATCCGGCAGGGCGCGGCCCTGAGCCTGCGCGAGGCCGGTCAACAGACAGAGCAGAAAAGCGGCAAGAAGTTTTTTCATGGCAAGAGAATCCTCCTGGGCTTGACGAGGTGGTACGTGATTTTTGCGATATCGGGGCGGGCCCCGATCATTCAAGTCCGGATATGGGGCTGCGTATGTGGGTGACGAGCCGGATACGCCGCCTGCCGGCGACGGAACAGCCACCAGCCGGCCAGCAGACCCAGCCCGGCACCACCGATCGCGCCGCCCTCGCCGGCCAGCGCGCGTCCCGCGAAGGCAGCGGCGAAAAGACAGAGTAAGGGAAGCGCATAAGCTAGCAGGGCCGCACGTCCGACCGCGCCATCGGCGACCGCGACCTGGACGCGGTCGCCGACGCGCAACCCGCCGGGGTTGTGCAGGCGGTAGGTCGGTGAGGTCGCACAGAACATCCTGCCCAGGTTCTGGCCACCACAGCCCCCCTTCTCGTGACAACGACCGCATCCGGCCTCATCCATGCGCACGACGGCTTCGTTGCCCTCCAGCGCGATGACGGTTCCCTGGGCATCGGTCATGGCCTGCTCCGTTCGGTGATTCCCTCGGCAATCCTGCGCACGGTGGCCGCCGGCACTTCGCCGAGAACGGTCAGTACGTGGCCGGAAAGCATGCGGGTATGGATGTTGATGGCGCCCCGTGCCTCACTGCCGGGTTTCGGCGGTTGTGATGCTCCAAGCGGCGCGATGAAGGCAGAAATGGCAACCAGCCCGTCCGAGAAGACCATGTGCACGACGGTATCATCACGGCCTTGCAGGCGGCGCCTCATTTCGTGCGTCTTCTCGAAGCCGGGAACGATTCCGCGCCGCGCCTCCCAGAGTGCAACGCCCGGCTGGCTACTGCCCTCCGCGAGATTGTCGACCGGCCAGCCGGCCGCCGTTTCTTCAAGACGGGGAAGGACTTCGCTCCGATCCACGGCACTGCCCGTCACCAGCTGGGTGAAGGTGAATTGCTCGACCGGACGGGCTCGTTCGTCGAGCATCTGAGCCTTGAGAATCAGGCCGGTCTCGACATCGGCCCACAGCCGCTGGCTGTATCGCCAGGCATCGCGTGCATCGAGGTGCACGAGCCGGGCCGCGCGACCGGCGATCCGGTCGGTACCGGCCAGACGGATCGCGTAATGCGCGGCCAGTGCGCGCACGTCGCCCCCGAGCAGGGCCGGGAAAGCGCGTCCCGGCGCGCGCCGGTCGACCAGGATCCGCCGAAGATCGGGAAGGTAGCAGCGGATCTCGTCGTCACGGCGGATGATTTCGCGGGGGCTGCCATCCAGCACCTCGAGACGCTCCTGTTCGTGGCCATTCTCAAGCAGATGGACGATGCGCGAGGTTTCCCCGCGCATCCCCCCCTGAAAAACGAAGGTGCCGCTGTACTCGGTTCTGCCCGCTGCACCGGCCATGCGCGACAGCCATTCAAACGGATCTTCCGAGGCCCGGGCAAGGATCGGGTGCGAGAGCAACGAAACCAGCACAACCGAGAGGATCAGCGTGGCCGCATGGCGGTTCATCTGCGACCGTCTCCGTGGCGCCCGTCCGCAGCCGCCACGGTGCGCATGTATGCACTGGCACCATGCAGCACGGCGCTTGGGGAAACACCCTGATGTGCCAGCAGATACCCCTGGTTGGTTTCCGCCACTGTTCCAAGGTTTCCTGCCAGCCGGTGCGCCGAGGCAACGACGGGGGGGAGGATGAGTTGTGGTGCGGCGGGAGGGAGGAGAAGGACCGCCAGCGCGGCAATGGCGACCCCCAGCAGCGCGGCGGCACCGGACAGCAAGAGACGGGGACGCGCGGGGAGCAGCCATGGCGATGGCCAGAGGGGCGTGTCCTCCTGCGGATTGCGGCGAGGCGGTTTGTCCGCGGAGAGCGCTTCGGGAGCCAGCGGCGAGGCATCGCGCAGATGATCGCCGATCAGATGAAACAACGCCCAATCTTCACGCAAACGCGAATCTGCCAGCATGCTGTCGAGACAGGCGCGAACCGCGGCATCGTCCAGTTCGCCGTCCATCAGGGCCGAAACCCGGTCGTCCATGACTACCACCTGCGATCAGGCGAGGTGTCGAGCAAGGGTCTCAGTCGGGCCGCAACCGCTTCCCGGGCGCGAAAGATGCGGGAACGCACCGTACCAATCGGACAGCTCATCACCTCGGCGATTTCCTCATAGCTCAAGCCTTCGATCTCGCGCAGGACGATCGCCGTGCGGAGCTCCTCGGGCAAGGACTCCATTGCGGCATTCACCGTCTCGGCGACCTGCTTCGACTGCATCAGGCTTTCCGGCGTGTTGATGTCGCGCAACTGGTCGGCATCCTCGAAGGTTTCCGCTTCGTCGGCATCGAAATCCGTCGAGGTCGGCGCCCGCCGCCCCTGGGCGACGAGATAGTTCTTCGCCGTATTGATGCCAATCCGGTAAAGCCAGGTGTAAAACGCGCTCTCTCCGCGAAACGACGGCAGCGCACGATAGGCCTTGATGAAGGCCTCCTGCGCGACGTCTTCGACCTCGGCCGGATCGCGGATGAAGCGTGACAGCAATCGCCCGAGCTTGCGCTGGTATTTCGCGACCAGCATTTCGAATGCGTGCTTGTCACCGCCCTGTGCGCGTTCGACCAGTTGTTGGTCAATCTCGCGTTCGCTCATGCTATGTATTTTTTCCTGTCGGACGGTTTTTTCGTTTGCGCCAGAGTATAGCGCAACCGTCCGTACGGCGCGGACACATGACATGAGGCACTGGTGTGACCGGGAGCGCCGGGAATAGTTCATCCCGGAGCCTCGCGGCGCCGCATCCGGGCGCCGTGATATAGTTCCGGGTTTTCCAGCCTGGGCAAGCATTGTGGCATATCGCTTCGACGTCCTCATTATCGGCAGCGGCCTCGCCGGACAGTCGGCCGCGCTGCGTCTTGCCGATCGCTGCAAGGTCGGCCTGATCAGCAAGCGCGCACTTGAGGACAGCGCCTCCAGTTGGGCCCAAGGGGGCATCGCCGCAGTGCTCGACAGCCAGGATTCAATCGAGGCACATATCCGGGACACGCTGATCGCGGGAGCCCATCTCAACGATCCAGGCGCCACACGCTTCGTGGTCGAAAACGGGCGACGAGCCATCGACTGGCTGATCGATCAGGGTGTCCCCTTCACCCGCGACCGGGACGGCTATCACCTGACCCGCGAGGGTGGACATAGCGCACGGCGGGTGATCCACGTTGCCGACGCAACCGGCCTGGCTGTCCAGGATACCCTGACGCGCAAGGTCCGCCGACACCCGAACATCACGGTACTCGAGCACCACATCGCCATCGACCTGATCACCGGGAGCAAGCTCGGGCTACCCGACAAACGCTGCTTCGGCGCTTATGCCTACGACAACGTCGGCGGCGAGGTCCGGACGATCGGTGCACCGCATACCCTGATCGCCACGGGCGGCGCCGGCAAGGTCTATCTCTACACCACCAATCCGGACACCTCGACCGGTGACGGAATTGCGATGGCCTGGCGGGCCGGCTGTCGCGTTGCGAACATGGAATTCATCCAGTTCCATCCGACCTGCCTGTACCACCCACAGGCAAAATCCTTCCTCATTTCCGAAGCGGTTCGTGGCGAAGGCGGCATCCTGCGCCTCCCGGACGGCACCCGCTTCATGCCGGCACACGATCCGCGGGCCGAGCTCGCCCCGCGCGATGTGGTTGCCCGGGCCATCGACTTCGAAATGAAGAAACGCGGGCTTGACTGCGTATACCTCGACATCTCGCACAAACCCGCCGATTTCCTCGTCGAGCACTTTCCGAACATCCTGGCACGCTGCCGCGAGCTGGGGATCGACATCACGCGCCAACCGATTCCGGTGGTTCCCGCCGCGCACTACACCTGTGGCGGGATCGTTACCGACCGGCGCGCCCGCACCGACCTGGAAGGGCTTTATGCGGCCGGTGAAGCATCGTGCACTGGGCTGCACGGTGCCAACCGCCTGGCCAGCAATTCATTGCTCGAATGCCTGGTCTATGCGGAGGCGGCCGTGGCCGACATCCTGTCCCAGTCGCCGGTGGAGATGCCCCGGCTTCCCTCCTGGGATGCCAGCCGGGTCACCGATCCCGACGAGGAAATCGTCATCTCCCACAACTGGGACGAACTGCGTCGCTTCATGTGGGATTACGTGGGGATCGTGCGCACGACGAAGCGACTGCAACGGGCGCAGCACCGCATCCGCCTCCTGATGCGGGAGATCGAAGAGTTCTACGCGAATTTCCGGGTCAGCCATGACCTCATCGAACTGCGCAACCTCGTCCTGACCGCCGACCTGATCATCCGTTGCGCTCTGAGCCGACGGGAAAGCCGCGGCCTGCATTTCAGCCGCGATTATCCGGATCTCCTGCCCCGCCCGAGAAACACCCTGCTCAGGCGCCCTGCCCCGCGCGTGCGCGCAGGAAAACCCGTAGTCTCCTGAGATCCTCCCGAGGCGCGCAGCCGGGAAGCAATGCCAGTGACTGTACCCGCCTCCGGCCGGCAGCGTCCGGGGCAAACTCTAGACGCAGGACGATCAGCGCGGCAAGCGCAACCGTATCTGGGCGGATTTCCGCGATTTCTCCCGCCACCCTCCCCTCCCCACCGAAAAAACAGCGGATTTTTCCATTGGCGAGCAACTCGAGTGCGTTCGGCGTTCCCGTCACGGATTCGTGTCCCCTGCTTCGACGCAGTCTCACCCATGCCGAGACGAGGACCGGGCACGCAGCCACAAGCCTGAGCGCCGGCGGCCATGGAAGCAGAGCAAGGCTGGCGAGGGCGAAAAGATGAACCAGTGCGAGGAGAAGGATGAGAGGAAGCGGGCGATGCAGTTCGATCCTGATCGGGAACCGCACCGCCCGCTCCGCGGGTTAGACCCGCTTGAAGACGACGGTACCGTTGGTTCCGCCGAAACCGAAGGAATTGGAGAGCGCTGCATCGATCCGCATCTGCCGCGCCTCGTTGGCGCAGTAATCGAGGTCGCACTGCTCGTCCTGGTTGAACAGGTTGATGGTTGGCGGCGAGACTTGGTTGTAGATGGCCAGCGTCGAGAACACTGCCTCGATGCCACCGGCCGCGCCGAGCAGGTGCCCGGTCATCGACTTGGTCGAATTGACGACCAGCGATCCTGCGTGGGTGCCGAACGCCCGCTTCACGGCGATCGTCTCAGCCACATCGCCCAACGGCGTCGACGTCCCATGTGCGTTGACGTACTGGATGTCCTGGGGGTTCAGGCGCGCATTGCGCAGGGCTGCCGTCATGCAACGCGCCGCACCGTCGCCATCCTCGCAGGGCGCGGTCATGTGGTTTGCATCGGCGCTCATGCCGAAGCCCACGAGTTCGGCGTAGATCCGCGCACCGCGCGCCTTGGCATGCTCGTACTCCTCGAGCACCAGAACGCCGGCACCCTCACCGAGCACGAAACCGTCGCGGTCCTTGTCCCACGGGCGGCTGGCCGTCCGGGGATCATCATTGCGCGTGGAAAGCGCACGCGCCGCGCAGAAACCACCGAGGCCAAGCGGTGAAACCGTCGCCTCGGCGCCACCGGCGATCATGATATCGGCATCACCATACTCGATGATGCGGCCAGCCTCGCCGATGCTGTGGGTCCCGGTCGTGCAGGCAGTCACCAGAGCGATGTTCGGCCCCTTGTAACCGTACATGATCGAGAGGTTGCCGGAGATCATGTTGATGATCGAACCGGGAACGAAGAATGGAGAAATCTTGCGCACCCCACCGGCAAGATATTCGTCGTGGGTGTTCTCGATCAGCGGCAGGCCGCCGATCCCCGAACCGATCGCCACGCCGATGCGCTCGGCGTTGGCCGGATGCGCCTCCAGTCCGGCATCCTTGATGGCCTGGATGCCGGCGGCCATGCCGTAATGGATGAAGGTATCCATGCGGCGCGCTTCCTTCGGCGACAGATACTGTCCGATATCGAAGTTGCGCACCTCGCCGGCAATCTGCACGGGGAAGGAAGAAACGTCGAAACGGGTAATCCGGTCGATACCCGAGCGTCCGGCGAGAATGTTCTGCCAGGCGTCCTCGACGCTGTTGCCGACCGGAGAAACGATTCCAAGGCCGGTGATGACGACTCTACGGCGTGTCAACTTGTGCTCCGGAACAAATGATTGGGGAACGCTTCCAGGAAGCGGAGCGGACGCTTGTGGGTGATATCGGGCCGACTCGAGAGCCGGCCCGGGGGAAGCGTCGCTGGGGAGAGGGGTTACTTCTTGTTGTTTACAACGTAATCGATCGCTTGCTGGACGGTGGTGATCTTCTCGGCCTGTTCGTCCGGGATCTCACACTCGAATTCCTCCTCGAGCGCCATGACCAGTTCGACCGTATCGAGCGAATCCGCGCCAAGGTCATCGACGAACGAGGACTCGTTCTTGATGTCGGCTTCATTGACGCCGAGTTGCTCGGCGACGATCTTCTTGACGCGTTGTTCGATGTTTTCCATTAGAGGGCTCCTTCCCCGGGTTCAGGTTTGAATCAAACCGCATTATTCTACCAAAAGGGCCGGCGCTTACAAAATCCGGCCCGGATGCCCGGACGGGCATCAGTCCATATACATGCCGCCATTGACATGAATGGTCGTGCCGGTGACGTAGGCAGCCGCCGGCGACGCAAGAAAGGCGACTGCCGCAGCAACGTCCTCGGGACGGCCGAGACGTCCCAGCGGAATACCGGCAATCAGTGCCTCCTTCTGTTTTTCCTCGAGCGCCTTGGTCATGTCGGTGTCGATGAAACCGGGAGCCACGCAGTTGACCGTGATGTTCCGGCTACCCAGTTCACGGGCCAGAGAGCGGCTCATCCCGGCCACCCCGGCCTTGGCCGCGCAATAGTTGGCCTGTCCGGGGTTGCCGGCATGACCGACGACCGACGTAACGTTGATGATGCGGCCACCGCGGGCCTTCATCATGCCGCGCATCACCGCCTTCGAGAGGCGGAAGACAGCCTTCAGGTTGGTGTCCAGCACCGCATCCCATTCCTCGTCCTTGAGGCGCATCGCAAGATTGTCGCGGGTGATGCCGGCATTGTTCACGAGAATACCCACTGGTCCGTGCGTTTTCTCGATGCTGCCGATCAGCGAATCGACCTGTGCCGCGTCGCGCACCTCCAGCACGGCACCTTCTCCCTTGATGCCGGCATTGCCGAGGTAGGCGGAAATCCTGGCAGCCCCTTCGGCGGTGGTTGCGGTACCGACCACGGTTGCCCCGGCCTTGCCGA
This sequence comes from Rhodocyclaceae bacterium, assembly GCA_026646875.1. Taxonomy (GTDB): domain Bacteria; phylum Pseudomonadota; class Gammaproteobacteria; order Burkholderiales; family Rhodocyclaceae; genus 66-26. The sequence continues at coordinate 30,767 of JAPKHL010000029.1, read as the reverse complement.
GTTCGAGCGCAATCGCCTGGCCGATGCCGCGCGAAGCGCCGGTGATCAGTGCTACATGTCCGTTCAGCATGGTTCTACTCCAGCGTGGTTGCAGCCGCTTCGATCGCGGCGAGATCGGCCAGGGCCAACCCGGCGGTTCCATCGGCACAGCGCTTGGTCAGACCGGCGAGCACCTTGCCCGGGCCGCACTCGGCAATCGTGGTCATGCCCATGGAGGCCATTCTCTGGATCGTCTCGACCCAGCGTACCGGCGAATAGGCCTGCCGGATCAAGGCATCCTTGATTCGTGCCGGGTCGCTCTCCAGAGCGACGTCCACGTTGTTGACCACCGGAATCTGCGGGGCCGAGAAACGGATTTCCGACAACCGCGCGGCCAACGGTTCGGCTGCCGGGCGGATCAGCGAGGAATGGAACGGTGCGGAGACGGGCAGCAGGACAGCCCGCTTCGCCCCGCGCGCCTTGCAGGCTTCGCAGGCGCGCTCGACCGCGGCCTTGCCGCCGGCGATGACCGTCTGACCGGGAGCGTTGAAATTGACGGGCTCCACCACCTCGCCCGCCGCCGCTTCGGCGCAGGCCTCGCGAATCTTGTCGTCGTCGAGGTTGAGGATGGCTGCCATGGCACCCGTACCGACCGGAACGGCGGCCTGCATCGCAGCGGCGCGCAGGCGGACGAGCGGCACGGCATCACTGAACCCGACGACGCCCGCGGCCACCAGTGCCGAATACTCGCCAAGGCTGTGTCCGGCCACGACGGCCGGATGCTTGCCCCCCTTTTCCAGCCACAGGCGGTAGGCGGCGATCGCCGCCGTCAGCATGACCGGCTGGGTATTGACGGTTTGCGCCAGCGCCTCGGCCGGCCCCTCGGCCACCAGTTGCCAGAGATCCTCCCCCAGCACGGAAGAGGCTTCGTCGAAGGTGGCGCGCACGACCGGCGATTCGCCATAGGCCGCCATCATTCCGACCGACTGCGAGCCCTGTCCGGGGAATACGAACGCAAATGCCATGATTTTCTCCTTAGAACTCGAGCAGGACGGCGCCCCAAGTAAAGCCGCCACCGACACCTTCGAGCATGATCTTCTGTCCGCGCTGGATGCGTCCGTCGCGGACAGCGGTGTCAAGCGCCAGCGGCACCGAGGCGGCGGAGGTATTGCCGTGGCGATCGACGGTGACGATCACCCGTTCCATCTCCAGTCCCATCTTCCGGGCAGTCGCCTCAATGATGCGGATGTTGGCCTGATGCGGAATCAGCCAGTCGACTCCGGTCGGCGGCACGCCGGCCGCATCGCAGCATTCGTGCGCAACTTCGGCCAGCACGCGTACCGCGAACTTGAAAACAGCCTGGCCATCCATGCGCAGGAAGGGGTCGCCCGTAACCTGTCCGCCACAAACGTTTCCCGGTACCGAAAGGATTCCGTGATGCGCTCCGTCGGCATGCAAGGCCGTGGCCAGGATACCCGGCCGCTCGTCCGCCTCGAGCACCACCGCGCCCGCGCCGTCGCCAAAGAGAACGCAGGTGCCGCGGTCGCGCCAGTCGAGAATGCGCGAGAACACCTCGGCGCCGACAACCAGCGCCCGGTGGTGGCTACCCGAGCGGATGAATTTTTCGGCGATGGTCAGCGCGTAGACGAAGCCGCTGCAGACAGCCTGCACGTCGAACGCCGTAGCGCCCCGGTTGCCGAGCTTGCCCTGCAGTAGGCAGGCGGTGCTAGGGAAAATGAAGTCCGGAGTCGAGGTGGCGACGATGATCAGATCGATCCCGGAAGCGTCGATACCGGCCATCGAGAGGGCCCGCCGGCTGGCTTCAAGCGCAAGATCGCTCGAGGTACGTCCGGATTCCGCAAGATGGCGCGCACGGATGCCAGTGCGGGTTGCAATCCATTCATCGCTGGTATCGACGCCACGCAGGACAAGGTCATCATTGCTGACAGGCTGGCCTGGCAGATAACTGCCAACGCCGGTGATCCGGGCGAACATGCTATGCACTCTCCTGGAGCGGCTGCTGCTGTGCCACGCGCTCGGTGATTCTCGCCAGGACGCCCGTACGCGCGGCGTCGGCGGCGCGGCCGAGGGCGTTGGCAAAGGCAAAGGCATCGGCCGAGCCGTGGCTCTTGACCACGACCCCCTTCAGTCCGAGCAGGCTGGCACCGTTGTAGCGCCGGTGATCCACGTGTTTCTTGAATCCCTTGAGTACCGGTAGAGCCAGCAGGGCAATCAGCTTGGTCAGCAGGTTGCGCTTGAATTCCTGCTGCAGGAAGCCCGCCATCATTTGCGCCAATCCTTCCGAGGCCTTCAGCGCCACGTTGCCGACAAAACCGTCACAGACGACAACCTCGGCTTCGCCCTTGTAGAGTCCGTCGCCTTCGACGTTGCCGATGAAATTCAGACCGGAGTCCTTGAGCAGTTCGGCCGCCCGCTTGACGACCTCATTACCCTTGATGTCCTCCTCGCCGATGTTGAGGATGCCGACGGTCGGGCGTTCCCGGTGTTCGATGGCGGAAACCAGCGACGCCCCCATGATGCCGAACTGGAGCAGATGCTCGGGCTCGCAATCAACGTTGGCACCGAGATCAAGGACGTGGGTATGGCCATGCGTGGTCGGCAGCACGGCACAGATCGCCGGTCGATCGATCCCGGGAAGCATTTTAAGGACGAAACGGGAGATCGCCATCAACGCGCCAGTATTACCCGCGGAAACACAGGCGTCCGCTCTGCCCTCCTTGACGAGGTTGATCGCCACGCGCATCGACGAATCCTTCTTGTTGCGCAGGGCGAGCGCGGGCGGTTCGTCCATGGCGACGATCTCGCTGGCGTGATGAATGGAAATGCGACTGCTGTCGGCATTCCCGAGAAGCGGCCGGATTCTGTCTTCCAGGCCGACGAGAATAGCGCGCACATCGTCGTGCGTGCGCACGAAGTCGAGTGCCGCCGGCACGGTGACGCAGGGACCGTGGTCCCCACCCATGCAATCGATGGCGACAGTAATTGTCATCGGATTGTAGGCAAAAGAAAGGGCAGGCAGCCCTTGCGGGGTACTGCCTGCCCGATCCCGGGATCTTACTCGCCCTTGGCCTTGGCGACCTTCTTACCGCGGTAGTAACCCGAGGGGCTGACATGGTGACGCAAGTGCACCTCACCAGTCGTCGGCTCAACAGCCAGCGGCGGGTTGGTCAGAAAATCGTGGGCACGGTGCATGCCACGCTTGGAGGGGGACTTCTTGTTCTGTTGAACGGCCATAACTAGCTCCTTAAATCAAATTCACTCTGCCTTGCCCTTGAGGCCAGCGAGTACATCAAACGGCGAACGTCTCGCCTCTCCCCGCCCGGCCTCGGGCGCGGTACAACTCTCGTGACGTGGCGCCGTCGGCAGGGCAAGAATCACCTCGTCCTCGATCAGCGCAAGCACATCCAGTTCCTTGCTTGCCGGAAGAAAGTCCTTGGCGTCGTCTTCCAGCTCTTCCTGTGTCAGATCATCCTCGTTCGCGACGAACTCAAGCAGGCTGTCGATCTCGAGCGGGTGCACCATGCTCTCGAGACAGCGCTGACACTGCAGATTCACCGCCCCGCTCACCTTCAACGCCAGTTGCGGCCGGTTGCGCTCGCTCATCCGCCCATCGATCCGGTAGACCAGCGAACCGGCCGGATCGACAAGCATGTCGAGCACGACGATCTCTTGCGACATAAGGCGCGCATGATATTATCTTCGGCTTTTGAAGTCAAAGCGCGACGGCGCTTTTCTTGGTTGTTTTTTCTGATCCGTCGCGGACTTGGCGCATTTTCCTTGCCGACTCTCTCATGTCCGCCCCCGATATCGTTCTCGCATCGACCTCGCCCTTCCGTCGCGAACTGCTCGCCCGCCTGGGCTTGCCCTTCCTTACCGCCAGCCCGGACGTCGATGAAACGCCGCTGCCGGGAGAAGCCCCGGAAGCCACCGCAATGCGCCTGTCCGAGAGCAAGGCGCGCGCGGTTGCCGCCCGGCACCCTGAAGCCCTGATCATTGGCAGCGACCAGGTCGCGTGTCTCGAGGGGCGGGTTTTCGGCAAGCCGGGCTCGCACGACAACGCCGTGCGCCAACTGCAGACGATGCGCGGGCGCAGCGTCAACTTCTTCACCGGGCTCTGTCTGCTCAACGCCAGAACCGGGTTGGCCCGACTGCGGGGCGTCTCTACCCTGGTCACCTTCCGTGACCTCAGCGATGACGAAATCGAGCGCTATCTGCGCAAGGAACAGCCGTACAACTGCGCTGGCAGCGCCAAGTCGGAAGGTCTCGGGATCGCCCTGATCGCACGAATGGCAGGCGAGGATCCGAACGCCCTGATCGGGCTACCGCTCATTGCCTTGTGCGATCTGTTTCGCGAAGAATGCATAAACCCAATATAAACAATATGTTAACAATGAAAGTTAATGCAAAACATTGATACAGGGAAGCGCGGGACCCTTTATCTGATACCGGTTCCCCTAGGAAACAACCAACCGTCCTGCGTCCTTCCCGCCACCGTACTGGCCAAGACAAGGGGGCTTGCCCACTTTGTCGCGGAGAACGCCAAATCCGCGCGGGCATTCCTCAAGTCGCTCCCCAACGAAATTCCCCTGCAGCAGATCGATATCCAGGAGCTGAACGAACACACTCCCTCCATCCGCCTCCCCGGTCTGCTCGCTCCGCTGCTGGCCGGTTCGGATCTCGGGCTCGTTTCCGAAGCCGGCTGTCCGGCAGTGGCGGACCCCGGGGCCGCGCTGGTCGCACTGGCGCATGCGCAAGGCGTACGTGTAGCACCCTTGGTTGGCCCTTCCGCGATCCTGCTCGCCTTGATGGGATCCGGTCTCTCCGGCCAGAATTTCTCGTTTCACGGCTACCTGCCCGTCCGCGAGCAGGCACGACTGCAGAAACTGCGTGAGCTCGAAAAGGCTTCACGGCAGGAACAACGCACGCAGATCTTCATCGAAACCCCCTATCGCAACCACCAGATGCTCGACACCCTGCGCCAGGCCTGCGCGCCTGGCACCAGGGTCTGCGTGGCCTGCGACCTCACCCTCGATAGCGAAACGATCATCACCCGCAGTTGCGCCGATTGGCGCAGGCAGGATCTACCCTCGATCGACCGCCGGCCTGCCGTATTCCTGCTGCAGGCCTGAGCGATTAAAGACCGGCGGATGAGCCGGGAATCAGCGGGAAATTCAGCGCAGCGTCAGCTGCTCGCCGCCAAGGAGACGCAACGTGAGTTGCCGGGCCACGTCGGCGCCGAAGCGCTTGGCGAAGCGCTCGGCAATGTTCTCCTTGACCGAGTAATCGAGGATCTTTTCCGCCTTGATCACGTCGCGCGCCACCGAGTCGACCGTTCCGAAGCCATCGGCCAACCCCAGCTCGACACTCTGCGACCCGGTCCACATCAGCCCGGAGAACATCTCGGGCGTTTCCTTCAGGCGCGCACCACGCCCTTGCCGGACGACATCGATGAATTGCTTGTGGATTTCGCCGAGCAAGGCCCTGGCGTGCAGCTTCTGCTTCTCGTCCTGTGGCGAAAAGGGGTCAAGAAAACCCTTGTTGTCGCCTGCGGTGAGCAGGCGACGCTCGACGCCAAGTTTTTCCATCGATCCGGTAAACCCGAAGCCGTCCATCAGGACGCCGATCGACCCGACGATGCTCGCCTTGTCGACGTAAATCCGGTCGGCAGCCGCGGCAACATAATATCCGCCCGATGCGCAGAGATCCTCCACCACGACGTAAAGAGGAATATCGGCGTGCTTGGCGCGCAGCCGACGGATCTCGTCATGCACAATCCCGGCCTGAACCGGGCTTCCGCCGGGACTGTTGATGCGCAGGATGACCCCCGCCGTACCCTTGTCGTCAAAGGCGGACTGCAACGCATTGACGAGTTTTTCAGCGCTGGCCTCGCCACTTTCCTCGATGGTGCCGCGCAGGTAGATCAGTGCGGTGTGCCGCCCCTCGGCCAGTTTCTCGCTGCCGCCAAGATCAAGCACGATCACCAGAACGGCGATCAGGTAGGCCAGCCCCGCCAGCTTGAAGAAGATTCCCCAACGCCGCCGGGCACGCTGTTCCTGCAGGGTAGACAGCGCGATTTTCTCGAGAAGCTTGCGTTCCCATTGCGGGTCGTTCTGCGGCGTATCCACGATCTTCAATCTTCCGGAGTCAGATAAACGAAGCCGTCCCGCTCTTCGACGGGAATCGGTGTCAGCCCCCTGCCGTCGCAGCGCCCGCCAAGGCAGCGGCCGGATTCGGGAGCATAAAGCGCGCCATGCGTCGCGCAGATCAAGTATAGCTTGGAATCGTCGAAGAACTCGCCGGCCTGCCAGTCAAGCTCGACGGGGACATGCCCGCAGCGGTTGAAATAAGCCCGCACGCACCCGTGATAGCGAATCACGAAGGCCGGTTCCTCCCGGCCATGCCGACTGACCGTGAAGCGCACGCCACGCCCTCCGTCGAGCAGTTCCGCCGAGGCGCAAATCATGCGTGCATGCGCAACCATTGCGCGAGTTCCCCGACGTCCGGCACACAGGCCAGTGGCTGAAGCGTATCCAGCGCGGACAGCGGATGCGCGCCATAGGAGACCGCGACACCTGAAACCCCCGCATTCCTGGCCATCAGGAGATCGTGCGTGGTATCACCGATCATCAGCGTCCGCTCTGGCGCGATGGAAAATTCATCCATCAGTTCATCGAGCATCTGTGGATGCGGCTTGGAAAAGCACTCGTCGGCACATCGGGAAGCGCTGAAGTACGCGCCCAGCCCACTCGAGGCAAGCGCACGATTCAGGCCGACACGACTCTTCCCGGTCGCCACGGCAAGGGCATGCCCTTTCGCAGCAAGCTCGGCAACCAACTCGGCTGCTCCGGCAAACAGCTGCAACTCGTGGTCCCGCGACAGGTAATGATGCCGGTAACGATCCACCATTTCCTGATAGCGCGATTCCGGCAACTCGGGAACTGCGTGCCGCAAGGCATCGCCCAGACCCAGCCCGATCACGTGCCGGGCGCGCGGCTCGGGAGGCTCGGGCAGATCGAGATCCCGGCAGGCGGCCTGGATGGCGGCGACGATGGCCGCCGCCGAATCCAGCAGCGTACCGTCCCAGTCGAAGACGATCAGATCAAAACGTTTCGCCATAATCCTGTTTTTCGCGTGTACCGAGTTGCCGCAGGAAGCAGCGCAAGGCCTCCGGCAAAGGTGCCTCGAGCGCCAGCGCATGACCGTCGAGCGGATGGGGGAGGCGCATTTTCCAGGCGTGCAGGAACATCCGCTTGAGTCCCATGCGCGCCAGATCCTTGTTCAGGGAAAAATCACCGTATTTTTCGTCCCCGGCGATCGGGAAGCCGAGGTGCGACAGATGAACACGGATCTGATGGGTGCGCCCGGTTTTCAGTTCGGCTTCCAGAAGGCTGAAACGTTCCCAGCGAGCCAGCAGACGGAAGACCGTATGCGACGGCTTGCCCTCGTCCGCCACGCGTACCCGCCGCTCACCGGAATCCAGCAGGTATTTGTGCAGGGGCAGGCGGACATTGCGCAGCGGATCCATCCAGCGGCCACTGACCAGAACCAGATAGCGCTTGTCGGCGCCGCGCCCGCTGCCGCCTTCGCGAAACATGTCGTGCAGCGCCACCAGCGCGGAGCGCTTCTTGCCGACCAGCAGGATTCCGGAAGTTTCGCGGTCGAGGCGATGCGCCAGCTCCAGGAAGCGCGCCTGGGGCCGCTGCCGCCGCAGCGCCTCGATCACGCCAAAGCTGACCCCGCTACCGCCATGCACGGCAATTCCCGCCGGCTTGTCGATCACCAGCAGGGCATCGTCCTCGAAGAGAACCGGTAATTCCGCCCTGAATTCCGCGCCGGCGACCACCTCCTCCACCTTCTGCGCCGTGCGCACCGGCGGAATGCGCAGGACATCCCCCAGCTGCAAGCGGTAGGAGGCCTCGCAGCGCCTGCTGTTGACCCGCACTTCGCCGCTCCGAAGGATGCGATAGACGTGGCTTTTTGGAACACCCTTGCAGACTCGCAGCAGGAAATTGTCGAGCCGCTGCCCCTGCTCATCCTCGCCGACAATGGCCTGGGTCACTGAACTTTTGCTAACTTCGGCCATTTTGAATATACTGAACCCGATTTGCGTCTCGGCTTGAAAGAGGCGCTGACCCGTGAGACCGTCGAGCGGCGCCGATTGTCACTAGACAGTTGCGACGCACTTTCCGGCAGGCATCAGCCGCCTCGCTTGCGCCAACCTGCGCAAGATCATCCAACGCAAATCACCTGGTTAAGTACGCTCACCAAAAGTAGCGATACTACTTGATTTGCGCGCGCCTGGCACGTGCGAGCCGCCCCAAGCAGATTCCCGAACACTGGCAAACAGGGTTCGAAGAAGAAGATTCCCAGCGAGACATCCTCATTAGTTGCCGTTCCGGAAAGCCCATGAAGCGTCCCACCCCCAACTAATCCGTCGCTGCCTGCGCAAGGCGCTCCCCCACTGCAATGCGCGCGGGAGCCCATTAATGAAACGCATGCTCTTCAATGCGACACAGGCCGAGGAACTCCGTGTCGCGATTGTCGATGGTCAGAAACTGATCGATCTCGACATCGAATCGGCCGCCAAGGAACAAAGAAAAAGCAACATTTACAAGGGTGTCATCACCCGCATCGAACCCAGCCTGGAGGCCGCCTTCATCGACTACGGCGCCGACAGGCACGGCTTCCTTCCCTTCAAGGAAGTCTCCCGCGCCTATTTCCAGCCCGGCGTCGAGGCCAATCGGGCAACCATCAAGGAAGCCCTGCGCGAAGGCCAGGAACTGATCGTCCAGGTCGACAAGGACGAGCGTGGCAACAAGGGCGCCGCCCTCACCACCTTCGTCAGCCTGGCCGGCCGTTACCTCGTGCTGATGCCCAACAACCCGCGTGGTGGCGGCGTTTCCCGCCGGGTCGAGGGCGACGAGCGCGCCGAGCTGCGCGACATCATGGATCAGTTGCAGGTACCGCAGGGCATGAGCCTGATCGCCCGTACCGCGGCCATCGGGCGCAGCGCCGAGGAACTGCAGTGGGATCTCAATTACCTGATGCAGCTCTGGAAGGCGATCGACAACGCCGCCAGTCAGCAGAAGGGCGCCTTCCTGATCTACCAGGAAGGCAGCCTCGTGATCCGCGCCATCCGCGATTACTTCCAGCCGGACATCGGCGAAATCCTGATCGATACCGACGACGTGTTCGAGCAGGCTCAGCAGTTCATGGCGCACGTGATGCCCGGCAACGTCAACCGCGTCAAGCGCTATCGTGACGACGTGCCGCTGTTCTCCCGCTTCCAGATCGAGCACCAGATCGAATCGGCCTACTCGCGACAGGTCAACCTGCCCTCGGGCGGCGCCATCGTCATCGACCATACCGAAGCGCTGGTTTCGGTGGACGTCAACTCCGGCCGCGCCACGCGCGGTTCGGACATCGAGGAAACGGCGTTCAAGACCAACCTCGAAGCGGCCGAGGAAGTGGCCCGCCAGTTGCGTTTGCGCGACCTCGGTGGCCTCATCGTCATCGACTTCATCGACATGGAAAGCCAGCGCAACCAGCGCGAGGTGGAAACCCGCCTGCGCGACGCCCTGCGCTTCGATCGTGCCCGCGTGCAGACCGGCAAGATCAGCCGTTTCGGCCTGATGGAACTGTCGCGCCAGCGGCTGCGCCCGGCGCTGGCCGAAACCAGCTACATCCCCTGCCCCCGCTGCACCGGCACCGGCCACATCCGCAGCGCCGAATCGGCCGCCCTGCATATCCTGCGCATCCTCGAAGAGGAGGCCATGAAGGACAACACGGCCGCCGTTCATACGCAGGTTCCGGTGGACGTCGCCACCTTCCTGCTCAACGAGAAGCGTGCCGACATCCAGGCCATCGAACTGCGCCACAAGGTCGGCATCCTGCTGATTCCGAACATCCACCTGGAAACGCCGGCGCACAGCATCGTCCGTCTGCGGCATGACGATCTCAACCAGGAAGACCTGCGCCAGCCCTCTTACAAGATGGTCGACCAGCCGGCTGAAGAAGCGCCCAAGCTGCCCTCGGGCGCCGCGGAAGCCCGGGCACCGCGCCAGGAAGCGGCAATTCGCAATATCACCCCGGCACAACCGGCCCCGATCGTCGCTGAACGGCCGAAGAGCGAGGTCCCGCCAGCGCCTCCGGCGGACGAAGGCATCATCGCCAAGATCTTTTCCTGGTTCCGCGGCAACCGCAAGCCGGAACCGGTCGCCGAGCCGGAGAAGAAGCCGCGTACCGGCAGTCCGCGCGAGGGACAGCGGGAAAACCGTCGGGGCACGCGCGGCAACCGTCGCGATGAAGAACGCGATGGCAAGGAACCCCGCGAAGCACGCACTCCCCGCGAACCGAAGGAACCGCGCGAGCCGCGCGCCCCTCGCGAGGAAGGGCAGAAGTCCCGTGAACCGCGAGAGCCGCGCGAAGGCCGTCGTCAACGAGGAGATCGACAGGAGCGCAAAGAAGCGGCTCCCGCAGCCGGCGTCGCTCCCGAGGCCGATACCCGCATCGACCTTCCCTCAGCAGTAGCCGTGAACGAAACGGCCCCGGCGGCTCCGGAGCAAACGCCGGGTGAAGACGGAAATGGCGGCGCGCGTCGCCGCGGTCGTCGTGGCGGCCGTCGGGAACGTGGTGAACGCACGGAGAAGGGTGCGGAGACCCCGCTTGCAGCCGGCTCCGAAGCCATGGCCCCCGATGGTGCGGCGCAGGAAAACGCCCAGGGCGCGCAACCTGCGGCTTCCACCGAAATCCCACAGGTGGAAACGCAGCCCGTCGTCACGCCCGCCCCCGAGGCTGGCGAGATCGTTCCGGTTGAGGCATCGCAGGCGACTGCGGCCGACGCCGAACCCGTGTCGGTTGCGATGGAAACCCCGTCCACGACGGTGACGGCTGTGGAGCGTGCGGAATCCGCCGCAGCCCCCGGGCCTACGGCCAGCGAAGCAGCCGGCGAAGCGGCCAATGAACCCGTTTCCACCATCGCGCCTGTTGCGGAACTCCCGCCGGCAGCCCCCCTACCCGAGGTTGCTCAACCCGAGCCGCAGCTGGACGCCGATCTCCCGGCGGCCATCGCAACCGCTCCGGCACCCCGGGCCGCCGCAGCCGATGTCGACCTGGACAAGTCGCTGGAAGACAGCGGCCTCGTGATGGTCGAAACCAGCAGCGACAAGGCCAAGGCCTGGCAACCCGAGCCGCTTCCGGTGGAAGCGCCGCGTCCGCGCCGCCCCCGCCCGGTGGCGGTCTCGGTCAGCGAAGAACCGCTGGTCATGGTCGAAACCCGCAAGTAAGTCTGGCGGACAATAGCAACGGGGCGCCCAGGCGCCCCGTTGCTATTTGTGCTCCCCTTTTCTCGTCCATTCGACCGGCCGGAATCGGGGAGTCGGCTTTTCGAATCGGCTTTTCAGGTTTTCAGGCTGACCCGTGGCGGCGCACTGCCCGGTGTTTTTTCCGGCGGCGGATCGAGGCGCTGGACGATGTTGTCGAGCAGGCCGCGCGAGGCATCCTCGACCATGTCGAGGACAAGGTCGAAACCATGACCCAGGCCGTAGTAGGGATCAGGCACCTCGTCGTCGTCGAAATTGCGCGCATAACGCATGAACAACCCAAGCCGGTCATATTTCTCGGGCGGGCAGATGCGCTTGAGGACCTCCAGGTTGTTGTGGTCCATCGCCAGGACCAGATCGAAATAGTCGAGATCCTGTGGCGCCACCTTGCGCGCCCGCATGCTGGAGAGATCGTAGCCACGGCTGGCGGCTGCGCGCTGGGTGCGGATATCCGGCGCCTCACCGACGTGATAGCCGTGCGTGCCGGCAGAGTCGACCTCAACCCGACCCTCGAGATGCGCAAGGCGAAGGAAATGCCGGAACACCCCCTCAGCGGTGGGCGAACGGCAAATATTGCCCATGCATACAAACAAGACCTTGATCATTTGCGTTCCGGTAATCCCGATCTGCCGGCTGCCGTGTGCGCCGCGCCACGGCGGTGCCTGCCAGTCCTCTCGATGGACCGATATTACCCGCTCGAAGGCCGAACCGGAAGCTTGCCAAAAGTCCTAGCCGCAAGCCTTCGTCATGTGGCGGGCGGACTGTCGGGCGCCTGGCCGGCCGTTCCGAAGACTCTTTCCCGAAGACGGAAGAGTTCGTCGCGGGCTGCGGCGGCCTGCTCGAATTCCAGGTTCCGGGCATGCTCCTGCATAGCTTTCTCGAGTCTCCGGATCTCGCGCGCCAGCTGCTTTTCGCTCATTGCTTCGTAATTGGCCCGCTGCTCGGCGGCCTTCCGCGCCTCTCGGGCTTCCCCCGCATCGTAGACGCCGTCGATGATGTCCTTGATGCGTTTGGAAACGCCCTTCGGCGTGATCCCGTGCCGTTCGTTGAACTCGATCTGTCGGGTACGACGACGCTCGGTTTCCGCCATGGCGCGCTGCATCGAATCGGTCACGCGGTCAGCGTAAAGGATGGCAGTGCCATTAAGATGCCGCGCCGCCCGGCCGATGGTCTGGATCAGCGAGCGCTCGGAACGCAGGAATCCCTCCTTGTCGGCATCGAGGATGGCGACCAGCGACACCTCGGGAATGTCGAGACCTTCGCGCAGCAGGTTGATGCCGATGAGTACGTCGAACTCGCCGAGGCGCAGGTCGCGGATGATCTCGACGCGTTCCACCGTATCGATGTCCGAATGCAGGTAACGCACGCGCACCCCGTTTTCGCCGAGATACTCGGTCAGGTCCTCGGCCATGCGCTTGGTCAGCGTCGTCACCAGCACGCGCTCCCCGACCGCGACCCTGTTGCGGATCTCGGAGAGCAGGTCGTCGACCTGCGTCATCGCCGGCCGCACGATCAGCACCGGATCGACCAGCCCGGTTGGCCGCACCACCTGCTCGACCACCTGCCCCTGGTGCGTCCGCTCGTACTCGGCCGGCGTGGCCGAGACGAAGATGGTCTGGCGCATGAAGCGCTCGTACTCCTCGAACTTGAGCGGCCGGTTGTCGAGCGCCGAAGGCAGGCGGAATCCGTAGTCGACGAGATTTTCCTTGCGCGAACGGTCACCCTTGTACATGGCCCCGATCTGCGAGATCGCCACGTGCGATTCATCGATGAACATCAGCGCATCGGGCGGCAGGTAATCGAGCAGCGTCGGCGGCGGTTCGCCCGCCTGCCGGCCGGAAAGGTGGCGCGAGTAGTTCTCGATGCCCTTGCAGAAGCCGAGCTGGTCGAGCATCTCGAGATCGAAGCGGGTGCGCTGCTCGATCCGTTGCGCCTCGACAAGGCGGTTCTCCCGATGAAAGAACTCGATGCGCGCGCGCAATTCCGCCTTGATCGCCTCGATCGCCCGCAGCACCGTGGCGCGCGGGGTGACGTAATGCGATGAAGGAAAGATCGTGAAGCGGGCCACCTTCTGCAGCAGGTGCCCGGTCAGCGGATCGAAGAAGCGCAGTTCCTCGATCTCGTCATCGAACAGCGAAATGCGCAGGGCGTGCTCGGCGTGTTCCGCCGGAAAGACGTCGATCACATCGCCGCGCACGCGGAAAGTGCCGCGGTGGAAATCGAGCTCGTTGCGCTCGTACTGCATCTCGGTCAGGCGCTTGATCACGTCGCGCTGCCCCATGCGGTCGCCGAGACGCATGGTGAGGATCATCTTGTGGTACTCGTCGCGGTCGCCGATGCCGTAGATGCAGGACACGGTGGCGACGATCACCACATCGCGCCGCTCGAGCAGGCTCTTGGTTGCCGACAGGCGCATCTGCTCGATGTGATCGTTGATCGACGAATCCTTTTCGATGAACAGATCGCGCGCCGGCACGTAGGCTTCGGGCTGGTAGTAGTCGTAGTAGGAAACGAAGTACTCGACCGCGTTTTCCGGGAAGAACTCGCGAAACTCGGCATAGAGCTGCGCCGCCAGCGTCTTGTTCGGCGCCAGCACCAGTGCCGGGCGGCCGGTACGGGCAATGACGTTGGCCATCGTGTAGGTCTTGCCGGAGCCCGTGACGCCGAGCAGGGTCTGGAAGGACAGGCCGTCCTCGAGCCCCTCGATCAACGAAGCGATCGCCGCCGGCTGATCACCGGCCGGAGGAAAGGGCTGATGCAGGCGGAAGGGGCTGCCGTCGAAAGTGACGAAGGCCGGTTTCTCGGGGGTTTGCGGGGCGCGCGGCATGATAGAATTCTCGGCTGTTTCAGTATCGGGCTGTCCGTCGCGCGGACCCGTCCGATGGCAGTAAGGTTCGCATTATTTCGCAGTTTCGCAAGCTTCGTATAACTCGCGGCCATTGAGCGCCGCATCGACTGGCAATTTCTGGAGTGCCCATGACTTCCTCGATCTTCGCAGCAGTGGAGATGGCTCCACGCGATCCGATCCTCGGCCTGAACGAAGCGTTCAACGCCGACACCCGCACGACCAAGGTCAACCTTGGCGTGGGCGTGTATTTCGATGACAACGGCAAGATTCCGCTGCTCGGCGCCGTCAAGATCGCCGAGAAGGCCCGCCTCGAAACCATGCCGCCGCGCGGTTACCAGCCGATCGAGGGTCTCGGTGCCTACAACCAGGCGGTGCAGACCCTGCTCTTCGGAAAGGAATCGCCCCTGCTGGCCGAGGGCCGCGTGGTCACCGTCGAGGCACTCGGCGGCACCGGCGCGCTGAAGGTCGGCGCCGATTTCCTGAAGCGCCTGCTGCCCGGCGCCACTGTTTACATCAGCGATCCGAGCTGGGAGAACCACCGCGCTCTGTTCGAATCGGCCGGCTTCCCGGTCGACGTCTATCCGTACTATGACGCAGCCACGCGCGGCGTGAACTTTGAGGGCATGAAGGCCAAGCTGAACGCGCTGCCGGCCGGCTCGATCATCGTCCTGCACGCCTGCTGCCACAACCCCACCGGCGCCGACCTGACGGAAGCGCAATGGCGTGAAACCATCGATGCGATCCGTGCCCGCGGCCTGATCCCGTTCATCGACATGGCCTACCAGGGCTTCGCCGACGGCATCGCCGAGGATGCGCTGGCGCTCAACCTGTTCGCCGCGTCCGGCCTGCAGTTCTTCGTCTCCAGTTCTTTCTCCAAGTCCTTCTCGCTCTACGGCGAGCGCGTCGGCGCCCTGTCGGTCGTCACTTCCGGCAAGGATGAAGCCGCCCGTGTGCTGTCGCAGGTCAAGCGCGTCATCCGCACCAATTATTCCAACCCGCCGATCCACGGCGGCGCGGTGGTCGCCGCGGTGCTCTCGAACCCCGAACTGCGCCAGATGTGGGAGGACGAACTGGCCGGCATGCGCGAGCGCATCCGGGCCATGCGTGTCAGCCTGGTCGACAAGCTGAAGGCCAAGGGCGTTGCCCAGGACTTCTCCTTCGTCGTCAAGCAGCGCGGCATGTTCTCCTATACCGGCCTCACCGCCGAGCAGGTCGAGCGCATGAAGAGCGAATTCGGCATCTACGCGGTCAGCACCGGCCGCATCTGCCTGGCCGCGCTCAACACCAAGAACATCGACTACGTGGCGGACGCCATCGCAGCGGTTCTCTAAACCCCTGGCAAACACCGCCAAGAACGACGCCGGAATCATCCGGCGTCGTTTTTGTTTGTATCAGGCTCTCGTTCGCCCCCCGCCCGCTCAGCGTCGCCCGGCCAGCACCTCGGGCGTCCGCAGGGTTCCCCCCACCATCGCCGGCATGCGCAATTGGTTCACCGAACCGCGCATCTGCACCTCGAGCGTCCCGCCCAGCGGCCTCTCTGCCTCCGCCCCCCGGCCGAATGCCAGTGTGCCCGTGGCATGCATCAGTCCTGAACCCAGCGACAGCCCGCCAAGACGGACAGCGTCAGGCGTGACGCGCAATGTGCCGGACAGTTGTTCGAAGCGTGTTTCGCCGCCACGCGCCGGACCGCTTCCGGCAAGACGCACGGCTTCCGCCAAATCGAGCCCGCCGAGGGTACCCCGGCGGGCAACGAAATCGCCCCGTCCCTGCAAGGCGCGCAGCAGGCCCTGCCAGGCCTCCGCCTTGGCCGAGAATTCCAGGCCCCCGGCCAGCTCTCCTTCGACCTGCCAGCCCAGGGCAAGAGCCTCGCCCAAGCGCTTCAGGCTGATCCGCTCATATTCAAGAGTACCGGCAAACGCAATCGCCCCCTTTCCCGATTCACTGCCCGGCCTGGCTTCTGCCTGAGCACCGGTCAGCTGTGCCCGCCCGCGCACCACTCCGTCCAGCAAACGAATTTCAATGCTATCGGCATTCATAACCGAGTCGACCAGCTTTCCCGTCAGCAGCAGTGAATCGAGTTGTGGCGCGGGTGAAGGCAGGATCCGGATTCCGCTTCCTTGAATATCCACCCGGATGCCACCGTCGTCGGGCCTGGCCTCGAGACGCAGGTTGCGCTCGGCGGACTGGAGAAACAAACCCTGAAAGCTCTCCTGCGGCCCGAGCACAACCTCGCCGGCCAGTTCGCCCAAGTGAACGCCATGCAGCGTAAGCGTCAGATTCTCGAGCAGGAGCTGGCGCAGCCCGACCAGGGCATTTGTGCCACCCTGGCGGACGAACATCCGCGGCAACCCGTGCAGCGCCTCGGCTGGCAGCCGGACCCGGCTAGCATCGACCCGGTGGAAAACGATCTGTTCGGAAAGGAGGGTGGCCAGCAGCGGTTGCAGGCGCAATTCGCCGATTTCTATCGGCGCCCCCCCGGCGGAACCAATCCTCACATCATCAAGGAAAAGCCCCGGAACGGGATGAAAGCCGACCCGCATCGCGCGCACGCTCACCGGCTGGCCGAGCGTTCGGGCAAGCGAAGCCTGGACTTCCGGGAGATAGCGCTGGTACGGGAAAAACAGGGCCACGACGACCAGCAGCGCCGCCCCCAGAACCACGGCGTAGAGCAGTTTCAACGACCAGGCTGTCGGTGTCGGCCGCGGCCCGCGGCGGATCGGCTCGATCCGTTCGCGACCGCCGGCGCCTCCGGTTCCGGGTTGCAGGATCGCGCGAACGCTTTTTCCCAGCGTGCTTCCCAGCCCCTCCTTCTCGCCCTGAACGGCGCGCAGATCGGCCTTGTCCAGCATTTCGTCCGGCGCCACCGACAATCCCTCGATGGCAGGCAACTGCCCGGGAACGAAGGCCGTGCGGGGAGGAATGCTCGATGGAGGGGAATTCGTGGGCTGCGACGACTCGCCACCGTGCTTGTCACCGAAGGTCGAAAACTCGGAAAAATGCGTGAAATGCTCGACATCCGCCTCCTTGGCTTCCTGCGCGCCCTTCCTGCTTTCCTTCAGGCGCGATGCCGCCTCGGCCGAAAGAGGAACGATGAAGCCCCCTTGCTCGAGTTCGCCGAGAGCGCATTCGGTCATCAGGGGATTACCGGTTTTTTCGCAGAGTTCGGCGACCGGTGTCTTTCCATCGACAAGGATCAGCACCATGCGCAGATTGCGCTGAACGACCCGGGTCCGCTGCCGCATTGCCTCTTCGCCGGCGGGCGTTTTTTCGTAGATGAGTTTGGAATCCATGAATATCGGCAGGTAATGACGGCTTCGCGTGTGGAATGTTGACGAAAAACGATCGGCTGTCTATCATTCGCGCTCTTCTATTCCCCGATAGCTCAGTCGGTAGAGCGCCGGACTGTTAATCCGTAGGTCCCTGGTTCGAGCCCAGGTCGGGGAGCCAAGATATCTCAAGGCCTCGCAATTACGCGAGGCCTTTTGCTTTTGGACCCCCTGTTCCGGACCGCGCTTCCCGCACTTCGCTCCTCCCTCCCGCGCCTGCTGCGGACCGGCTGGCGGCCATTCTAAAGCAAACCCCATGACAAGGCCATGCGCCCTCGAAAAGCAGCGGCAGAGGGCCTTCCCGGCGCGCGTTGGGACAACGGAAAACTCGCTATAATCAAGCTTCGATCTGCTCCGGGACGCACCGAGGTCTCTTTCCATGCGCAACGAATCGCTGAACCCCGAAGCGGTTTCCGAATCCCTTTCCGGGTTCGTTCCGCCCACCTCGCCGGCCACCTCGAAGCACGCCGATGGGACCTTGGTCGACAAGTACGGTCGGCACGTCACCTACCTGCGGCTGTCGATCACCGACCGTTGCGATTTCCGCTGCACCTACTGCATGGCCGAGGAGATGACCTTCCTTCCGCGCGCCCAGGTGCTGACGCTGGAGGAATGCCTGCGCATCGTGCAAACCTTCACCGCGCTCGGTGTAACCAAGGTACGCATCACCGGTGGAGAACCGCTGGTGCGCCACAATGTCCTCTGGCTGCTTGACCGGATCGCCCGCTTGCAGGGCCTGCGCGAGCTGGTGCTGACCACCAACGGCTCGCAACTGGAGCGGCACGCCGGCGCCCTGCGCGAAGCCGGTGTGCGTCGCCTGAACATCAGCCTGGACACCCTGCGTCCCGAGCGTTTCCGGGAAATCACCCGGATCGGCGATCTGGCCAAGGTCCTGCGCGGCATCGATGCGGCCCGCGCCGTCGGCTTCGGTCGACTCAAGCTGAACACCGTGATGATGCGCGGACGCAACGACGACGAATTCATCGACCTCGTGCAGTTCGCCGTCGACAAGGGGATCGACATCGCCTTCATCGAGGAGATGCCGCTCGGCGACATCGGTCACGGCCGCCAGGGCAGCTACTTCGGCACCGAGGAAGCGATCGCGCGCCTGGAGACCCGCTTCACCCTGTTGCCGTCCACCGAAAGCACCGGCGGCCCGGCCCGTTACTGGCGCATTCCCGGCACCGAAACACGTGTTGGCTTCATCTCTCCGCACAGCCACAATTTCTGCGACAGCTGCAATCGTGTGCGGGTCACCGCACAAGGCGAGCTCTACCCCTGTCTCGGCAACAATGATGCGATCCGCCTGCTGCCGCTGCTGCGCGCGCATCCATCGGACGATGCACCGTTGCGCGCGGCGATCATGCATACGATGGGCATCAAGGCCAAGGGGCATGATTTCACGGAACAGATGAACGCACCGCAGGTGGTGCGTTTCATGTCGATGACCGGCGGCTGACGGCAACTGCCGGCACACCGCGTTCAGGACCGATTGCGCGACGGCAATGAATCCAGACGCCCTTCCGCCCCCCTCACACCTGCAAATCTTGCTTTCCTGTCCGCGTGCTCGGCAGGTAGAGATGCGATGACTTCCAGGGACACCCGGCCGCACACCGCATCCTTGCCTGCCCTGAGGCCGCTCTGCGAAATGGGGCTTAGCGGCAGGCTGCTGATCGGCAGTCTCCTGCTGGCAGCGCTGCTCACCCTGGTCGATGGACTCATCGCGCATGCCCCCTGGCTTCCCGTGCTGACCCTCCTGCTGCTGGGTGTCGCTCTGACGGCCACCGTCGGCCTGTCGCGAAAGCTGGCAACCATCCGCCAGGCCCACGATCTGGCCATGCAGGGCGCACACGACGGCTTCTGGTCATGGAACCCGATCAGCAAACGCCTCCAGGTCGGCGAGCGCCTGCTCGACATCCTCGGCTACGACCATAACTTCCTGCCGGATACCCACGCCTGGCTCGACCTGGTGCACCCGGACGACCGCGCCGGCTACAACCACGCAGTTGCGGAGCACCTCAAGGGAGCAACTCCGTTCTTCTATTTCGAGTACCGTGTCCGCGCACGCAGCGGCGACTGGTGCTGGATCGCCTCGCGCGGGCTGGCGCAGCGCGACCGCAACGGACGCGCCTATCTGATGGCCGGCTCGGTCAGCGACATCACCGAACGCAAGGCACGCGAGGAGCAGATCCGCTATCTCGCCTATCACGACCAGCTCACCGCCCTGCCCAACCGGGTCCTTCTCGCCGAGCGACTCAGCCAGGCACTGCGCGAAGCCGAGCGCGAGCAGCGGCGCGCGGCCATCATGTTCATCGACCTGGACCGTTTCAAGGACATCAACGACACGCTCGGCCACGAGATCGGCGACAGCGTGCTGCGCAGCGTTGCCGCCCGCCTGCGCACGGTGCTCGACACCGACTGCACCCTGGCCCGCCAGGGTGGCGACGAATTCATCGTCATCCTGCCGCACGTGATGGGTGTCGAGGACGCGCTGCACACCGGAAAGCGCTACCTCGACGTGATTTCCGCGCCGTTCCAGGAAGGCGAACACGAATTCCTGATTGGCGCCACCATCGGCATCAGCATCTTCCCCGACGACGGGCGCGACCCCGGCACCCTGCTGCGCAACGCCGACACCGCGATGTACGAGGCCAAGGCCAGCGGCGGCAGCCTGATCCGCGCCTATTCGCAGCAAATGAACGAACGCATCCAGGGCCGGGTGACGATGGAGAAACGTCTCCGCCATGCCTTGGAACGCAACGAACTGGAGCTGTACTACCAGCCGCAGGTCGATATCGCCAGCGGCCGTCTGATCGGCGCCGAGGCTCTGCTGCGCTGGTCCCCCGACGGTCAGCCGGTCCCTCCCGACCGCTTCATTCCGGTGGCCGAGGAGACCGGCCTGATCGTGCCGATCGGGGAATGGGTGATCGAGACCGCCCTCGCCGAGGCCGCCCGCTGGCGGAACGAATTCGTGCACGCCCCGCGCCTGGCAATCAATCTCTCGCCACGGCAGTTTTCCGGTGGCCAGCTGGCGCGCTGTGTGCTCGACAACCTGGCCCGTCGCGAACTGCCGACCGACGCCATCGAACTGGAAATCACCGAATCGATCCTGCTGCAGCCCGAAGGGGACAGTATCGACGTACTGCGCGAATTGCATGCGCGCGGCCTGCGCCTCGCACTTGATGATTTCGGTACCGGATATTCCTCGCTCTCCTACCTGCAGCGCCTGCCGATCGAGGTCCTGAAGATCGACCGCTCGTTCATCCGCGCCCTCGGCGAGGACAACGCCAACGCCATCGTCCGCGCCATCGTGGCGATGGCGCACAACCTCGGGTTGACCGTCGTCGCGGAAGGAGTCGAAACCGACAGCCAGCTCGCCCTGCTGCGCATGCTCGGCTGCGATGTCTATCAGGGCTACCTGTGCAGCCGGCCGCTACCGGCCCAAGCCTTCAGGGAACGTCTCCTGCGCAAGAGCGCCTGATTCCGCCGGTCAACGATAGACGCTGCAAAACCCCGGTCCATAGACCGGAGTGGCGTAGCGTCCGAGAACGAAGAAGAACAAGGCGAGACCGCCAAGAAAAACCAGCCAGCGCACCGCCCTGCGGTGCGTCTTCAGGAAGGTGCGGCAAGGCTGGCAGGCGGACATGGCGTTCTCCGGTGGGACTGGAAACAACGCTGCGGGGATCAAGACCCCGTGATTCTCAACTCTCTTCGCGCAGGGCGCGGCGGCGTTCGTGTTCCTTGAGGTGACGCTTGCGGATGCGGATGGTTTTGGGTGTGATCTCGACCAGTTCGTCGTCGGCGATGAATTCGATCGCCGACTCCAGCGTCAGTGCGATCGGCGGCACCAGGCGCACGGCCTCGTCGGTGCCGGAGGCGCGCACGTTGGTCAGCTGCTTGCCCTTGATCGGGTTGACCACAAGATCGTTCTCGCGGCTGTGGATGCCGATGACCATGCCCTCGTAGAGCTTGTCGCCCGGATTGACGAACATGCGGCCGCGATCCTGCAGTTTCCACAGGGCATAGGCCACGGCCTCGCCGTCGTCCTGCGAGATCAGCACACCATTGCGGCGCTCGGCAACGCCGCCCTCCTTGACCGGGGCGTACTCGTCGAAAACGTGGCTCATCAGGCCGGTACCGCGCGTCAAGTTCATGAATTCGCCCTGGAAACCGATCAGGCCGCGGGCCGGGATTCGGTACTCGATGCGCACACGGCCACGGCCGTCCGGCACCATGTCGAGCATCTCGCCCTTGCGCAGGCCGAGGGATTCCATGACGCCGCCCTGATGCTGCTCCTCGACATCGACGGTCAGCATTTCGTAGGGTTCGCAGGCGACGCCGTCGATCGTCTTGTTAACTACGCGCGGGCGGCCGACGGCCATCTCGTAGCCTTCGCGACGCATGTTCTCAAGAAGAATCGAGAGATGCAGTTCGCCGCGTCCGGACACGTCGAAGATCTCGCCGTTCGGCGTGTCATGCACGCGCAGCGCCATGTTGGTCAGCAGCTCCTTGTGCAGGCGGTCGCGGATCTGCCTGCTGGTCACGAACTTGCCCTCGGTACCGGCCAGCGGGCTGGTGTTGACCATGAACTGCATCGACAGCGTGGGTTCGTCGATCTTCAAGAGCGGCAGGGTTTCGGGTTGATCCGGATCGGTCACCGTGCAGCCGAGGACGAGATCCTCGATCCCGGTGATCTGCACGATGTCGCCGGCCAGGCCTTCGTCGAGCTCGACCTTGTTCAGACCCTGGTAGCCGAACACCTGGCCGATCCGGGCCTTGATCGGGGTACGCTCGTGCTCGGCCATCTCCTCGTCGGTGCCGAACATCACCAGCACCGGCTGACCGGTCTTGACCCGGCCACGCTTGATGCGACCGACGCCGATGCGGCCGACGTAGGATGAATAGTCGAGGGCAGAGATCTGGAACTGCAGCGGCGCATCGATGTCGGCTTCGGGAGCCGGCACGTGCGAAAGCACCGTTTCGAACAGCGGTTTCATGTCCTCACGCGGGGCATCGAGCGAGAGCGCCGCCCAGCCGTTCAGGCCGGAAGCGTAGACAATGGGGAAGTCGAGCTGTTCGTCGGTGGCGCCGAGTTTGTCGAAGAGATCGAAGGTCAGGTTGACGGCGTTGTCGGCATCGGCGCCGTCACGGTCCACCTTGTTCACCACCACGATGGGCTTGAGTCCGAGGGCCAGCGCCTTCTTGGTGACGAAACGGGTCTGCGGCATCGGGCCCTCGACCGCGTCGACCAGCAGCAGCACGCCATCGACCATGCCGAGCACCCGCTCGACCTCGCCACCGAAATCGGCGTGGCCCGGGGTATCGACGATGTTGATGTGGATACCGTTGTAGTCGACCGAGGTATTCTTGGCGAGGATGGTAATGCCTCGTTCCTTTTCCAGGTCGTTCGAATCCATGACGCGCTCGGCCACCTGCTGGTGGGCGGCGAAGGTGCCGGACTGGCGCAGAAGCTGGTCGACCAGGGTGGTCTTGCCGTGGTCGACGTGGGCGATGATAGCGATATTGCGGATCGGGCGAACGGACATGGAAGGTATACCTAAGCCTTTGATAAAGGGCGGCAATTGTAGCACGCACAAAGCCCCTTCTGCTGCGCCGCAAAAACTATTTTGCAGCGCGGTCCGGCCGCCTCAATCGAGTCGGCAAACGATGCCGCGGCGATCGCAGCAGCTCCGCCGGCCGGCCTGTTTGGCTGCGTACATGGCCTGATCGGCGGCGGCAAGCAGCGCCTCGCCGGTTTTCCCGTCCTCCGGAAAGAGGGCCATGCCGATCGATGCGGACACTGAGGCGACCCCCTCGGCCAGAACGTAGGGCTGGGCCAGCGCACGGAGCAGCTTGCGCGCGGCGCTGACAATGGCCTCCCGATCGGCCGCCGCGCACAGAACGACAACGAATTCGTCCCCCCCGAGGCGGGCGGCAATGTCGCTTTCGCGCACCTCGTCGAGCAGGCGACGCCCGACCTCGGCGAGCACGCTATCGCCGGCTGCGTGCCCCCAGGTGTCGTTGACCGGCTTGAATCCGTCGAGATCGACGAACAGCACAGCCAGGACGCCATCGCCGCGGCCAGCCTGGGCCAACGCGCGCGCGAAACGCTCCTCGAACAATTGCCGGTTGGGCAGTCCGGTCAGGTGGTCGAAATTGGCCTGGCGCCATACTTCCAGCTGTCGTTTCTGGCGCTCGGTGATGTCCGAGAAGGCGGCCACGACCCCCGTCGGCACACCGGCGGCCAGTACCGGGTCGAGGCGCAACTCGGTCGGAAAGGCATTCTCGCCGCTGGCGTGGAAGAGCAGATTGTCCTCATGCACCGTCTCCCCATGCAGGCAACGGCGCAGGTGTGTGGCGAGCTCCGGATTGTCGGTATCGAAACGTGCCAGCAAATCGCTGCCGATCAGCGCCGCCGCCTTGTCGCCAAGCAGGGTAGCCGCCATCGGGTTGCAGAAGGTGCAGCGGCCACTGGCGTCGATGCCGAAGATTCCGTTGCTCGACGCGCCGACCAGATGCCGCAACTGCGACTCCGCCTGCTGGCGTTCGAGCGCCTCGCGACGCAACTCGCCGGTACGTGCAGCCACCTCGCGCTCGAGCGCGGCAGTGTGCCCGCGCAGGCGCGCCAGCAGGTAGATGCTGAGCGAGGAAAGCAGCAACAATGCGATCAGGTGGCCGACGATCACGTCGCGACGGTAGGGCGCGATAGACGCCTCGATGGGCGCAGCGGAAAAGCTCACGCTGACCCCGCCCCGGATGTCACCGACCTTGTAGCCCTGCTTGCGGTGACAGGCAAGGCAGGCCTCCTGGGTCACCAGGGCGGCCATATAGCGGACCTCGCGCTGGGCGTTGTCGTGCAGTTCAACGCGCTCGCGCAGGCCCTGCTCGAAGGCCTGCAGCGCCCTCGCTTCCCACGGATCGGGGCGATTGTCGGGATTGATCGGGCGCAGACTGGTGATGCGCACGCGGATACCGGTCTGACCGAAGATGTTGGCACTCAGCTGGCGTGTCATGTACGCCGGATTGACCATTGTCAGCTGCTTGCCGGAGCGGGTAACCGGGTCACGCTCCGGCACGTCGAGATACGGATTGGGCGGTGTCCGCTCCGACTGCAGCACGTAAACGCCGCCGTGCTCGGCATTCCACAGGCGCACCGACTCGACCATGTGGAAGATGTCGCGCCCCTGCGCTGCCGCCAGATCCAGCACCTGACGCTCGAATCCACGCCAGTTGTAGTTGAAGGAAACACCGACGACCAGCGACCAGAAGACGATCGGGACCAGCCAGTAATGGCGTAAACGCCCGAGTAGCGACATGCGCGAACCCCCGCTCCGATCAAGCCACACCCGCGATCATACCGCAGGGCAGAGCGGCGGAATCAGCGTCGACCACGCGACGGAGCCTTGGCCGGCGCACGCGGCGCCGGCATTTTTCCAGCTCCCCGGGCCGCGCGGCGCACGGCACAGCCCGCCCCGGTGCCGGCCGGCTGGAAGGCGGGCACGAGGTGCTTCTTGCCGTTGCCGATCAGTTCAGCCCGGCCCATGGCGCGCAGCGCATCGCGCAACAACGGCCAGTTCTCCGGATCGTGATAGCGCAGGAAAGCCTTGTGCAGCTTGCGCATGCGCGCATTGCGCACGGTTTCCACGGTTTCCGAATTCCGCCCCACCTTCTTCAGCGGATTACGGTGCGTGTGGTACATCGCCGTAGCCAGCGCCATCGGCGTCGGCAGGAAGGTCTGCACCTGGTCGAGACGGAAATTGTTGGCCTTCAGCCAGAGCGCCAGGTTGAGCATGTCCTCATCGGTGGTTCCGGGATGCGCGGCGATGAAGTACGGGATCAGGTACTGCTCCTTGCCGGCCTCGCGCGAGAATTTCTCGAACATCGCCTTGAACCGGTCGTAGCTGGCAATCGAAGGCTTCATCATGTGCGCCAGCGGTCCGGATTCGGTGTGCTCGGGCGCGATCTTCAGATAGCCGCCGACATGGTGGGTCACCAGTTCTTTGACGTATTCCGGGCTGCGCACCGCGAGGTCGTAGCGCAGACCGGAGCTGACCAGCACCTTCTTCACCCCCTTCACCGCGCGCGCCTTGCGGTACAAGGAGACGAGCGGCGCGTGGTCGGTGCCCATGTGCGGACAGATCTCCGGAAAGACGCAGGACAGGCGGCGGCACGAGGCCTCGATCTTCGGATCCTCGCAGGCCATGCGGTACATGTTGGCGGTCGGTCCGCCGAGGTCCGAAACGATGCCGGTGAACCCCGGGGTCTTGTCGCGGATCTCCTCGATCTCGTGCAGGATCGAATCCTCCGACCGGCTCTGGATGATCCGCCCCTCGTGCTCGGTGATCGAGCAGAAGGTGCAGCCACCGAAGCAGCCCCGCATGATGTTGATCGAAAAGCGGATCATCTCGTAGGCCGGGATTTTGGCATCGCCGTAGCTCGGATGCGGCCGCCGCTGGAACGGCGCGGCATAGACCGCGTCCATTTCCGGCGTCGTCAGCGGAAGCGGCGGCGGGTTGAGCCACACGTCGCGCTCGCCGTGCGCCTGCACCAGCGCGCGCGCATTGCCCGGATTCGACTCCAGATGAAAGGTCCGCGAAGCATGCGCGTAGAGCACCGGATCGTCCTTCACCTGCTCGTAGGCCGGCAGCCGGATGACCGTCGTCGCGCGGTCGAGCTTCGGCCGCCGTGCGAACTGCACCACCTGGCCGCCGGTCGCCGGAACGGCAGGGGCAGCGCAAGCGGGGCCGTTTTCCGGGGTCATGGCATAGGGATCGGCGTGACGGAGCAGCGGTCCCGGCGTATCGACCTCGCTCGAGTCCATCTCCACCCAGTCGGACCCAGGCAACCAGCCACGCGGCACCATGAAGGCGGTGCCGCGCAGATCGCGGATCTGCCCGATCGGCTCACCGGCAGCCAAGCGGTGCGCCAGCGCCACCAGCGCACGCTCGGCATTGCCGTAAAGCAGCAGGTCGGCCTTGGCATCGGGCAGCACCGAGCGGCGCACCTTGTCCGACCAGTAGTCGTAATGAGCGATGCGGCGCAGGCTGGCCTCGATCGAACCGATGATCACGTTGGTCTCGGGAAAGGCCTCGCGGCAGCGTTGCGCATAGACCACCACGGCACGATCCGGCCGGCGGTTCGGCTCGGCGTTCGGCGTGTAGGCATCCTCGGAGCGGATCTTGCGGTCCGAGGTATAGCGGTTGACCATCGAATCCATGTTGCCGGCGGTAACGCCGAAGAACAGGTTGGGCCGGCCGAGCGCACGGAAGGGCTCGGCCGACTGCCAGTCCGGCTGGCTGATGATGCCGACGCGGAACCCCTGCGCCTCGAGCAGGCGGCCGATCAACGCCATGCCGAAGCTCGGATGGTCGATGTAGGCGTCACCGGTGACCAGGATCACATCACAGGAGTCCCAACCGAGGGCATCCATCTCGGCGCGCGACATTGGCAGGAAGGGTGCCGTTCCGAAGCGCTTGGCCCAGTATTTGCGGTAGGAAAAGAGCGGTTTGGGGAGGCTGCTCGGCGCCTCGGCGGTCTGGGTCTTCATGGGCTGCGGATTTTACAGGGATATGTCTCAGGCAGAGCGGCGTCGAATCGGTTCCCGGGCGCCAGGCAACCGCCCGCCGGTTCGGAGAATGCAGGGCAACGCGTTAGAATCTCCGGACGCAGCCCCCTGCCCCGCCCCCCATTTCCGCCACCAGGAGCCCCGTGTCACCCATCCCTGAAATCAAGCCGGGCCAGTCGCTCGAACTGCTGAAGGAACTGCACATCCTCACGCGCGACGGCAAACTCAACCAGGACAGCCGGCGCAAGCTCAAGCAGGTCTATCACCTCTATCACTTCATCGAACCGCTGCTCGAGGAGATCCGGGCCGCCGGCGAGGCGCCGGTGCTTGCCGATCACGGTGCCGGCAAGTCCTACCTCGGATTCATCCTGTACGATCTGTTCTTCAAGGCCCTCGACGGCGGCCATGTGCACGGCATCGAGACCCGGGCCGAGCTGGTCGAAAAATCGTGCGAACTTGCCCGCCGGCTGGGATTCGGACGGATGTCCTTCCATAACCTGAGCGTCGAGGAGTCGATCACTTCGCCGGCCCTGCCCGCGCGCATCGACATCGTGACCGCCCTGCACGCCTGTAACACGGCGACCGATGACGCGATCCGCTTCGCCCTCCACCGGGAAGCCCGTTTCATCGTCCTCGTCCCCTGCTGTCAGGCCGAAGTGGCCGCCGAAATGCGCCGGAAAAAGAACGAATCATTCGGCCGGACGCCGCTCTCGGAACTGTGGCGCCATCCCATCCACACCCGTGAATTCGGCAGCCAGCTGACCAATGTGCTGCGCTGCCTGCTGCTGGAGGCGCACGGCTACCAGCTGTCGGTGACCGAACTGGTCGGCTGGGAGCATTCCATGAAGAACGAACTGATCATCGGCCGCCGGACCGGCAGTCCGCGCGGCAATGCCCGGCAGCGCCAGCAGGCGATCCTCGCCGAACTCAATCTCGAGACGCTGGCCCCCCGCTTCATCTACTAGAAGAGAACCCTGCCCATGGAAAAATGGATCACGCGCGGCGTCGCCGCGCTCTGCGCGGCCGGCAGCGCCGCATTGTTCTGGACCTTCGGGATGTTCCTCGCCGTCCCCCTGCGGGAGGGACGGTTGCTGGCGCTCGACCGGATCGAACTGCAGGTGATCGGCGTGCCGCTGCTGACGGGAATCGCCGTCGGCTGGGGAGCGCTGCACCTGCTGGGCCTGGCCGACCGGGAGAAGGGGAACGCGGAAAACCCGGGGAATGCCGGCCCGGAAAACGGCAACGTCAGCACCGCGCCACACAAGGGACGCCAGCTGATCTATGCCGCCGCACTGCTGACGATGGCACTCGCCGCCGCTTTCGGCGGCATGTCCTGGACGCAGGCCCGGATCGCCTGAGGATACTCCGGGAAGAGGATAAGCCTCAGGCCGTGATGTTGATGCGCGTCCCGACCTGCTGACCTTCCGCGTTCACCGTCGGTCGCGACTGCGCGGACTGTGCCGCTTGCGCATCCTGAACGCGGGCGCGCTCGGCGGCTTCGCGCTCGACGCGTGCCCGATCGTTCTCCGCCCTCTGGGCCTGATCGCCCGGCTCGCTCTGGCGTGCCCGCAACTGCGTGCTGATCGCCGCGTTGACCCCGGCGGCAACTCCTTCGACTGCCATTTCCGACTCCTTTACCGCTTGCGGCCCCCGGCCGCCACAACCGCATGATAGACCACTCCGACCGGTTTTGCCTGCGCCGTGTTGGCGCGCCATAATTCAGCAATCGCCGGAATCTTCGCATCCCACGGATTGTCCGCCCACACCATGACTCCCGCTTCCCGCCATCGCCTGCTGCTCATTGCCGGCCTGCTGGGTGCACTGCTGCTCACTGGCCTCGTCGCCTTTCAGTTCGCCGTACACGCCCTCAAGGGGCAGATCGAGCAAAGCCTCGGCCCGCATGGCGAGGTGCGCGAGATGCGTGTCGGCGCGGGCGGCGTCGAAATACTCGGAGTCCGCATCCGTGCGCCGCGAGGAAACGAGGGAACGGGATGGCCGGCGGAAGACCAGCTGCGGGCCGAGCGCATTCTGGTCGTTCCCTCCCTGCGCGATCTGTTCTCGGCCAGCCTGGTGATCCGCCGCATCCGCATCGAAGGTGGCTACCTTTCCATCCTGCGCACCCGCAAAGGTGAGATTCGGGTGTTGCCATCATTGCTGCCACCCGCCGCAAACAGCCCGGAAAGCACGGCCAGCGCGGCTGCACCGGCCGTACGCATCGAGCGACTGGAACTCGCCGGCAGTGCCGTCGAACTGTTCGACGCCAGCGTCAGGCAGCCGGCGCACCTACTGCGCATCGAGTCGATCGATGCCGATCTCTCCGACCTGCGCTTCCCCGCGCTCGACGGCACGAGCGAGATCACCGCACGGGGCATGCTGAAAGGCACGAGCGGCAACGGCCGGCTCGACCTCAGTGGCCGGATCGTGCTGGCCAGCAAGGCGTCGACACTGGCCCTGCGCCTGCGCAATGTCGACCTGCAGCTCCTGCAGCCCTACCTGATCAAGGCCACCGAAACCGGCGTGCGCAGGGGAACCCTCGATCTCGACCTCGATTCAACGGTCAGCCAGGGGCGCCTGCGGGCCCCCGGCCACCTGACCCTGAACGGACTGGAACTGGCCAGTGGCAGCGGCAGTTTCATGGGCCTGCCGCGCAATGCCGTGATTTCCCTGATGAAGGACAAAAGTGGTCGGATCGGCATCCGCTTCGTCCTCGAGGGCGATCTCGAGGATCCGCGTTTTTCCTTCAACGAAAACCTGATGACCCGCGCCGGAAGCGCGCTGGCCGAAAACCTGGGCATCAGCCTGGAGGGGCTCGCCCGGGGCGTCGGCAGCGCCGGCGGTGGCGTGGCGCGTGGCATCGGCGAATCGGTTGAAAAACTGCTCGGCAGATAAACGCTGACGCCGGCGCCGTTCGCGGCTACCATTCGCGATGCCGAAGGCATTTCCCCCGAACCGAGGAGACACCATGCTGAAAAAACGTGCCCTGCCCCAGTCGCCGTCCCGCATCCTGCGCCTGCTGCTCATGCCGCTGTGTGCCTGCCTCGCCGGCGGTGCGCTGGCCGACAACCTGCCGAAACGCAAGGCCGGGCTGTGGGAGATCAATACCCGCATGCAGGGCATGCCGCCGATGGGCCCCGTCCAGCAGTGCATCGACCGCAACACCGACAACCTGATGGAGCAGGAAGCCCGCAAGGAAGCCAACTGCAGCGTGATGGACATCAAGACGCAGGGCAACCGTGTTTCCGTCCGCTCGGTCTGCAAAATCGACAAATCGACGGCGACCAGCGACGCGGTATTCACCGGCGCCTTCGATTCCGGCTACAAGGGTGAGATCACGGTGCGCTATTCCCCACCGCTGGAGGGCATGACGGAAGCGAGAATGACGCAGGAGGCGAAATGGCTCGGCCCCTGCCTGCCCGGGCAAAAGCCGGGCGACGTGATCATGCCGAACATGGGGCGCTTCAACATGAACGAGATGATGAACGACCCGCAGGTCCGGGAAATGATGAAACGTCAGAAATGACGCAGGCCCGGCGGCAGCGGTCCGTCGCCCGCCGCCGGCACCGCCCGCGGACTGATGTAGAGCATTTCCACCTCGTCCCCGAGCAGGGTAACGCGTCCCTTCCGGCGGTTGTCGCCGGTATCGCTGTACTCGAAATGGTAGATGCGGCGCAGCCGCAGGTGGCCGGCCTCGTCGCGTGCCGCGCGGA
>JAPKHL010000028.1 GCA_026646875.1 Rhodocyclaceae bacterium | reverse complement strand
TATTTCTCGCAGCGCAATTTCGGCTGCTCGACGCTCGAGTGGTGCAACCTCGCCGCCGGACGGCTCGACCTCTACCTGCACGGCGGCCAGATGCTGTGGGATTACGCGGCCGGCAGCCTGATCCTGCGCGAGGCGGGCGGTCAGGCCTGCACGCTCGCGCAGGACAATTTCGACGCAGCCGACGTATGGCGCCGGCCGGTACTCGCAGCACTGCATCCCCGGGTCTTCGCGACCTGGAAGGCGTGGGTGCGCGCCGGCTGCTGAGTCCCCGCCCGGCCTGCCATCATCCCGCCACCCCGCCGGCATCGCCGGGCGCCGTCCACGCCGCTGCCACGATGTCCCGCGCGGGACGGCCGACGTGGTAGCCCTGCGCCAGATGCACGCCCATCTCGGCGAGGGCATCGAGCACCTCGGCGCTCTCGACGTACTCGGCGACCATGGTAATTCCGAGGTCGAGGGCGAGTGAACGGATACTGCTGACGAAGGCCAGATCCTTGGCATTGTTCAGCATGTTGGCAATGAATTCGCCCTCGATCTTCAGGAAATCGATCGGAAACCGGCGCAGGTAGTGGAAGGACGAGAATCCCGAGCCGAAATCATCGATTGCCAGCTTGAAGCCCTCCATCTTGAGATCGGTCAGGAAGCGCTCGAGCAGCCCGAGGTTCTTCACCGTATCGCGCTCGGTGATCTCGAACACGATGCGCTCGGGCGGCACGCCGCTGGCGGCAACGATGCGCTTGACGTCGCGGGCAAACTCGCCGAGCACCAGGGCGCGCGGCGAGAGGTTGATGAACACGTAGCCGGCATGTCCCTGCATCTGCAGCGCGGCCAGCGCGCGCTCGATGACCAGCGTGTCGAGACGGTGGATGACACCCATCTTCTCGGCGATCTCGACAAACTCGTCGGCGCGCATGATCTCGTCGCCGACCTCGATGCGCGATAGCACCTCGTAGGCCACCACCTGCCGCGTCGCCACATCGAGGATCGGCTGGAAGAAGGGAATCACCCGCTTGCGCTCGATCGCGTCAAGGATCAGCACGCTTTTCTGGGTGATGTCGCGGAACACCTCGACCACGTCCTCTGCGGTCGGCTCGACCAGGCGGTCCTTGCCGCCGGCCTTGGCCTTGTACATCATGTTGTCGGCGAACAGGAAGAGATCCTTGGCTTCCGCCGCGTGGTCGGGGTAGACCGCCATGCCGATCGAGCAGGTGCCATGCACCGTCTGCCCGTCGACATCGATGCTCAGGCGGCTAACGGCAGAGAGGACGCGCCGTGCCGCCATGCCGGTTTCGGCGGCATCGCTCTCGGGCAGGATAACGACGAACTCGTCGCCGCCATAGCGCGCGAAGATGTCGCCGGCACGCAGGGTTTCATGCACGCAGCGGGCGAAGGCCTGCAGGTAGCGGTCGCCGACCGGATGCCCGTAGCTGTCGTTGATCACCTTGAAATTGTCGAGATCGATCAGCAACAGGCCGAATTTGTAATCGTGCCGGCGCGCACGCTCGATCTCGTAGCCGGCCATTTCCCAGAAGACGCGCTGGTTGAAGAGGTCGGTGAGCGGATCGCGGGTGGCGTAGTACTCGAGGTCGCGGGTGTATTTGTAGATCGCCTTGACCGATCCGACCACGTTGAGCAGCGTGGACAGCACGCTGTCCATCACCAGATGGCGCGTCTCGTCCTCCATCTCGTCGGCGTGCACCCCGATTCCGACGATACCGCCGATCTTCGGCGCCTCGACGAAGAACGATTTGACGCGCAGGCTGACCTCGTTCTCCGACAGATCGATGCTCCCTTCGCGCAACACCACATGGTGATGCAGCGTGCAGGTCGCGTACTCGCCAAACTGCGGACTGCTCGCCAGCGCCTGGCGGATGTGCCGTTCGACCGTGTCCAGGGTCTCCTGCGTCGGCTGGCGGTGCCAGAAGATTTCCAGGTCGAACAGCTCATCGTCGATCTTGAATACCGAGAACAGCACATGCGCGGTGATCACCCGGTTGATCGCGACGAGCAGTTGGCCGACGTACTCGCGCCAGTCCTTGACGACCTCGGAAGTGATCACGAATTTCTCGAGCAGGCCGATCTCGAACTTGAGAATGTCCTTGTCGACAGCGATCGAGCGCAGCTTGGTCACCAATCCATCGAGCCCGGTCAGGATGCTGTTGAATTCGACGAAGCCCAGATCGTGGCATTCGAGCGCGACACGCCGCAGGTCGCTGACCGCATTCACGCTCTCGAAGCTCTCGCGGACCGCACCGGCCGAACGCTCGATGCGCCGGCTGACCCACCACACCGCACCGCCGGCGCCAAGCACGACAAACGGCAGCAACGCCAGCAGCGCGAGGAGGAGTTCCCGTTGTGCGCGGGTCTGCAGCTGGCCCAGGTTCTGCACCACCTCGACAGCGCCCAGGGTAGTCCCGATATCGGCGTTGCGGTGGCAGCGCAGGCATTTTTCCTCGGCGACCAGCGGCAGGATGTGGCGGACCGTCTCGTCCGTATCGATCCGCCGGGTGCGGCCCGACTGCAGCACCGCGAGCAGTTCGGCGTCGAAGGGGGGCTGCTCGATCTCGCCGAAGCGCTCGGCGACCACCGGCGCGCGGTAGATCTGGATGGCCAGCGCCGAATCGTCGGCAGCCTGCCGGGTGGCGCGCAGGAAGGACTCGGCCTGCTCGCGCTCCCAGCCAGCGTTCATCAGCTCGTACATGGCGCCGAAGGTGATCTTCGCGACGGCCTCGGAGGTGTGCAGGGCGTTGTCGCGCACGGCGCCGCCAAAGATGTTTCCGAGCGCCCAGTAGCTGCCTCCGAAGAAAAGCAGCGCCACTGCGCTCGACGCCGCGAAAATGAAGGTCCTGATGCGCATCCGGCCGCTCCCTGGCTTGACTGCTGGCCCCGCCTTTATTGTTGTGCTGGCGGTGTTCGGGGCGTGCCGCGGACGCGGCGCCCCCAGGGCCGTCCCGCACGACAAACCGCAGCAGCATCGGCTCTCCCTTGTGTTCGCGCTGCTGGCACTGGGCATCGGCGCGGTCGATTACGCCTTCTACCGCGCGCAGAAGGCCACCATCGTTGCGCAGGCGCAGGCCCAGCTGTCAGCCATCGCCGACCTCAAGGTGGAGCAGATCGCCAGCTGGCGCCGCGAGCGATACGGCGACGCCGTCGTGGTCCATAACAATGCCCTGATCGGAGAAATGCTTACCGGCTGGCTGGGCCGGCGGCCGGACGCCCTGCAGCGGCAGAAAATCGAAGCCTGGCTGCAGAGTTTCGTGCGCAGCTACGACTACCGGGAAGCCCTGCTGCTCGATGCGCGGGGCGAAATCCTGGTCGCCACAGCCAATCACCTGCCGCTCTTCGAACGCAGCCGCGAGCTGCTGCGCGAGGCAGGCCGGGCGGATTCGCCGCGCCTGAGCAACCTGGAAATCTCGCTCGGCATGGAGCGCTACATGGAGGTGGCGGTGCCGCTGCGCAGCACCGGATACCCCGAGCCACAGGGATTCCTGCTGCTGCGCATCGACCCGCAGCGGGTCCTCTTTCCGCTGATCCAGTCGCAGCCCCTGCCGAGTGCCTCCGCCGAAACCCTGCTCGTCGAGAAGCGCGGCGACAGCGTCCTCTATCTCAACGACCTGCGCCACAGCGCCGATAGCGCCCTGCGCCTCGCCCTGCCAGCCGACCGCGAGAACCTGCCGGCCGCCCGGGCGGTGCGGGGCCAGCCGCTCCTGCTCGAGGGCATCGACTACCGCGGCATCGAGGTGCTCGCCGCCACGCGCCCGATCCCCGACAGCCCGTGGTCGCTGGTCGTAAAGACCGACATGCGCGAAGTGCTGGCGCCGATCAACGAGCGTTTCGTCGCGGTCGCCGTGCTGAGCCTGCTGCTGCTGGCGCTCACCGCCGGATTCACGCGCCGCCTGTGGCGCGCCCAGCGGGAGGTCTTCCTCGGACAGCACGCGGCCGAGCGCAAGGCCGCGCTGGAAATCGCCCGCTCGCACGAGCGGCTGCTCGCCGCGCAGCGCATCGCCCATCTCGGCAGCTGGGAACGGCGGCTGTCCGACAATGGCCTCTGGTGGTCGGACGAAACCTATCACCTGCTGCATTACACGCCGGGCGAGCACGTCCCCTCACGCTCGCTGTTCTACGACCGCGTCCATCCCGAGGACCGTGCGCGCGTGCGCCACGCCCTCGAAACCAGCAGCGAACAGGGGCAGGCCTGCAGCATCGCCTACCGGGTCCTGCTGCCGTCCGGCGAGGTCCGCCGCTTCGAGAACACCAGTCACATCGTGCGCGATGCCGACGACCGCCCGCAGCTGATCGTCGGCACCCTCCAGGACGTCACCGAAAAGCATCGGATCGAGGCCCAGCTGCGCCGTCAGTCGGCGCAGCTGGCAGCGGTCCTCGAGAACATGCCGCAGGGCATCAGCGTGTTCGACGAGCATCTGCGCCTGCAGCTCTGGAACGCCGAGCTGATCGAGATCCTGGAACTGCCTCCGGAAATCGTCGTGAACGACGTGCCGCTCGAGCGACTGCTGCGCATTCCGGCGGAGCGCGGCGAATACGGCCCCGGCGATCCGGAGGCGCTGGTCCGGGAGCGCGTGGCGCTGGCCGGCAAGTTCCTGCCGCACCGTTTCGAGCGGGTGCGCCCGAACGGCAAGGCGCATCTCGTGCAAGGCCGCCCCTACCACATCGACGGTCAGCTCGCCGGCTTCATCACCACCTACACCGACATCACCGACCGGCGCAACGTCGAGCTCAAGTTGCAGAAACAGAATGCCCTGCTCGACACGATCATCGAGAACATTCCCGGCGGCGTCTCGCTGATGGACGGCGAACTCAACATCGTCGCCGCCAACCGGGAGTTTCGCCGGCTACTGGACCTGCCCGACACGCTGTTCGAACGGATGCCGGTGGCAGCGCGGACGCTCGCCCTGTTCAACGCCCGCCGAGGCGAATACGGCCCCGGCGACCCGGAGGCCCTGGCCGAGTCGATGGTCGCACGGGCGCGCCAGCACGTCGTCCATCTCTTCGAGCGGACACGGCCGAACGGCACTGTCATCGAAGTGCGCGGCATGCCGTTGCCCGGCGGTGGCTTCGTCACGGTGTACACCGACATCACCGAACGGCGGCGCACCGAACAGGCATGGCAGGATCTGTCGACCCGCCTGACCCTGGCCACCTCGGCGGCGGCCATCGGCATCTGGGACTGGCACGTCCCCGACGATCGCCTGATCTGGGACGCGCGGATGTACGAGCTTTACGGACTGCCGCCGGACAGTCCGGCGTTGCGTGACTGGCTGTCGATGGTGCACCCCGCCGACCAGGGTCGCGTGCGGGCCGCGATGCGCGCGGCCCTGGCCGGCCTGCAGCGGCACTTCGACATCGACTTCCGCATCGTCCGTGCCGACGGGCAGCTGCGCCACATCAACACACAGGCCGGCATCGAGCAGGACGACAGCGGCCAGGTGCTGCGCATCGTCGGCGCCAACATCGACATCACCGCCCGCTGCCAGGCCGAGGAACGCCTTCAGCTGGCGGAAAAGGTCTTCGACAACAGCCCGGACGCGATCATGATCACCGATCGCGACAACCGGATCGTCTCGGTCAACGAGGCGTTCACCCTGATCACCGGCTACGCGCCGGGCGAAGTGCTCGGCGGGAACCCGCGCCTGCTCGCCTCCGGCCGCCACGACGATGCATTCTACGCTGCGATGTGGCGCACGCTGCGCGAGCACGGCCACTGGGCCGGCGAGATCTGGGACCGGCGCAAGAGCGGCGAGATCTACCCGAAATGGATGACGATCAACGCCGTGGTGGACCGGCAAAGCGGCGAGCTGACGCACTACGTGACGATGTTCTCCGACATCACCGAGCGAAAATCGAGCGAGGAACGGATCCACTACCTCGCCCACCACGACGTGCTGACCGGCTTGCCCAACCGCTTCACGCTCGGCGCGCGTCTCGACCAGGCCCTCGTCGACGCCCGCCGGCATCAATGGGAAGTCGCCGTCCTGTTCGTCGATCTCGACCGTTTCAAGATCATCAACGACACGCTCGGCCATCACATCGGAGACCGCCTGCTGATCGAGGTTGCCCGCCGCTTCAGCGCGGTAGTGCGCGAATCGGACATCGTCGCTCGCCTCGGCGGCGATGAATTCGTGATCGTCCTGCCCGATCTCGCCGGACACACCGACGCCGCCACGGTCGCCGGCAAGATCATCGCCACCCTGGCCGTACCGGTGCTGATCGACGACCACGAGCTGCATACCAGTCCGAGTGTCGGCATCAGCCTGTTCCCCGCCGACGGCGGCGACAGCGACACCATCCTGCGCAATGCCGACACGGCGATGTACCACGCCAAGTCCCTCGGCCGGAACAATTTCCAGTTCTACGCCGAGGAAATGAACCGCAGCACCCGCGAACGGCTGGACATCGAACGACGGCTGCGCCAGGCGCTGGCGCGCAATGAATGCGAGCTGCATTACCAGCCCCAGTTCGACACGCGCGCGCACCGGATCGCCGGCGTCGAGGCACTGCTGCGCTGGAATGCCGGAGCGGGCATCACCCTTGGCCCGGACCGCTTCATCCCGATCGCCGAGGAAAGCGGCCTGATCGTGACGCTCGGCGAATGGGTCCTGCATACTGCCTGCCGGCAGATGAAGCAGTGGATCGACGCGGGGCTGCCGCCGTTGCGCGTCGCGGTGAATGTCTCGCCGCGTCAGCTGCATCGCCAGAACTTCCCCGAGCAGGTAGCCGCCGCACTGGCGGAAAGCGGCCTGCCGGCATACCTTCTCGAACTGGAAATCACCGAAAGCGCGGTCATGGAAGAACCCGAGGAGGCCCGCGCCATCCTCGTGCGCCTGAAGGAGATGGGCATCACCCTGGCAATCGACGACTTTGGCACTGGCTACTCCTCGCTGGCCTATCTCAAGCGCTTTCCGATCGACCACCTGAAGATCGACCGCTCCTTCGTCACCGACATCGAGCATGACGCCAACGATGCGGCCATCGTCGTCTCGATCATTGCGCTGGCGCGCAGCCTCGGATTGAAGACCATCGCCGAGGGCGTGGAGAGCGATGCCCAGCTGGCGCTGCTGCGCGAGCACGGCTGCGACGAACTGCAGGGCTACCTGTTCAGCCGCCCGCTGCCCGCGGCGGCGGCCCGCGACTATCTCGCCGCAGCCCTTGCCGCCCCTCCGGCCATCCCGCTGTCGTCGTCCTGAACGGCACGGGGTAGAATGCTGCACTGCAAACACCGCCCGCCGGGCGGCCCTCGAACCATCCCGGAGACACCATGCGTCGCATCACCCTGAGCCGCTACCTGATCGAAGAACAACGCGAAAAAGGCCGGATCAACGCCGACCTGCGCCTGCTGATCGAGGTCGTGGCGCGCGCCTGCAAGCGCATCGCCATCGCCATCGGCAAGGGCGGACTCGGCGAGGGCGTTCTTGGCGATGCCGGCAGCGACAACGTGCAGGGGGAAGCGCAGAAAAAACTCGACGTCCTCTCCAACGAGATATTCCTGGAGGCCAACGAATGGGGGGGCCATCTCGCCGGCATGGCCTCCGAGGAAATGGAGCTGCCGCACGCGATCCCGAACCGCTACCCGCAGGGTGAATACCTGCTGCTCTTCGACCCGCTCGACGGCTCGTCGAACATCGACATCAACGTCTCGGTCGGCACCATCTTCTCGGTGCTGAAATGCCCCGAGGGCGCCGATCCGACGCGGGAAGCGGCCTTCCTGCAGCCGGGCTCGGCGCAGGTGGCTGCCGGTTACGCCGTCTATGGACCGACCACCCTGCTCGTGCTGAGCGTCGGCGACGGTGTCGCCTGCTTCACGCTCGATCGGGAACTCGGCTCCTTCGTGCTGACCCGCGAACACCTGCAGATCCCGCCGGACACCCGGGAATTCGCCATCAACATGTCAAATCAGCGGCACTGGGAAGCGCCGGTGCAGCGCTACGTCGGAGAACTGCTGCAGGGCAGCGGGGGGCCGCGCGGGCGCGACTTCAACATGCGCTGGGTGGCCTCGATGGTCGCCGACGTGCATCGCATCCTGACCCGCGGCGGCGTCTTCCTCTACCCGCTGGACGCCCGCATGGGGCAGCAGGGCGGCAAGCTGCGCCTGCTCTACGAGGCCAATCCGATGAGCTTCATCGTCGAGCAGGCCGGCGGCAGCGCTAGCACCGGCCGCCAGCGCATCCTCGACGTCCGGCCGGCCGCCCTGCACCAGCGGGTACCGGTCATCCTCGGCTCGCGCAACGAGGTTGAGCGCATCGTCGCCTACCACGGCGAACGCTGACCGGGAAACCCCCGCACATGTCCGCCCGCCACCCGATCATCGCCGTCACCGGTTCGTCCGGCGCCGGCACCACCACGGTCAAGGAGACCTTCACGCAGATCTTCTGGCGCGAGGAGGTGCGGGCGGCGCTGGTCGAGGGCGACAGCTTCCACCGCTACACCCGCGCGGAAATCGCCGAACGGATCGCCGCCGCCGAGCGCGACGGCCGGCGCGCGCCCTCGCACTTCGGTCCGGACGGCAACAATTTCGAGGCCCTCGAGGCACTCTTCGCGGAATACGCGAAGAGCGGCAGCGGGATCTTCCGCCGCTACATCCACGACGAGGTCGAGGCCGCGCGCTGGGGCGGCGAGGTCGGCGGCTTCACCGCGCCCGAGGTGATTCCCGAGGGCACCGACCTGTTGTTCTACGAAGGCCTGCACGGGGCGGTGAAGACCGAACGGGTGGACGTCTCGAAGTATCCCGACCTGCTGATCGGCGTGGTTCCCACGATCAACCTCGAGTGGATACAGAAGCTGCTGCGCGATACCCGCCTGCGCGGCTACTCGCGCGAGGCGGTGACCAACACCATCCTGCGGCGCATGCCCGATTACGTGCACTACATGACGCCGCAGTTCTCGCGCACGCACATCAACTTCCAGCGTGTGCCGGTGGTGGACACCTCGAACCCCTTCATCGCCCGGGACATCCCGACCCAGGACGAATCCTTCGTGGTGATCCGTTTCGCCAACCCGCGCGGGGTGGACTTTCCCTATCTCCTGTCGATGATCGACGGCGCGTTCATGTCGCGCGCCAACACCATCGTCACACCGGGCGGCAAGATGCCGCTGGCGATGCAGCTGATCCTCACCCCGCTGATCTGGAAGCTCGTCGAGCAGGGGCGGCGGATCCGCGGCGGCACGCGCGGCTGAGGCCGGCGACCGCCGCGTGCCGGGTGTCTACGGCTGATCCAGGCTGCCGTAGGCCTTGGGATAGGTGATCACGCCCCAGGGCAGCCCCTCGCTCGATCACGACGATCTCGTGGGAGCGACCGCAAGCCAGCAGGATCTGCCGGTCATCCGGGGTGAAGGTGAAGTGCCAGCAGCGTTCGCCGGTTGGAATGTCCTTGATCTTCTCGTGCGTCTTCGCATCGAAGACCTGCAGCAGGTTGTCCCGCGAGGCTGCCACGAAGAGCCGCTTGCCCTGCCGGTCGAAGGCGACGCCGTAGGGAATCTGGCCGGTCGGCACCGTCCGCACCGGATCGAACTTCTCGTCGAGAACGAGATACTTGTTGCCGAACTCCAGCGTGGACACGTACTGCTTGCCGTCGGGCGAAACCTTGATGCCGCGCGGACGATCGCCATGCTGCGCGGTCGGCACCGTCTTCAGCAGCTTGCCATTCTTGAGGCTATGGACGGTGATGGTGTTGTCGGCCTCGTTGGTGACGATCATCTTCTTGCCGTCCGGCGAGAATTCGATTCCCTCTGTTTCCGGGCCGCTGGTGATTTCCCGCAGCACCTTGCCGCGCGCGATGTCGACCACCGCGATGCGTGCCGGCACCCGCTCATCGTCGTCGTCATCGTCGTGCCCGGCGGCCGGCGCCTGCCCCGGCTTCGGCGGCGGCCCGCCGCGGGAGCTCGGCTCATAGGTCACATAGGCCTTGTCGCCCAGCACGCGCACGAATTCGGGGTTCTTGCCGATGCGCACCTGGCGCACCACCTTGCGCGTCGCGAGATCGATGATCGAAACGTTGGCATCGTCCTTGTTGGCCGTCACCAGGTACTTGCCGTCGGCGGTCACGCCGATGCCGCGCGGCCCCTTGGCGCCGACGTCGAACTGGCCGACGCGCTCCAGGGTCGCGAGATCGATGACCAGGATGCCGCCGTTCTGGTTCGAGACATAGGCCGTGCCGGCCGCCGTGGCCGCACTCATGCCGAGGGAAAGCAGGGCGGCACAGAGGGTTTTCGGAGCGATTGCAGACATGTTCATGAAGAACGGTCCTCCTAAGAATGTCGCGGGACGCGCCGCTGGCGCGCCCCGTGGCGGATCCCGGGCATGGCATGCCGGGCGTGTTCAGAAGTCGTATCTTACCCCACCGAATACCTGCCGCTTGCGGCCGGCGACCATGCCGTCGACCCGGCTGACGAGGTATTCCCGATCGGCCAGGTTATGGCCGCTGAGGAACAGCGTCGCCTTCGAGCCCTGCGGGCGGTAGGTGACCGAGGCATTCACCAGGGTGTAGGCCGGAATCTCCCCGGCCAGCCCGGACAGCGCGGCGTCGACCGGCGGCAGCGCCCGCGCGAAGGTATCGGGCTGCTGGCGGCTGACATGATCGACACCGATACGGGCGTCGATCCCCACCGGATGCTGATAGCCGATGCTCAGCGACGCCAGATGGCGCGGCGCGTACGGCAGGCGGTCGCCCTGGACGATGCCGTCCTCGGGGTTCGGTCCGTCCTTCAGGAATTTCGCCGTGGACAGATGAGTGTAACTGCCCATGAGATAGATGTTGTGAGGCGTATCGAAGATCCGGCCGAAGTCGACCCGGCCCGCGAATTCGATGCCGGCCATCCGCGACTTGCCGCCATTCACGAAGGCGCCTTCACCGTTGTTGATCACGATCTCGTCGAAATCGGTGTGAAAGAGCGTCGATTCAAAGCGGACACCCTTGAAATAGCTGGAGCGCACGCCGATTTCCCAGTTGGTGCTCTCCTCCGCCCTCGTCCGGTCGACAACCGCGGTGTTCGCCCCGTCGCCTTCGTTGATGTCCCGGTCCGGGCGCGGCGGCGCGAAACCCTTGTGTACACCGGCGAAGATCGTGGTGTTGGCGATCCCGTTCCAGGCCACGCCGAAGCCCGGCAGCACCACGGTCTGCCGGTTGGTCAACGCCGATTCCGGGTTGTCCTGCGGCTCGCCGTCGGCGCGCACGATGTCCGTGCTGATCTCGTAATTCTCGACGCGCACGCCCGGCGTCAGTGCCCAGTGCCCGAGGTGGAAGGTGTTCTGGGCATAGTAGGACCACGCCCGGGTATCGATCCGGATATCCTCGCGATGCGTCCCGAAGGCCTCCGCCCAGGCCTGGTTCTGCGCCAGCGGATCGGCTGCGCGGAACTGGTTGCGCCGGATGTCCTCGACGTGATACCGGATGCCAACCACCGCTTCGTTCTCGATGCCGAACAGCCGGTGGCCGAAATCCAGGCGTGGCTCGATCCCCCAGTATTCGTACTGGCGGGGCCGCCAGCGTCCGCCGCAGGCGGCGGCGTTAGCCTCGGTGGCCGGAGTGTCGCAGCGGTCGAGGATGGAATAGCCGGTGGCGTTGTTGCCCGCATCGTCGAAGCCGCCCGGATCGTTGATCTGCCGAAACGACGCGCGGTCCGCGCGGACCTGGTAGACCTGGGTGCTCAGCATCGCGCGCTCGCCGAGCTGCACGAGGTGCTGCACCTGGAAGGCCGTCCGCTCGTGTTCGAAACGGTCCTGCCTGCCGGTCGGCGCCTGAAACTTGTCCTCGCCGTATTCGAGCGTTCCCAGCCCGGTTTCGGAAACGTGCGAGTCCTCGCGATACTGGCTGACCTTGGCGATCAGGGTCTGCCGCTCGCTGATGTTGAGCTGCCCCTTGAGGGTGTATTCGCGGACGTCGAAATCGTGGTTGTTGCGGACGCCGTCACCCTTCTTCTGCAGTACGTCGAGCATCACTCCGCCCATCTCGCCACCATAACCGAGGTTGGCATGGGCGCTCCCGAACGCGTGGTTGCCGGCGGCAAGGGCGACGCTCCCGGCGAAGCCCTTGACCGGAACCGGGCGGGTCACGAAGTTGATCATGCCGCCGACCGTCTGCGGTCCGTACAGCACCTGTCCGGACCCCTTCACCACCTCGATCCGCTCGACCCGGTCAAGCGGGGTCGAATAATGCGCCGAGGGGTCGCCATACGGCGCCAGAAACAGCGGCATGCCATCCTCGAGCAGCAGCGTGCGCGAGGTACGCCGGGGATCCATCCCGCGCACCCCGATGTTCAGGCCCAGGCCGAAGGAATCCTCGCCCACGCTATGGATTCCGGGAGTGCGGGCCAGGGCCTCCTTGATCGAAAACGGCACGCTGTCCCGCAGTTCCCTTTCCGGGACGACGGTGAACGACCCCGGTACCGCTTCGAGCCGCTCGGGCAGGATCGCGCTCACGGTCACCGGGTCGAGAGTGATCGCTTCCGCCGCGCCGGCCGGCAAGGCCGGTACCATCAGCGCCGACACGACGGCGCACGTGATTGTTCTTGGCTTGAACTGCATGGTTGTCCCCAGTCATTGTTTGCTTGATCGACACAGGCGCACGTCGGCCCGCCCCCAGGCAGACCCGCGACAAATCGCCGCAGCACGCAGACCGGCATTCTGGCGAGCCCTCCCGGCGGCGTCTCGGGAGAATCGCCCCGTGAACCCGGGAAAAATTCCCGGATCCGAAATGACGTTTTCCTAAAACCGCCAACGGCAGGGCCTGCAGCCGACAGGCGGCAGACCGCCGGACCGCAGCCGAGCCGCGACTGGAAACCCCCCCTGTTTTGGCGGATAATTCCGCCTTTTCCGCTTCCCGGCCCGCCATCGTGTCCGCATCCTCCAGCACCCCGCCCCGCATCGAATTCACTCCCATCACCGGCGCCATCCGCGCGCTCGCCATGGACGCCGTGCAGAAAGCCAACTCCGGCCACCCCGGCGCGCCGATGGGCATGGCCGAAATCGCCGAAGTGCTGTGGCGGCGGCACCTGCGCCACA
This sequence comes from Rhodocyclaceae bacterium, assembly GCA_026646875.1. Taxonomy (GTDB): domain Bacteria; phylum Pseudomonadota; class Gammaproteobacteria; order Burkholderiales; family Rhodocyclaceae; genus 66-26. The sequence goes on along the minus strand of JAPKHL010000028.1, from coordinate 31,989 downwards.
ATCCGGCCAATCCGTCGTGGCCTGACCGCGACCGCTTCGTACTCTCCAACGGGCACGGCTCGATGCTGATCTACGCCCTGCTGCACCTGACCGGCTACGACGTCTCGATCGACGACCTGAAGAACTTCCGCCAGATGAAGTCGAAAACGCCGGGACACCCCGAGGTCGGCCACACGCCGGGCGTCGAGACGACCACCGGGCCGCTCGGCCAAGGCATCACCAACGCCGTCGGCCTGGCCATCGCCGAGAAAGTGCTGGCCGCCGAGTTCAACCGCCCGGGTCACGAAATCGTCAACCATCACACTTGGGCCTTCCTCGGCGACGGCTGTCTGATGGAGGGGGTCAGTCACGAGGCCTGCTCGCTGGCCGGCACGCTCGGGCTCGGCAAGCTGATCGCCTTCTACGACGACAACGGCATCTCGATCGACGGCCACGTGGAAGGCTGGTTCACCGACGACACGCCGAAGCGCTTCGAGGCCTACGGCTGGCAGGTCATCCCCGGAGTCGACGGCCACAGCGCCGAAGCGATCGAGCAGGCCATCCTCGCGGCCAAGGCTGACAGGACGCGACCGACGCTGATCTGCTGCCGGACCACCATCGGCATGGGCTCGCCGAACAAGGCCGGCACCCACGACGTGCATGGCGCGCCGCTCGGCGCCGACGAAATCGCCGCCGCACGCGCGCACATCGGCTGGACGCACCCGGCGTTCGAGATTCCCCCGGAGGTATACGCCGCCTGGAACGGCCGGCCACGCGGCGACGCCTTCGAAAGCAACTGGAAGCGCCGTTTCGACGACTATCGCGCGGCCTACCCCCAACTTGCCGCCGCATTCGTCCGCCGCATGGCCGGCGAGCTGCCGGCCGACTGGGCGGAAAAGTCCGCGGCCGCCATCGTTGAAATTGCCGGCAAGGCCGAGAACATCGCCACGCGCAAGGCCTCGCAGAACGCCATCGGCGCCTTCGCGCCGCTGCTGCCCGAACTGATTGGCGGCTCGGCCGACCTCGCCGCCTCGAACCTGACGCTGTGGAAGGGATCGAAGGGCGTCACCCGGGTCGACGGCGGCAACTATCTCTTCTACGGCGTGCGCGAATTCGGCATGACGGCAATCGCCAACGGCCTCGCGCTGCACGGCGGCCTGATTCCCTACACCGCCACCTTCCTGGTCTTCTCCGACTACGCACGCAACGCGATCCGCATGGCGGCGCTGATGAAGCAGCGCCAGATCATGGTCTATACCCACGACTCGATCGGCCTTGGCGAGGATGGCCCGACGCACCAGCCGGTCGAGCATGTCGCCAGCCTGCGCCTGATCCCCGGCGTCGATGTCTGGCGCCCCGCCGACGCGACCGAGACGGCGATTGCCTGGGCCGCCGCCATCGAACGCCGCGACGGCCCGAGCGTGCTCGCCCTGTCGCGCCAGAATCTGCCGACGGTCACTGCCGGGATTGCCGCCGACAGCGTCCGGCGCGGCGGCTACGTGCTGGCCGATGCCGCCGGCGCGCGCGCCGTGCTGATCGCCACCGGCTCCGAGATCAAGCTCGCGCTCGACGCCCGCCTGGCACTGGCCGATGCCGGCATCGCCGTGCGCGTCGTCTCGATGCCCTGCGCCGACGTCTTCGAGCGCCAGGACAAGGCCTACCGCGAATCCGTCCTGCCGCGCGGCGTCCCGCGCGTCGCCATCGAAGCCGGCGTCAGCGACTTCTGGCGCAAGTACGTGGGCCTCGAGGGCGCCGTGATCGGCATCGACCGCTTCGGCGAATCGGCGCCGGCCGGCGAACTGTTCAAGTTCTTCGGCTTCACCGTGGACAACGTCGTCGCCACCGTCAAAGACATTCTGTAAAGGGAGTTTTCACATGAGCATCAAAGTCGCCATCAACGGTTTCGGTCGTATCGGTCGCTGCACGCTGCGCGCCATCTACGAGCAGGGTCTGCAGAATGAATTCGAGGTCGTCGCCATCAACGCCTCGGGCGACCTGGCGACCAACGCCCACCTCCTGAAGTACGACACCACGCATGGCCGTTTCCGTACCTCGGTCGAGACCGAAGGCGAGAACACCATCATCATCGACGGCAAGAAAATCGCCTTCTACTCGACCAAGGACCCGAAGGGCGTCAATTGGGCGACGCACGGCGTCGACGTGCTGCTCGAGTGCACCGGGGCCTACACCACCAAGGCCAAGGCGCAGGCGCTGCTCGACCAGGGCGCCAAGCGCGTGCTGATCTCGGCACCGGGCGGTGACGACGTCGACACCACCATCGTCGTCGGCGTCAACGAAGGCGCGCTGAAGGCCGCGCACACCGTCGTCTCGAACGCTTCCTGCACCACCAACTGCCTGGCCCCGGTGGCCAAGGTGCTGGCCGAGAACATCGGCATCAAGTCCGGCCTGATGACCACCATCCACGCCTACACCAACGACCAGGTGACCGTGGATGTCCGCCACAAGGACCTGCGCCGCGCCCGTGCCGCCGCCGCCAACATCATCCCGACCAAGACCGGCGCCGCCAAGGCCGTCGGTCTGGTGCTGCCGCAGCTGGTCGGCAAGTTCGACGGCTTCGCGCTGCGCGTGCCGACGATCAACGTCTCGCTGGTCGACCTGACCTTCACCGCCGAGCGTGCCACCACCAAGGAAGAAATCAACGCGCTGATGACCGCCGCGGCCAACGGCCCCCTCAAGGGCATCATGGACGTGAACAACGAGCCGCTGGTGTCCAGCGACTTCAACCACACCACCGTCTCCTCGACCTTCGACGCCACCCAGACCCGCGTGCTCAAGGCCGACGACGGCTCGACGCTGGTCAAGGTGCTGGCCTGGTACGACAACGAGTGGGGTTACTCCTGCCGCATGCTCGACGCCGCCCGCGCCTGGATGGCCGCGCGCTGACCCGTCGCCGCCGTCCGTCCTCTCCGGAGGGCGGACGGATCGCCCGGCCACACCCGCCTGGCGCTTGCGCGCCCCCTCACCCGCCGTCTTCCGCGCCTCCCGTTCCCCGCCCGCGGCACGGCATACCGGACGCCCCCGACGCTCCCGCCAGTTTTCCCAGCAAGCGCGTCAGCACCGCGATGTCCGGTGCGGACAGCACCTCGCGCACCCAGACGCCCGAGGCGTGCACGATGTCGCACATCGCCCGCTCGACCGTTGCCTTCCCGTGCGCAGTCAGGCCGACCGGCTTGACGCGCTGGTCGCCATCCGGCCGCAGGCGCTCGACCATGCCCTGCGCTTCCAGCTGCAGCATCACCTTGGTCAATCCGCCCGAGGTAATGACCACCTCCTCCTGAATGCGCGAAGGCGTCATCCGGTGCGGCACCGGGGCATTGCGCAGGGTCGCCAGCACATCGAACTCGGCGGCGCTCAGCCCGTGCCGCGCGAGCAGGGGCCGCATCTCGCGGATGAAGCGCGAGCGCGCCCACTGCAGGGAGAGGAACAGGGGGACGATTTCCGGATCGATCGTCCGGTCCCAGCGCGGCGTCTCCACCCGCCCGCAGCCTCCAGCGCCTTCGCCGTCGCCTTCGCCGTCGTCTTCCGCCATGGCCTGCCGCCTTTCCCCGGCAGCGCGGGGCCCGGGCCCCGGATCGCCGGCATCGATTGCAAAATATTATTTTATCTTGCTGGAAAGATACTGACCCGGTAGTTTACTAACGCACACGCGGGCCCTCCGGTCCGGCGTGCGGAAGACGGCGGCGGGCGCTTGCGCAGACCCGCCGTCCTGCGTCTACCGCCCGCCGGCCACCCCGCCCGACCTCGTCCCGCTCCCGCGCGCCCGCTGGCGCGATCGCCCCCGACAAGAAAGGCCAGGATCGCATCGTGATCTCCGCATCCCCTCTCCGCCCCCCCGCCCGCACACGCTTTCCCGGACTGCCCGTCCTCCTCCTCTGCGGCACCCTGCTGGCAGCCTGCTCCGCCGACAGAAAGCCGGCTGCGCCGCCAGCCACCGGCCCGCTGCCGGTGACGGTACTGGAGATGACCGCCCGGACGGTGCCGACCAGCATCGAGGTCATGGCGCAGACCGAAGGCGCGCGCGAAACGGAAGTGCGCGCCCGGGTCGGCGGCATCGTGACGCAGCGCCTGTACCGGGAGGGCGAGCCGGTCAAGGCCGGACAGGCGCTGTTCCAGATCGACCGGGCGCCCTACGAGATCGCCCTGGCGGCCGCCCGCGCCCGAGCCGAGCAGACCGCGCGCGAGGCCCGCCGCCTGAAGGAGCTGGTCGCCGGCGGCGCGGTCGCCGGCAAGGACGCCGACGACGCCGCCTCGGCCGACGCACTGGCGCAGGCCGAATTGCGCCAGGCCGAGCTGAATCTGGCCTGGACCACCGTCACCGCCCCGGTGGCAGGCATCACGGGTCGCGCGGAAAAATCCGAGGGGAACCTGGTCGCGGCCAGCGACAACCTGCTCACCTCGATCCACCAGACCCAGCCGATCTGGGTACGCTTCGCGCTCGGCGAGAGCGACCTCGCGCGCTTCCCCAACCGGCGGGTGACCGCGCGCGACATCGCCGGCATCGAACTGGTGCTGCCGGACGGCAGCGTGTACGCCCGCCGCGGCAAGCTCAACTTCCTCGCCAGCAGCATCGACACGACGCTGGGCACCCAGCAGCTGCGCGCCGAATTCGACAACCCCGATCTCGCCCTGCTGCCCGGGCAGTTCGTCCGCGCCCGCCTGCTCACCGGCGAACGCAGCGGCGTCTTCCTGGTCCCCCAGGCGGCGGTGACGCAAACCGACCAAGGGGCCCTGGTAATGATCGTCGGCGCGGAGAACAAGGTCACCCCGCGCCCGGTGCGCACCGGCGAATGGCGCGGCAAGGACTGGGTCATCCTGGAGGGCCTGAAACCCGGCGACAAGGTCATCGTCGACAACCTGATCAAGCTGCGCCCCGGCATGCCGGTCAGCCCCAAGGGGTCCGGCGAGCCGCCTGCCAACGCCGCCCCCGCGCCGGCCAAACCGTAAGGAGCGGCCATGGCCCGATTCTTCATCAACCGGCCGATTTTCGCGTCGGTCATCTCGATCATCATCGTCATCGCCGGCCTGGTCGCGCTGCAGGTGCTGCCGATCGCGCAATACCCGCAGATCGCCCCGCCGACCGTGGTGATCTCCGCCACCTACCCGGGCGCCTCCGCCGAAACCCTGGCCAAGACGGTCGCCGCACCGATCGAGGAACAGCTCAACGGTGTCGAGAACATGGTGTATTTCACCTCATCTGCCGCCGCCAACGGCGTCGTCTCGATCACCGTGACCTTCGAGGTGGGCACCAACGTCGACCTCGCGGCGGTGAACGTGAACAACCGCGTCAAGGCCGCCGAGCCGCGCCTGCCGGAACTGGTGCGGCGCAACGGCGTGGTCGTGCAGAAGCGCTCGACCGACATCCTGCAGGTGATCGCCCTCAAGTCCGAGGGTGGCAAGTACAGCACGCTGTTCCTCTCCAACTACGCCAGTCTCAACATCGTCGACGAACTGAAGCGGGTGAAGGGGGTCGGCGACGTCACCGTGTTCGGCGCTCAGGATTATTCGATGCGCGTCTGGTTGCGTCCGGACCGCATGGCGCAGCTCGGCCTGACGACCAGCGAGGTGGCCGCCGCCATTGCCGCGCAGAACGCCCAGAACGCCGCCGGCAAGATCGGCCAGGAACCGGCGGCGGGCGACCAGCAGCTGGTCTACACGGTCACCGCCAAGGGCCGGCTGCTGACCGAGGAGGAATTCGGCAACATCGTCATCCGCGCCAGTGCCGGCGGCGGCGTCCTGCGCCTGAAGGACATCGCGCGCATCGAGCTCGGCGCCTACAGCTACGAGCAGCGCGTCACCCTCGACGGCCAGCCGACCATCGCCATGGGCGTCTTCCTGCAGACCGGCGCCAACGCGCTGGAAGTCGCCGAACTGGTCCGCGCCCGCATGAAGGAGCTCCGGCAGAAGTTCCCGGAAAGCATGGACTACGTGATCCCGGTCGACTCGACGAGCTTCGTCTCGGCCTCCATCGACGAGGTGGTGAAGACCCTGATCGAGGCCATGCTGCTGGTCATCGCGGTGGTCTTCCTCTTCCTGCAGAGCTGGCGCGCCACGCTGATCCCGATGGTCGCCGTGCCGATCTCGCTGATCGGCACCTTCGCCGGGCTGTGGCTGTTCGGCTTCTCGATCAACACCCTGACCCTGTTCGCGATGGTGCTCTCGATCGGCATCGTGGTCGATGACGCGATCGTCGTCCTCGAGAACGTCGAGCGCCTGATGGCCGAGGAAAAGTTGCCGCCAAAGCAGGCGGCGATCAAGGCCATGCACCAGGTCACCGGCGCGCTGATCGCCATCGTCCTGGTGCTCTGCGCGGTGTTCGTTCCGGTCGCTTTCCTCGGCGGCATCGCCGGCCAGTTGTACAAGCAGTTCGCCGTCACCGTCGCCGTCTCGGTGGTGCTCTCCGGCGTCGTCGCGCTGACGCTGACGCCGGCCCTGTGCGCCCTGATGCTCAAGGCCCAGCACGGCGAGAACAAGCTGTTCGCCCCGTTCAACCGGGGCTTCGAACGCCTGACCTCGGGCTACACGCGGGCGGTCGGCTTCACCTTGCGGCACGGCATCGTCGGCCTGCTCGTCTTCGCGGCCGTGATCGGCGCCACCGCACTGCTGTTCCGCATCATCCCCGGCAGCTTCGTTCCGGCCGAGGACCAGGGCCGCCTGATCTCCGCGCTGACCCTGCCGGACGGCGCCACGCTCAAGCGCACCGAGGCCACCGGCGAGCGTGTGCGCCAGATGATCGCCCGCGACGAGGCGGTGGAGCACACCTTTATCGTCTCCGGCTTCGACCTGATCAGCGGCGGCAACAAGAGCAACGCCGGCACCATGTTCATCACCCTGAAGGACTGGTCGGAGCGCCAGAGCAAGGCGCAGGACCTGGCCGGCAAGTTCATGGGCTTCGGCATGATGCAGCCGGACGGCATGGCCGTCGTCTTCAACCCGCCGCCGATCCAGGGCCTGGGCACCACCGGCGGCTTCGAGGTCTATGTGCAGAACCGTGCCGACGGCGATGCACGCAAGCTCAACGAGGTGGTGCAGTCCTTCATGGAGGCGCTCAAGCAGCACCCGGAGTTCACCCGCATCTCGACCTTCTTCCGTCCGACCGTCCCGCAGCTCTACGTCGAGGTCGACGAGCAGAAGGCGCTGGCGCTCGGCATCCCGATCGACAGCATCTACGCCACCCTGCAGAGCACCATGGGTGCCCTCTACGTCAACGACTTCAACAAGGCGGGGCGCGTCTATCGCGTCCAGCTGCAGGCCGAGACGCCCTACCGCATGAAGCCCGAGGACATCGGCAAGGTGTATGTGAAGAGCACCGCCAGCCAGGCGATGATCCCGCTCTCGGCGATCAGCCGCGTGCGCAACGTCGTCGGCCCCGAGCAGGTCGAGCGCTTCAACGGCTTCATCGCCGCCAAGGTGATGGGCGACAGCAAGCCCGGCGTCAGCTCGGGCGAGGCGATGCGCATCGTCGAGGAGGTGGCGGCCGCCACCCTGCCCGAGGGCTACGGCATCGCGTGGACCGGCCAGGCCTTCCAGGAGAAGCGCAGCGCCGGCTCGTCGCTGCAGGCCTTCACCTTCGCCATCATCATGGTCTTCCTGATCCTCGCCGCGCAGTACGAGAAGTGGTCGCTGCCCATCGCCGTGGTGATGGCCGTGCCCTTCGCGCTGATGGGCGCGCTCACCGCCATCTGGGTGCGCGGCATGCCGAACGACATCTACTTCCAGATCGGCCTGGTCGTGCTGATCGGCCTGGCCTCGAAGAACGCCATCCTGATCGTCGAGTTCGCCGCGCAGAAATACTCGGAGGGAATGGGCGTCGCCGAGGCCGCCATCGAAGCCGCGCGCCTGCGCCTGCGCCCCATCATCATGACCTCGCTGGCCTTCGTCCTCGGCGTCTTCCCGCTGGTCAAGGCCAGCGGCGCCGGCGCCGCCGCCCGCCAGTCGATGGGCACCGGGGTATTCGGCGGCATGCTCGCCGCCACCTTCATCGCCACCCTGTTCGTCCCGCTCTTCTTCAAGTGGCTCGAACGCGGCAAGCAGATCGATCCGTCCCACGTCGACTTCTCCGAGGAGAACCCGGCATGACCCCCCGCATCCTCCCCGCCGCGCTGGCGGCCGCCCTCGCGCTCGGCGGCTGCGCCGTCGGCCCCGATTACCAGCGCCCGGCCACGCCGCTGCCGGAGCATTTTGCCGAGGCGGCGGCGAGCGCGGCGGCCACGGCGGTCGACCCGCGCTGGTGGACGCTGTTCGGCGACACGCAACTCGATGCGCTGGTCGAACTGGCGCTGCACCGGAATGCCGACCTGCGCACCGCAATGGCGCGGGTGGAACAGGCGGAAGCCGCCGCGCGCGAGGCCGACGCCGTCCTCTTCCCGGAAATCGACGGCAACGCCGGCGCCAGCCGGAGCCAGGCCAGCACCCGTACGGCCACCTATTCCAGCGCGATGTCGCGTCTGCGCGACAGCCGCAGCGCCAGTCTGTCGACATCCTACGAGATCGACCTGTGGGGCCGCGTGCGGCGCGGCAACGAAACCGTCCAGGCGCAGCTGCTGGGCAGCCGCTACGCACAGGACGCGGTGCGCCTGAGCGTCGCCGGACAGGTGACCGGCGCCTACCTCGACCTGCTCGGCCTCGACGCGCGCCTGGAGCTCGCCGCGGACACCCTGAAAAGCCGGGCGGACAGCCTGGCCCTGGTGAAGCGCCGCGTCGCCGCCGGACTCGCCCCCCCGCTCGACATCCATCAGGCGGAAGGCACGCTGGCCACCGCCGAAGCGCAGCAGGTGGAACTGCGCCGGCAGCGCGCGCTGGCCGTGCATCGGCTGGCCCTGCTGACCGGCGACCCGGCCCTGCGCATCGACGCCGGCCAGCTGCAGCGCCTGCCGCTGCCACCGCAACCGCCGGCCGGCCTGCCGGCCGACCTGATCGAGCGGCGTCCGGACGTGATGCAGGCCGAGCAGGCGCTGGTCGCCGCCAATGCCGGCATCGGCACCGCCCGGGCCGGCTACTATCCGCGCTTCACGCTGACCGGCAGCGCCGGCAGCGAAAGCCGGGCGCTCGCCGACCTCTTCGCCGCCGGCGCCGGCACCTGGTCGCTGGGACTGGCCGCCTTCCTGCCGGTGCTGGATTTCGGCCGCACCGCGGCCCGCGTCGAACAGGCCGAAGCCCAGACGCGGCAGGCCCGTGTCGCCTGGGAAAACACCCTGCAGACCGCCTACCGGGAAGTGCGCGACGCGCTGGTCGACCTGCGCGAGAACGGCGCGGCAGAGGTCCCGCAGGCCGCGCGCGTCGAGCATGCCGGCAAGGCCCTCGAACTGGCGCGCACGCGCTACGCCGCCGGCCACGCCGCTTACCTCGACGTCCTCGAGGCTCAGCGCAGCCTGAACGACGCGCGCAGCGCGCAGATCGTCACCCGCCAGGCCCGGCTGAACGCCGCCGTCGCCCTGTTCAAGGCACTCGGCGGCGGCTGGCGGCCGGACGTGGCGGCCAGCGCCGTCGCTCCCCCGGAAGCCAGCACCGCGCGCGCCGGCAAGGACTGAGCAACCGGCTTACCTGGTCCCTCCCCCCGCCAGCGCAGCCTGCAGCGCCATGAACGCCGGCATCCCGGCCGGCGAGTCGCCGCGGCTTCCGGCGACGGCGGCCCCGTCGGTGACCGGCGCACCCGCTGCGGCGGGGTCGGCGCCCGGTTCGGCATCCTTCTCCTCGCGCAGCAGCCATTCCCGGATACGACGGCCGATTTCCGCCTCGACCGCCGCGCGCTGCTCGGGCGGCATCGACTTCAGGCTCTCCTCGGACAAGCCCATCCTCGCCAGGATCATCTCGCGCATGTGCTCGGCCGGCGACTTGCTCAGATAATCCTCGAGCGCCTTGCGCAAGGCGTCGTTGGCCGCGTGCGCCGCGGCCGCCCTTTCGGCCCGGGCCGCCGCCTCCCTTTCCAGACGCCGGGCTGCCTCCCGCGCATCCGCCCCGGCGTCCGGCGCGGCCGGCCCCAGGCCGGCGGCGGCCGAGTCGCGGGTCCGCGCCAGCAGGTCCGGAAAACCGGAATCCGCAGCCGCCCCCCCGGAGGCAGCGCGGGCACTGCCCTCGGCGCGCGAACCCGCGCCCGGGGAATCCGTAAAGTCGATCCTCATTGCGTTTCTCCAGCGGAACAATGCGCCGTCCGACGCAAGAGACATGCCGGAAGCCAGCCACCGCCGCCGTGCCTGCCCGCAACCCGCCCCCCGTGGCGACGGCCGGCATTCACCGGCAAGGTGCGCCCTGCCGCCGGCGCATCTTGCCGCCCACCGCGCTCCCGATGCCCACGGAGTATTCGACGCATTCGAAGTATTCGGTTTTATGCCGCCATCCCTGTAAAATCACGCGCTTGTCACTTTTTTCCCCACTTTCCCATCTCTCCGCCCGCCGTGTCCGGACCGCCCCGCCCCCTCCGCGTCGCCATCAACGGCTACGGCCGCATCGGCCGCTGCTTCCTGCGCGCGCTGCTCGAGTCGCCCCTGCGCGCGACGCTCGAGGTGGTCGCCATCAACGAGCCGGCCCGGCTCGACAGCATCGCCTACCTGACCCGCTACGATTCGACACACGGCCGCTTTCCCGGCACGGTCGCGCTGCGCGGCGACCGCCTGGAGATCGATGGACGGGCGATCGCCGTCAGCCACGCGCGCACGCCCGAGGAGGTGGACTGGCGCGCCCTCGGCATCGATCTCCTCGTCGAATGCTCCGGCCAGTACGGCCACCGCTGCGATCTGGTGCGCTTTCTCGATGCCGGTTGCCCGCGCCTCCTGCTCTCGCATCCCGCGCACGGCGCCGAGGATGTCGACGCGACGATCGTTTACGGCATCAACGAACACCTGCTGACCGGCGCCGAGCGCCTCGTCTCCAACGCCTCGTGCACGACCAACGCCGTGGTGCCGGTACTCGATCTGATGCACCGCGAGATCGGCATCGAACAGGTGCTGCTCACCACCCTGCATTCGGCGATGAACGACCAGCCGCTGGCCGACGGCTACCATCATCCGGACCTGCGGCGCACCCGCGCCGCGCTGCCCTCGATCGTTCCCGTCTCGACCGGCCTCGCGCGCGGCGTCGAACGCCTGCTGCCGGCGCTGCACGGGCGCGTGCAGGCCAAGGCGATCCGCGTGCCGACGCTGAACGTCTCGGCCATCGACCTGGTCGTCGCCTTCGCCCGCGACGTCGATGCCGGCGAGATCAACGCCCGCCTGGCCGCCGCCGCCGGCGGCCCGCTGCGGCACCTGCTCGCGTGGTCCGACGAGCCGCACGCCTCGATCGATTTCAATCACGACCCGCACTCGGCCATCATCGACGCCAGCCAGACCCGCGCCGCCGGCCCCCGTCTCGTGAACCTGCTGCTGTGGTTCGACAACGAGTGGGGCTTCGCCAACCGCATGGTCGAAGTGGCCGGCCACTGGCTGCGCGCCCCGCATTCCGTACCGCAAGACTGATCCGACATTCCCAGGAGATCCGACCATGAACGTGCTCAAACTCGCCAATCTCGACGTCCGCGGCAAACGTGTCTTTGTCCGCGCCGACTTCAACGTGCCGCAGGACGATGCCGGCAACATCACCGAGGACACCCGCATCCGCGCTGCCCTGCCCTCGCTCAAATACTGTCTGGAAAACGGCGCCGCGGTGATGGTCACCTCACACCTCGGCCGCCCGACCGAGGGCGAGCTGTCGCCCGAGGATTCGCTGACGCCGGTGGCCGTGCGCCTCGGCCAGCTGCTGCACAAGCCGGTACGCCTGATCCGCGACTGGGTCGATGGCGGCTTCGAGGTGGCGCCGGGCGAGATCGTCCTGCTCGAGAACTGCCGCTGCAACAAGGGCGAGAAGAAGAACAGCGACGAACTGGCGCAGAAGATGGCCAAACTGTGCGACATTTACGTCAACGACGCCTTCGGCACCGCCCACCGCGCCGAGGCCACCACGCACGGCATCGCCAAATATGCGCCGGTGGCCTGTGCCGGCTTCCTGATGGGCGCCGAGATCGACGCGCTGTCGCGCGCGCTGGAGAACCCCAAGCGGCCGCTGGTGGCCATCGTTGCCGGCGCCAAGGTATCGACCAAGCTGACCATCCTCAAATCGCTGGCCGACAAGGTGGACCAGCTGATCGTCGGCGGCGGCATCGCCAACACCTTCCTGCTGGCCACCGGCAAGCGCATCGGCGATTCGCTGGCCGAGCCGGACCTCGTCAAGGAGGCGCACGCCATCATGGACATGATGAAGGCACGCGGCGCCGAAGTGCCGCTGCCGGTCGACGTGGTGGTCGCCGACGAGGTCTCCGCGCTGGCCCGCGCCAACAAGATCCCCGTCGACGACGTCGCGCAGCACGACCGCATCCTCGACGTCGGCCCGAAGACCGCCGCGCGCCTGGCCGACATCATCGCGCACGCCGGCACCATCGTCTGGAACGGCCCGATCGGGGTCTTCGAGCTCGACCAGTTCGCCGGCGGCACCAAGATGCTGGCCTCGGCGATCGCCCACTCCGACGGTTTCTCGATCGCGGGCGGCGGCGACACCCTCGCCGCCATCGCCAAATTCCACATCCATGACGACGTCGATTACATTTCGACCGGCGGCGGCGCCTTCCTCGAATTCCTCGAGGGCAAGACCCTGCCGGCCATCGAGGTGCTGGAAAGTCGCGCGGCGGGCTGAGACAATCCCGCGTGCGGGAAAAAACAAAGCAATAACACACCTTCGGCATGCACCGGGGGGGAGGAGACAATTCATGGACACACGCCGCCGGGTACTGGTCGTCGATCATTCGAAGGTCGTCCGCTCAACGCTCGCCAAGCATCTGCGGGACGATTTCGCCGTCGTCGAGGAAAGCGACGGCGAGGCCGCCTGGCAGACGCTGGTGCTCAACTCGTCGATCATCGCCGTGGTCGCCGGCGTGCACCTGCCGCGCCTGAGCGGCCATGAGCTGCTCGCCCGGCTGCGCGTCAACAAGCTGCGCCGCCTGTGCGACATCCCTTTCCTGCTCGTCGTCTCGGGGCAGGAAAGCGCGCAGGAACAGGCCTGCGCGCGCGAACGGGGCGTCACCGACTTCATCACCCGCGGCATGAGCCGGCAGGACATCCTGGCGCGCATCCGCCGGCTGGTCGACTGGGAGCTCGGACAGGGCATCGCCGAGCCGTCGCCGCCGGCCGCCAGCGTCCCCGCGCAGCCGCCGGCCACCTCGCCACAGGATCTGGCCGGCGCGCTGGCCACGGCCCTGCACGATCTCGATCCGCTGGCCGGCACGGTCAGCGTGATCGAATTCGGCCTCGATGAGCACGCCCGCCTGTGCGAGGAATTCGGCGCCGGCACCATGCGTGCGATCACCGCGCGATTGATGCGCGTACTGGCGGAAAAGATCGGTCCCGGCGACACCATCGCCGCAAGCGGCGCGGCCAGCTGCACCATCGTCTCGCCGGGCACCAGCCTGGCCAGCAGCATCGCCTTCGCCCAGCGTGTCTGCCGTGGTTTCGGCAACAGCCAGATCGCCGTCGGCGGCGTCCCCTTCACCCCGGTGATCAGCGCCGGGATCGCCAACCGCCCGGGCGACGCGGCCGGCAGCGCCGACGCCCTGCTCGCCCTCGCGCGGCAGCGCCTGCAGGAAGCGCAGGCCGACGGCGGCAACCGGGTGCGCGCCGACGCGCCCAGCTGCGGTCATTGCGTCGACGCCCAGTATTTCGAAGCGCTGGCGCGCCTGTGGCAAGCCGGCACGCCCTCGCTCGACGCCCTGGGCATGCAGCTGATGCCCCTCTTCAAGACCCTCGAACACGAGCTCTCGCTCGGCCTGCCGCTCGGCCGGATCGAGCAGCGCCTCCGCCAGCGTTCGGCCGGCGGTTCCCCGGACTGAGCAAAGACGAGCGCCCCCTCCGCCAAGCTCCCCTATAACGTCAAGGAATGTCTTTCATGTCACGCCATACCAAGATCGTCGCCACCCTCGGCCCCGCGTCGAGCGACCCGCAGGTACTCGAACGGATGATCCGCGCCGGGGTCGACGTCGTGCGCCTGAATTTCTCGCACGGCAAACCGGAGGACCATGTGGCCAGGGCCACCGCCGTGCGCGAGGCGGCAGCGCGGGTCGGCCGGCCGGTCGGCATCCTGGCCGACCTGCAGGGCCCGAAGATCCGGGTCGGCAAGTTCGCCGACGGTCGCATCGCGCTGGACAAGGGCGCCCGCTTCGTCCTCGACGCGGCCTGCGAGCTCGGTGACGGCGAGCGTGTCGGCCTGGACTACAAGGATCTGCCGAAGGACGTGAAGAGCGGCGACGTGCTGCTGCTCGACGACGGCCGCATCGTCCTCGACGTGACGCGCGTGCTCGGCAGCGAGATCCACACCACCGTGCGGCACGGCGGCGAGCTGTCGAACAACAAGGGCATCAACCGCCAGGGCGGCGGCCTCTCGGCGCCGGCGCTGACCGCCAAGGACATGGACGACATCCGCACCGCCGCGACCATCGGCGCCGATTTCCTTGCCGTCTCCTTCCCCAAGAGCGCCGCCGACATGTACATGGCGCGCCAGCTGATGCGCGCCGCCGGCGGTCACGCACAGACCATCGCCAAGATCGAGCGGGTGGAGGCCGTCGAGGCGCTCGAGGAAATCCTCGCGGCCTCCGACGGCGTGATGGTCGCGCGCGGCGACCTCGCCGTCGAAGTCGGCGACGCCGCCGTGCCGGCGCTGCAGAAACGCATGATCCGCATGGCGCGCGAGAACAACAAGCTGGCGATCACCGCGACGCAGATGATGGAATCGATGATCGTCTCGCCGGTGCCGACCCGCGCGGAAGTGTCCGATGTCGCCAACGCCGTCCTCGACGGCACCGACGCGGTGATGCTCTCGGCCGAAACCGCCTCCGGCCGCTACCCCGTGGAAACCGTCGAGTCGATGGCGCGCATCTGCCTCGAGGCGGAGAAATCGGCCGAAGTCACCCTCGACCGCGAATTCCTCGACCGCATCTTCACGCGCATCGACCAGTCGATCGCCATGGCCGCCATCTGGACGGCGCATCACCTCAAGGTCAAGGCCATCGCCGCGCTCACCGAATCGGGCTCGACGGCGCTGTGGATGAGCCGCCTGAACTGCGGCGTCCCGGTCTATGCGCTGACGCCGCTGCCCGCCGCGCAGACCAAGATGTGCCTCTACCGCGAGGTCTACCCGCTGCTGATGAAGCAGATGCACACCGATCGCGACACCCTGCTGCACGACGCCGAGCAGCGCCTCATCGAGGCCGGCGTGGTCAGCCCGGGCGACCTCATCGTGTTGACCATCGGCGAGCCGATCGGCACGCCGGGCGGCACCAACACCCTGAAGATCGTGCGCGTCGGCGAACAACCGCCGCCGGCGGCCTGAGCCCGGCCATGCTGCCGGGCCGGATGCTCTGGCGACTGACTGCCGCCGTCTCGGCGGCGGTGCTGCTGGCGGCCTGGACGCTGGCCCTGCTGCACGGCCGCGACATCCGCCAGCGGACCTACGCCGAGGCCGGACAGAAGGTCGAGCTGATGGCCGAGGCGTATGCCGCGCACGCCCGCCTCTCGCTCTCGGTGGCCGACGAGACGCTGCGCCGCCTGCAGGACATCCTCGAGGACCAGGGCGAGGCCGAGTTCGTCCGGGCCGCACGCATCATTTCGCACCGCGATACCTACGGCCAGCTCAACCGCGCGTCCCTGATCGGCCCGGACGGCATCATGCGCGCCAACTTCCTGAACGGCGAGGAAGCGCCGCTGCTCGACGTCAACGACCGCGACTATTACCTCGCCTTCCGCAGCAATCCGCGCGACCGCCTGTTCGTCAACGAACCGGTGCGCGGCAAGGCCTCCGGCCAGTGGATCATCCTCTTCGCGCGCCCGGTGCGCGATGGCGACCGCTTCGCCGGCGTCATCTTCGTCGGCCTGGAAACCTCGCGTCTGGGCGGCCTCGTCGAGCCGGTCGATCCCGAGAACCTGCTCGTCACCCTGCTCTCGCCCGGTCGCCGGGTGATCGCCCGCTCGCGCGACCCCGAGCAATCGACCGGCCGGCAGATCGACCTGCCCGACGAATTCATCAGCCGGCCGCACGCCATGCCGCTGACCAGCCCGATCGACGGGCTGACCCGGCTGTCAGCGGTGCGGCGGGTGCCCGACTGGGGCATGTACGTGGTGGCCGGCATCGACCAGGCGCGGCTCGATGCGGAAATCGCCGGACACGACCGCACCGCGCTGGTCCCCGCCGTCCTCCTCACCCTGCTGCTGCTGCCCGCCACCCTGCTGGTGCGGCGCGCCGTGAATGCCCAGCACGCCGCCGAACGGGCCCGGCAGACCGAGGCGGCGCGCTCGCGCAAGGTGCTCGAGAACATGGCCGAGGGGGTCCTGTTGATCGATCCCGACGGCAGCATCGGCTTCGCCAACGGTGCTGCCTGCCGCTGGCTCAACGAACCCCTGGGGCGCCCCTTCGGCGAAGCGATCGCCGCCTCCAACCTGTCGCTGGTCACCGAGGACGGTTCGCCGTTCGCCGTCGCCGACCCGCTCACCCACCTCTGCCTGCATTCCGGGCTCAGCCTGGAGAACGCCTGGCTGCTCGACCAGAACGCCGAGGAAACCCGCTGGCTGTCGCTGCAGGCACACCCGCTGTTCGACGAGGAGGCGCACATCGGCGCGGCCATCGCCACCATCGTCGACCGCAGCGAGGAGCACGAGCGCATCGCCGAAGCCGAGATGGCACGCACCGTCCTCGCGCGCATGAGCGACGCGGTGCTGATCACCGACGCGCACACGACGATCCGCATGGTCAACGAGGCCTTCTGCCGCCTCTCCGGCTACAGCGAACAGGAAACGGTCGGCCGCACCCCCGCCTTCCTCGGCTCGGCCCGCCATGACGAGGCCTTCTGGCGGGAGGTCTGGAGCACGCTGCGCGAACGTGCCAGCTGGTCGGGAGAAGTCTGGAACCGGCACCGCAACGGCAGCGAGTACTGCGTCTGGCACACCATCACCGCAGTGCGCGACCTGCGCGGCCGCATCGTCCGCTACGTGGCGGTCAGTCGCGACATCACCGAGCAGCAGGCGCAGCAGGCGGAACTGTGGCAGCGCGCCAACTTCGACCCGCTGACCGGTCTTGCCAACCGCACGCGCTTTGACGACCGCCTCGCGCAGCAGCTTCACCGGGCGGTGCGTCACGGCGAGAGTTTCGCCGTCTGCTACCTCGACCTCGACCGTTTCAAGCCGGTCAACGATACCCTCGGCCACGCCGCCGGCGACGCGGTCCTGCGCCAGGTGGCGCAGCGCGTGCTCGCGCTGGTGCGCAAGGACGACCTGCCGGCACGGCTGGGCGGCGACGAGTTCGCCCTGCTGATGCCCGGCCTCACGGCCGCCGACGCCCGCCAGGTCGCCGAAAAGATCATCGCCGCCGTCGGCCAGCCCTTCGTTCTCGACGAAGGCGTGGTCGGCATCGGCGTCAGCATCGGCATCGCCTTCTACCCATACGACGGACGCGACGCCGCCCAGCTCGGTGCGGCAGCCGACCGTGCCCTGTACGCCGCCAAGGACGCCGGCCGCAACACGGTCCGCCTGGCCAGCGACCCGTCGCCGGGCTGACGCGGAAGTGGTCCGGCCCGCCTCCGGCCGGACCTTGGCTTTTTCCGTCCGGATACGCCAGAATCATGGCGGGATGCACCGGACCGATCGAAAGGGAGACGATGTCGCCGGATGACCAACGCGGACCGCGCGCCCCCCAGCGGGCCAGCGCCCTGGCGACCTGCCTGGGCGTGCTGCTGGCATTCCTCCTGGGGCTGTGCTGGAGCCCCGCCGGCACGGCCTCCGAGCGGATCCGCGTCGGCGTCTACCAGAACGCACCGAAGGTCGATTACCTGCGCGACGGCAACGGCCGTCTGCGCGCCGAAGGGATTTTCGTCGACCTGATCGAGGCGATCGCGCGCGCGGAAGGCTGGGTGATCGAATACGTCCCCGGCACCTGGAGCGAGGGGCTGGCGCGGCTGGAAGCCGGCGAGATCGACCTGATGCCGGACGTGGCCCGCACCGCCGAGCGCGAGCAGCGCTACGCCTTCCACCAGGAACCGGCGCTGTCGAGCTGGAACCAGGTTTATGCCCGCCGCGACAGCGGCATCCGCTCGCTGCTCGACCTGGACGGCAAGCGCGTGGCGGTGCTCGCGGGCTCCGTCCAGCAGGACGCGTTGCTGCAGATGGTCGCCGGCTTCAGCCTCAACGTCACCCCGCTGCCCGAGGAGGATTACGCCGCCGCCTTTGCTGCGGTCGTTGACGGGCGCGCCGCGGCGGTCGTCACCAACCGCTTCTTCGGCGTGCGCAATGCGCAGAAATACGGACTCGAGGACACGGCCATCATCTTCAGCCCCGCACAGCTGTTCTTCGCCGCGCCGCGCACGGGCGATCCCGAACGGCTGGCGGCAATCGACCGCCACCTCGTCGCCTTCAAGAAGGCCAGCGATTCGGTTTATTTCACCTCGCTGCGTCGCTGGTCGGTGGAGGAGATCCGCCCGGCCCTGCCGACCTGGCTGCCGGCCGCCGCGATCGGGTTGTTCGGTCTGCTGGCGGGCGCCCTGGCCTGGGGAACCGTGCTGCGCCGGAAGGTCGCGGCGAAAACCGGTGAAATCCAGCGGCTGTACGCCCTCGAACAGGAACACGCCGCCGAGCTCGAACTGCGCGTCGCGCGCCGCACGCGCGAGATCGAGAATCTCAGCGCCTTCCTGCAGGAAATCATCGATCACATCCCGAACGCCATTTTCTACAAGGGACCGGATCTGCGTTTCCGCGGCTGCAACGTGGCCTATGAGCGGGCCTTCGGAATTTCCCGCCGGGATTTCACCGGCAAGACGGTGCTCGATCTCGACTACCTGCCGCCGGCCGACCGCGAGGCCTTCCAGAACGAGGACGCCGGCGTGCTGGCCGCCGGTGCGACGCTCAGCCGGGAAGCGGTGATCCCCTTCGCCGACGGCCGCGACCACCACACCCTCTATTCGGTGAGCGGCTTCCACGACGCCAACGGCGTGCCGGTCGGCCTGGTCGGGGTGATCGTCGACATCACGCCGCTCAAGGAGGCCGAGGCGGCCCTGCGCGAGGCCACGCTGCGCGCGGAATCGGCGGACCGGCTGAAATCGGCCTTCCTCGCCACGATGAGCCACGAGCTGCGCACCCCGCTGAACTCGATCATCGGCTTCACCGGCATCGTCCTGCAGGGACTCGCCGGACCGCTCAACGACGAGCAGCAGAAGCAGCTCGGCATGGTCCGCGACAGCGCCCGCCACCTGCTGGCACTGATCAACGACGTGCTCGACATCTCGAAGATCGAGGCCGGCGAGTTGAAGGTCGCCCGCGAACCCTTCGACGCCGCCGCCTCCGCCCGCAAGGTGCTCGACATCGTGCGGCCGCTGGCGGAGAAAAAGGGGCTGGACCTCGTGGCCGCCCTGCCCGCCACGCCGGTCGACATGATCGGCGACGCCCGCCGCGTCGAACAGATCCTGCTCAACCTGATCGGCAACGCGATCAAGTTCACCGAAGCGGGCGAGGTCCGCCTGACGCTCGAGCTGCCGCCCGGGCAGACGGACGCCTCTCCGGAACCGTCGACGCCAGCCATCCGCCTGCGCATCGCGGATACCGGCATCGGCATCCAGCCGGAGGAAATGGCCCTGTTGTTCACCCCCTTCCGGCAGATCGACTCGGCCCTCTCGCGCAAGCACGAGGGCACCGGCCTCGGACTGGCCATCTGCCGGCGCCTTGCCGACCTGATGGGCGGCCGCATCGAGGCCGAAAGCCGCTGGCAGGAAGGCAGCACCTTCACCGTTACGCTGCCGCGCCAGGCGCCGACGCAAGGAGAAACCCCATGACCGTCCGCATCCTGCTGATCGAGGACAACCCGCAGAACCGCTATCTCGCCACCTTCCTGCTGCAGGCCCGGGGCTGGCAGACCGAGTGCGCCGAGGACGGCCCGAGCGGCCTGGCGATGGCGCGCACAGCGCCACCGACGCTGATCCTGCTCGACATCCAGCTTCCGGGCATGGATGGCTACGCCGTCGCCGAGGCCCTGCGCGGGACACCGGAGCTGGCGGCGATCCCGATCGTCGCGGTCACTTCCTATGCCATGCCGGGCGACCGCGAGCGCTGCCTCGCCGCCGGCTGCAACGGCTACATCGAAAAGCCGATCGACCCGCAGACCTTCACCGCCGAGGTCGAACGCTTCCTCGGAGGCGCCTCGTGAAACGCATCCTGATCGTCGACGACAAGGCCGAGAATCTCTATCTCCTGCGGGCCCTGCTGCAGGGGAACGGCTTCGTCGTGGACGAGGCCCGGCACGGCGGCGAAGCCCTCACGACGGCCCGGCGCACGCCGCCGGACCTGGTCATCAGCGATCTGCTGATGCCGGTGATGGACGGCTACACGCTGCTGCGCCTGTGGAAGGAGGACGCCGTCCTGCAGACGATTCCCTTCATCGTTTACACCGCGACCTACACCGAACCGAAGGACGAGCGCCTGGCCCTCGACCTCGGCGCCGACGCCTTCATCCTCAAGCCGGCCGAGCCGGAACCCTTCATGCAGCGCGTCCATGCGGTGCTCGAACAGGCCGCGAGCAGCGGTCGGCCCGGCCGGCCGCGCCAGGCCGACGAGGAAACGATATTGCGCGAGTACAGCGAGGTGCTCGTTGCCAAGCTGGAAAAGCGCAGCGCCGAGCTCGAAGCGCGCGTCGCCGAGCTGCGCCGGGCGGAAAGCCGGATCCTGCGCCTCAACCATCTCTACGCCGCGCTCAGCGAAACCAACCAGGCCATCGTGCACACGGTGGAGCGCGACGCCCTGCTCGCCAGCCTCTGCCGCATCGCCGTCGAGCGCGGCGGTCTGGCCTCGGCCTGGATCGGCATGCTCGACGAGGCCGGCCACACCTTGCGCCCGGTCGCCATCCACGGCACGCCGCCGCCCTGGCTGGCACGGCTGACCCTGCCCGGCAGCGGCGAGTCCCCGCGCACGCCGGCGGAAATCATGCTCGCCAGCGGCCAGGCCTATCTTTGCAACGACCTCGCCGCCGATCCCGCGCTGGCGGCCATCCGCGACGATCTGGCCGCCGCCGGCTTCCGCTCGGCGGCGGCCTTCCCGCTGTACATGAAGGAGCGCATCGTCGGCAGCGTCACGCTGATCTCGGACGAGAAGGATTTCTTCGACCACGAACTGACGGCGCTGGCGAACGAAATGGTGGGCGACGTTTCCTTCGCCCTGGAGAATTTCGCCCGCGAGGAGCGGCGCCAGCAGGCCGAAGCGGCCCTGCGCGCCAGCGAGGCCGCCAACCGCCTGAACAGCCGCGCCATCGAAGCCTCGTCCAACGGCATCATGATCACCGACGCCACTCGGGCGGATCACCCGCTGATCTACGTCAACCCCGCCTTCGAGCACATCACCGGCTACCGTGTGCAGGAGGCGCTCGGACGCAACCCGCGCTTCCTGATGGGCGAGGATCGCGCCCAGATGGGTATCGGCGAGATCCGTTCGGCGATCCGCGAGCAGCGCGACGGGGTGGCCGAGCTGCGCAACTACCGCAAGGACGGCAGCCTGTTCTGGAACGCCCTGAGCATTGCGCCGGTGCGCGACACCGAGGGATGCGTGACGCATTTCGTCGGCATCATCAACGACATCACCGAACGCAAGCGCTACGAGGAACAGCTCGAGCGCCAGAACAACGAGGACGCGCTGACCGGACTGGCCAGCCGCAACCTGCTGCGCGACCGCGTCGGCCAGGCCATCGCCTTCGCGCGGGCGCACGAGCACTCGGTGGCGATGCTGTTCATCGACCTCGACCACATCAAGCGGGTCAACGACAGCCTCGGGCACGAAATCGGCGACGCCGTGCTGCGTGCCGTGGCCCGGCGCATCGCCGCCCGCGTCGGCGCGCGCGATACGCTGGCGCGCCTCGGCGGCGACGAGTTCGTGATCGTGCTGAGCGAGCTGCAGAACCTGCAGGAAGTCCCCCTGCTTGCCGGCGAGGTGCTGCGCGCCATTGACCGGCCGGTGGCGATCGGCGAGCGCGAGATCGACATTTCGGCCAGCATCGGCATCAGCGTCTATCCGGAAGACGGCGAGGACTACGACACCCTGCTGCGCAACGCCGACGCCGCCATGTATCGCGCCAAGGAAGCCGGACGCAACACCTTCCGCTTCTACACCGCCGACATGAACGCCGCCGCGCTGCACCGCCTCGAACTGGAAGCCCGGCTGCGGCGGGCGCTGTCGCGCGACGAGTTCCTGCTGCACTACCAGCCGCTGGTCGAACTGGCGAGCGGCCGCGCCGTGGGGGCGGAAGCCCTGCTGCGCTGGCGCGCCGAGGACGGCGCGCTGATCCCGCCCGGCGAATTCATCCCGCTCGCCGAGGAAAGCGGCCTGATCGTGCCGATCGGCGAATGGGTGCTGCAGAGCGCCTGCCACGAAACCCGCCGCTGGCTCGCGCAGGGCATCGAGCTGCGCGTCTCGGTCAATCTCTCGGTGCGCCAGTTCCGCGATGCCCGCCTGATCGACAACGTGCAGCGCAGCCTGGCCGACAGCGGCCTGCCGGCCCGCCTGCTCAAGCTGGAAATCACCGAAAGCGCGGTGATGGACAACGCCGAGGAAGCCGTACGCATCCTGCGCGAGCTGAAGGCGCTCGGCCTCGAGATCTCGGTCGACGATTTCGGCACCGGCTATTCGTCGCTGGCCTACCTGCGCCGCTTCCCCCTCGACCAGCTGAAGATCGACCGTTCCTTCGTGCAGGACATGCTGCGCCACCCGGACAGCGCCGCCATCGTGCGCGGCATCATCGGCCTGGCGCACAGCCTGCGCCTGCAGACCGTCGCCGAAGGTGTGGAAAGCGCCGAGCAGGCGGACTTCCTGCGCGATGCCGGCTGCCATCTCGGCCAGGGCTTCCTGTTCAGCCGGCCACAGCCACCGGACGCGCTACTGGGCTGGCTGACGGCCCGCGGGCGAAGCTGACGGCGGAACGCGCCCGACACCCCGCAGGGCATGCCGTGGGCGTTGCGCGTTCACGCTAAAATGCGGCTTTTCCTGACCCCGGCCGCCCGCCCTGCGCGCGTCCCCCAGATTCCCGCGGAGAAACGCCATGCCCCTCGTATCCATGCGCCAGTTGCTCGATCACGCCGCCGAAAACGGCTACGGCCTGCCTGCCTTCAACGTCAATAACATGGAGCAGGTGTGGGCCATCATGGAAGCCGCCAACCAGCTCGACGCCCCGGTGATCATGCAGGCCTCGGCCGGCGCCCGCAAATATGCCGGCGAGGCCTTCCTGCGCCACCAGATCCTCGCAGCGCTCGAGGCCTACCCGCACATCCCCATCGTCATGCACCAGGACCACGGCCAGTCGCCGTCGGTGTGCATGGCGGCGATCCGCTCGGGCTTCTCGTCGGTGATGATGGACGGCTCGCTGGAGGCCGACGGCAAGACCGTCGCCTCCTATGAATACAACGTCGAGGTGACGCGCAAGGTCGTCGAGTTCTCGCATTCGATCGGCGTCTCGGTCGAGGGCGAGCTGGGCGTGCTCGGTTCGCTGGAGACGATGAAGGGCGACAAGGAGGACGGCCACGGCGCCGACGGCCACATGACGCGCGAGCAGCTGCTCACCGACGTCGAGCAGGCCGCCGACTTCGTCAAGAAAACCAACTGCGACGCGCTGGCCATCGCTATCGGCACCAGCCACGGCGCCTACAAGTTCACCAAGAAGCCGACCGGCGACATCCTCGCCATCGACCGCATCGCCGAAATCCACGCGCGTATCCCGAACACCCACCTGGTGATGCATGGCTCCTCGTCGGTGCCGCAGGAACTGCTCGCCGAGATCCGCGAATTCGGCGGCGACATGAAGGAAACCTACGGCGTGCCGGTCGAGGAAATCGTCAAGGGCATCGCGCACGGCGTGCGCAAGGTGATCGACACCGACATCCGCCTGGCGATGACCGGGGCGATCCGCCGCTACCTGGTCGAGAATCCCTCGAAGTTCGATCCGCGCGACTATCTGAAGCCGGCCCGCGAAGCCGCCAGGAAGATCTGCGTCGCCCGCTACGAGGCCTTCGGCTGCGCCGGCCGCGCCAGCCAGATCAAGCCGCTGCCGCTGGAAAAGATGGCCGAGCGCTACAAGTCGGGCGAACTCAACCAGCTCGTCCGCTGATCCGGACACCGGCGCCGCGACAGCCCCCGGCGGGATGTCGCGGTTTTTCTTTTCGGGCAGGGCAGGCATGCACGCAAAATTCGAAGCCATCGGATTCACCGAACATCCGCTGCGCCAGCGGCTGAACAACGAATTCCACGCGCGGCCCCCGATTCCGCTGGCCGGGCCGGTGCTCGTCTCGCACCTCGTCTTCAAGCATGACGGAGAAGCGCCGCCGGCAGAAAAGGCGCACCTCTCGCAGCTCTGTCAGGCCAGCGTCTGCCACTTCATCGAGAACTCCGAGACGCACCTGATGCTCGACACCGGCAGCTTCCGCATGCGCTGGGAGCTGCACACCGAGTTCTCGAGCTACACCTTCTTCCGCCCGCTCGCCGCCGGCGAGACGCTCGACCCGGACGCCACCGCCTTCGATGCGGTGATGCCCGAATGGCTGGCAGCCATTCCCGGCAACCTGATCGTCGCCACCCACGTCGAACTGCGCCCGGCCAGCGAGGTGACGCCGGAGTCGGTGATCGCCGGCCTCTCCCCGACCGGGCGCCAGATGGTCGCCTCGCAGGTGGCCGACGGGGCCGGCTGGATCTTTTCCGATTTCATGTTCGACAACGGCTTTTCGCGCTTCCTCGTGCTCGACGTCTCGCTGACGCAGCGCCAGGCCGGCCGCACCGTGCAGCGCCTGGTCGAGATCGAGACCTACCGCATGATGGCGCTGCTCGGCCTGCCGGTGGCCAAGGACGTCGGGCGCTGGCTGTCCGGCGCCGAACGGCAGCTGGCGGACATGATGGACCGCATCGGCCACGCCCGGTCGCCGGAGGACGAGCGCGCCGTGCTCGCCAGCCTGTCCTCGCTCGCCGCCGAGGTCGAGCACTCCGTCGCGCGCACCACCTTCCGCTTCGGCGCCGCGCGCGCCTACCACGGCCTGGTGAACCAGCGCATCGAGGAACTGCGCGAGGTTCGCATTTCCGGCCTGCCGACGCTCAGCGAATTCATGCAGCGGCGCCTGCTGCCGGCGATGAACACCTGCGCCGCGATGGCCCGCCGCCAGGACGACCTGTCCGGCCGCGTCGCGCGCAACAGCCAGCTGCTGCGCACGCGTGTCGATATCGAACTGGAGCGCCAGAACCAGGAGCTGCTGGCGCAGATGAACAACCGCGCGAAGCTGCAGCTGCGCCTGCAGGAAACCGTCGAAGGACTCTCGGTGGTGGCGATCACCTATTACGGCTCGCAGCTCGTGCAGTATCTTGCCAAGGGCGGCAAATACCTGCTGCCGGGTCTCTCGCCGGAAATCGCCACGGCCGCGTCGATCCCGCTCATCGCACTGCTCTCGATGTTCGGCATCCGGCGCATGCGCCGCGCCCTCGCCGCCGAGGAGCATGGCCACTGACTGCCGGGGGCGCTCCGCGCGCCCGGCCCGCCGCCCGCCCCATCACCCTGCCTCAAGGAACGCACCATGACCGCCTCCCTGTTCGAATCGTCCATCCAGAGCCTGCCGCTGCTCGGCCGCGGCAAGGTGCGCGACATCTACGCGATCGATGCCGAAAAACTGCTGATCGTCACCAGCGACCGCCTCTCGGCCTTCGACGTCATCCTCCCCGACCCCATCCCGGGCAAGGGCAAGGTGCTCACGCAGCTCGCCAACTTCTGGTTCGACAAACTCGCCCACATCCTGCCCAACCAGCTCACCGGCATCGACCCGGAGAGCGTCGTCGCCGCCAGCGAGCGGGAGCAGGTGCGCGGACGCGCGCTGGTCGTCAAGCGCCTCAAGCCGCTGCCCATCGAGGCGGTGGTGCGCGGCTACCTGATCGGCTCGGGCTGGAAGGACTACCAGGCCACCGGCGCCGTCTGCGGCATTGCCCTGCCGCCCGGCCTGCAGATGGCGGCCAGACTGCCGCAGCCGATCTTCACCCCGGCGACCAAGGCCGAGGCCGGTGACCACGACGAGAACATCTCTTTCGAGCAAGCGCAGGCCAACTGCGCGGCCACGCTGGCCGGCGCCCTCGCCGGCACCGGCAAGGATGGCGCCGCGCTCGCCACCCAGGCGCGCGACGCGGCCATCGCGCTGTACACCGCCGCCGCCGACTACGCGGCGACGCGCGGCATCATCATCGCCGACACCAAGTTCGAATTCGGCATCGACGCTGCCGGCACCCTGCACCTGATCGACGAGGCGCTCACCCCGGATTCCTCGCGCTTCTGGCCAGCCGATGCCTGGCGGGTGGGCAGCAACCCGCCCTCCTACGACAAGCAGTACGTGCGCGACTATCTGGAAACGCTGGACTGGGGCAAGCAGGCCCCCGGCCCGCGCCTGCCCGCCGAGGTGATCGCGCGCACCCGCGACAAGTACGTCGAGGCCTGCGAACTGCTCACCGGCAGCAAGTTCGTCGACTAGCCGGGGCTTCGCGTGGATGCCGGAACGCGCATCCACGCCGGCGCGCGGCCCCGGCGAACCTTCCGTCCGGCAGCGCATCCAACCCCGGTTGGATCGCTCCCGGAGGACGCATCATGGAATACCTGCCGACACCGCTCGACCGTCATTTCACCCTGCCCGCAGTGCGCCGCGTGCCGCTGTCCCGACCGCTGGCCTGGCTGCGCGCCGGCGCGCGCGACCTGGCGGCAAACCCGATCGCCAGCCTGGCCTACGGCCTGCTGTTCGCCATCGCCGGCGATCTGATCCTGATCTTCGCCTGGCGCAATCCACCGCTATTCACCGCCGCCGTCTCCGGCTTCTTCCTCGTGGCCCCGCTGCTCGCCGCCGGGCTCTACGAGATTAGCCGGCGCCAGGCGGCCGGCCTGTCCTCGACCTTCATCGAATCGCTCGCCGGCTGGCGCCGCAACGGCCAGTCGATGGCCATGTTCGGGCTGCTGCTGGCGCTCGTCGCCATCGCCTGGGAACGTCTCTCGGCCATCCTCTTCGCGCTGCTCGCGCCCGCTGCCTCGCCCGATCTCACGGCCTTCGTCGGCAGTATCGTCGTGGGCGGCGAATACCGCCTGCTGCTCGGGGTCTGGCTGCTGCTCGGCGGTGGCCTGGCGCTGCTGGTCTTCGCGCTCGGTGCCGTCTCGGTACCGATGCTGCTCGACCGCAACGGCGATTTCGTCACCGCCATGATGGCCAGCCTGCGCGCCGTCCTCGCCAATCCGGCACCGATGCTGCTGTGGGCGGCGATCATCGTCGGGCTGACCCTGACCGGCTTCGCCACCCTGCTGTTCGGCCTGATCGTGCTGATGCCGCTGATCGGTCACGCCTCGTGGCACGCCTATCGCGACCTAGTAGAATGACCGGCTTTCCAGGCCCACTCGCCGTCCCCAGGAACCTCATGACGACCAATCCCCTGCTCGATTTTTCCGGACTTCCCCGCTTCGACACGATCACGCCGGGTGACGTGCAACCCGCCATCCGCCAGCTGCTTGAGGAGAGCCGCGCCCTGGTGGCACGACTGACCGCCGACGACGTCGCCGCCACCTGGGACGACTTCGCCGCACCGCTGGCCGACGGCATCGAGCGGTTGTCGCGCGCTTGGGGCATTGTTGGCCACCTGCACTCGGTCAATGACGTGCCGGCCTGGCGAGAGGCCTACAACGAGACGCTGCCGGAGGTCTCGCGCTTCTACGCCGAACTGGCTACGCCGCGCTGTCGCCCGCTCGGCGCAGGATCGTCGATAACGAGCTGCGCGATTTCCGGCTCTCCGGCGCCGAGTTGCCGGAGGCGCAGAAACCGCGCTTCCAGGCCATCCAGGAAGAGCTCGCCAGCCTCGCCGCGAAGTTCTCGGAGAACCTGCTCGACGCGACCAACGCCTTCGCCGAGTGGGTCACCGACGATGCCGAACTCGCTGGTCTCCCCGAGGACGTTCGGGAGGCCGCCCGCGAGGCCGCGGAGCGGGATGGCAAGGCTGGCTGGAAATTCACGCTGCAGATGCCGTCCTATCTGCCGGTGATGCAGTACGCCGAGAGCCGCCGCCTGCGTGCCGCGCTGTACCGTGCGCACGCCACCCGTGCGGCCGAGTTCGGCCCCGCCGAGCTGGACAACGCACCGCTGATCCGCCGCATTCTCGAACTGCGCCGCGAGGAAGCCGGGCTGCTCGGCTACGCGAATTTCGCCGAGGTTTCGCTGGTGCCCAAGATGGCCGAATCGGTGCCGGAGGTACTCGCCTTCCTGCGCGACCTGGCCGCCCGGGCCCGGCCGTTCGCGCAGAAGGACATCGCCGCGCTGCGCGAATTGGCCCGCCGCGACCTCGGTCTCGACACACTCGAACCGTGGGACGTCGCCTACGTCTCGGAAAAACTGCTGCAGTCGCGCTACGCCTTCTCCGAACAGGAAGTGAAGCAGTATTTCACCGAGCCGAAGGTACTCGCCGGCCTCTTTCGCGTCATCGAGACCCTGTTCGGCGTGCGCCTGAAGGAGGACACGGCACCGGTATGGCACGAGGACGTGCGCTTCTACCGCATCGAAACGCCGGAAGGCGCGCTCGTCGGCCAGTTCTACCTCGACCTCTACGCCCGCGAGACCAAGCGTGGCGGTGCCTGGATGGACGAGGCGCTGACCCGCCGCCGGACGGCGCATGGCATCCAGACGCCAGTGGCCTACCTCAACTGCAACTTCCCGCGCCCGGTCGGCGAAAAGGATGGCAAGCCGCGGCCGGCCACCTTCACGCACGACGACGTGACGACGCTCTTCCACGAGACCGGTCACGGCCTGCACCACCTGCTGACGCGCGTCGAGGAGCTCGGCGTGTCGGGCATCCACGGCGTCGAGTGGGACGCCGTCGAGCTGCCCTCGCAGTTCATGGAGAACTACTGCTGGGAATGGGCGGTCCTGCAGGAGATGACCGGCCATGTGGAGACCGGCGAACCGCTGCCGCGCGCGCTGTTCGACAAGATGCTGGCAGCCCGCAACTTCCTCAGCGGCATGCAGACCGTGCGCCAGATCGAATTCTCGCTGTTCGACCTGCGCCTGCACGCCGACTTCGATCCGGCCGGCGAGCGCTCGGTGCTCGATCTGCTGGCCGAGGTGCGCGAGGAAGTGGCGGTACTCGTGCCACCGGTCTGGCACCGCTTTCCGAACAGCTTCTCGCACATCTTCGCCGGCGGCTACGCGGCCGGCTATTTCAGCTACAAGTGGGCCGAGGTGCTCTCCGCCGATTGCTACGCCGCCTTCGAGGAGGCCGGCGATCCCTTCGACCCGGTCACCGGCCGGCGCTTCCTCGACGAGATCCTGTCCACCGGCGGCGCCCGCCCGGCGCTCGACAACTTCCGCGCCTTCCGCGGGCGCGAGCCGCAAGTCGATGCCCTGCTGCGGCACAGTGGTATGATCGCGGCGTAAAAATACCTACGGGAGCCAAGCCATGTTGAGGTCACGCCGGATCCGGCCGTTTGCCATCCACGCCGTCCTGCTCGGCGCGCTGCTGGGCATCCTGACACCGCCCGCCGAAGCCCAGACGACGTACCGCTGGATCGACCCGAAAACCGGCGGCACCATGATCTCCGACCAGCCGCCGCCGCCCGGCGCCAAGCTGATCTCGACACGCAAGGAGCAGGCCGCGCCGAGCGAAGGCAGCCTGCCCTACGCGACCCAGCAGGCCGCGGAGAAATTCCCGGTGGTCCTGTATACGGCGGCGAGCTGCTCCTCGGCCTGCGCCGAGGCGCGCACCCTGCTCAACGGCCGCGGCGTGCCGTTCACCGAGCGCATGCTGCAAAGCGAGGACGACGTGGCGACCTTGAAGAACCAGCTCGGCGCCGACGTCCTGGTGCCGACCATCGGGGTCGGCAAGCAGTTCAGCCGGGGGCTCGAGGCCGGAGCCTGGAACAACCTGCTGGATCTCGCCGGCTATCCGAAGACGGCCCCCTTCGGCCATCGCCCCTCGGGCGCCTTCGCCCGCTGAGGCGGGCGGCGGGAAGCCCCGCCGCCGCGCCCGTTCAGGTGTTCTGCAGGACGATGTTGGGGAACTTGCCGGTCATGTCCTTGGCCCGCTCGGCCACCTTCACCGCCACCCGGCGCGCGATGGCCCGGTAGATCTCGGCCGCACGGGAATCCGGTGCGCCGACCACGGTCGGCTTGCCGGCATCGGCCAGTTCGCGGATCGACAGTTCGAGCGGCAGCGCGCCGAGGAATTCGGTCTGATAGTCCTTGCACATCTGCTCGCCGCCGCCATGCCCGAAGATGTGCTCCTCGTGGCCGCACTGCGAGCAGATGTGGATGCTCATGTTCTCGACCAGGCCGAGGATCGGGATGCCGACCTTCTCGAACATCTTGAGTCCCTTGCGGGCATCGATCAATGCGATGTCCTGCGGCGTGGTGACGATCACCGCGCCGGTCACCGGCACCTTCTGCGCCAGGGTGAGCTGGGTGTCGCCGGTACCCGGCGGCATGTCGACGACGAGGTAGTCGAGATCGCGCCAGTTGGTCTGGTTGAGCAGCTGCTCGAGCGCCTGGGTGACCATCGGACCGCGCCAGACCATCGGCGAGTCGACGTCGATCATGAATCCGATCGACATCGCCTGGATGCCATAGGCCTCCAGCGGCTCCATCGACTGGCCGTCGCGCGATTCCGGCTGGCGGCCGACGAGACCGAGCATCTGCGGTTGCGAAGGACCGTAGATATCGGCGTCGAGCAGACCCACCGCGGCGCCTTCCTGCGCCAGCGCCAGCGCGAGGTTGACCGCCGTCGTGCTCTTGCCGACGCCGCCCTTGCCGGAGGCCACGGCGATGATGTTCTTGACGCCCGCCAGCGGCTTCAGGCCGCGCTGAACGGCATGCGAAACGATCCTCACCGTCACATTGACGCTGACGTTGCCGACGCCGGGAAGGGCCTTGAGCCGGCCGATCACCGTCCGGCGGATGTCGTCGATCTGCGTCTTCGCCGGGTAACCGAGCTCGATGTCGAGCGAAACGTCGTCCCCGTCGATCTGGATGTTGCGCGCCGCGCGCGATGACACGTAGTCCTTCTGGGTGTTGGGGTCGATCAGTTCCCTGAGCGCTGCCTGGACGGCTTCGGTCGTGACTGCCATGTTGCTGAGCTCCTTGCGTGAGATACCCGAGTAAATCGCTCCAGTTTAACCGAAAACCCGCCGCGGCGGCAGCACCGCAGCCGCTGCAGGCGACGGGCAAAGAAAAACCCGCGACCAGCGCGGGTTTCTCCGGAGGATGCGCCGACTCAGGCGACCCGGCGGCGGCGCCAGAGCAGCGAACTCACGAGGCCGATGCCGAAGAGCGCCAGGATGCCCGGCTCGGGCACCTGCAGCGGACGCGTCGAGATGGTGAACCCGAAGGCCAGCGTCGTCGATTGTCCTTCCGGAGTGGTGAAACCGATACAGCCATTGGGTGCGCCAGCGGCGGCGCAGGCGCTGTTCGACAGCGTGGACAGCACGCCACCGGTCGTCGGGAAGATATTGACGAAGTAGGTGGTCAGTCCATCGCCATCGCCGGCGTCGTAGTCGAAGCTGAAGTTGAGCAGGCCGCCGGTCAGCACGAAGATGTCGTTGCAGGGATTGCCCGGGGGGCTGGTGGCCGCGCAGGGCGTCGCGTTGCTCGTCTCGGTGAAGGAAATCGAGAACGGGACGATCTGCGGCGGCAAGGCCGGATTATCCGGAAGCAGTGGATCGAGCGTGACCGTATTGGTCAGCACGGCGGAACTCAGCGACGTGCTGCCGCCGGAAATCACGTTGTTGTTGTGCGTCAGCGAGGTGCTCAGCCCGAGATAGGGCGGCACGGTGGGCGGAGCAGCGCCGAGGTAGGTATCGACCGAACCCAGCGCGGGAGAACCGCCAACCACCAGCGAACTCTGCAGGTTACCCGGATTGGAGGGAATTCCCCAGGTCAGGGCCGTGGTCGGCAGGGCGGACGTCGTCCCCCCCGACCCCACGTAGGTC
>JAPKHL010000027.1 GCA_026646875.1 Rhodocyclaceae bacterium | reverse complement strand
ACGCCAAGCATGCGCGCGGCCGCCGAAATGTTGCCACCGTGGGCTTCGAGCGCCTGCTGGATGGCGCGCCGCTCGATTTCCTCCAGGCTGCCGGCTTCCGTCGAGTAGGGCGGCGGGGCATCCGCCTGCGCCGGTGCCGGACTTGCTGCGGGTGGGATCGCCGTCGCCCGCGCGGGCGCGGTGTGGGGCTGTGGCGCGTTCGCGGCCAATGACGCACCGCCGTGCAACTGGCTGTGCTCGATCAGTTCCTCGGGCAGTTGCGCCTCGGTGATCATGGTCTCTTCGTCGTCGAGGAGCGCGATCGCGACGCGGATGACGTTGTTGAGCTGGCGGATGTTGCCCGGCCAGTCATAGTGCTCGAATGCCTGCATCGCCGATTCGGAGAGACGGATCGGGCGCCCGTCGCTTTCGTTGCCGATCAGGATCTCGACCAGCCGTCGCAGGTCGGTCCGGTCGCGCAACGGTGGCAGGGTGACGGAGAGGCCGTTCAGGCGGTAGTAGAGATCCTCGCGGAAGGTGCGGCGCGCCACCTCTTCCTTCAGATGGCGGTGGGTGGCGCAAACCAGCGAGATATCCACCGGAACCGTGCGGTTGCCGCCGAGTGGCGTCACGCAGCGTTCCTGCAGAACGCGCAGCAGCCTGGCCTGCAGGGCGAGCGGCATGTCGCCGATTTCATCGAGAAAGAGGGTGCCGCCGTGAGCCTGCTGGATCTTGCCGACGGCGCCTTCCTTGCGGGCGCCGGTGAAGGCGCCGCCCTGGTAGCCGAACAGTTCGGATTCGATCAGGTTCTCGGGGATGGCCGCGCAGTTGAGCGCCACGAAGGGGCCGCTGCCGCGCGGTCCGCTGTTGTGGATCGCCTTGGCGAACATCTCCTTGCCGGCACCGGATTCGCCCTGGATGAGGATCGGGATATCGCGCCCGAGAACGCGCCGGGCGCGGTCGATCGAGAGCTGCAGGCGGGGGTCGCCGGTGGCCAGGCTGTCGAGCGTCAGGGCCGGCGTCCGGTTCTCGTCGACGGCCGGCAGGCGGGGGCGGCTGCCGCGCAGCGGCGCCGCGTTGCCGAAGCGCGGGGCGACGGCAGGCGGCGGCAGGTTGCCGCGCAACTGCACGTAGAGCTGGGCCCCGTTGAGCAGGGTGAAGACATTGAGTGCGCCAGGATCGCGGCGGGCACGGTCGATCAGCATGCCGAGCGAGGTCTCGAAGAGCATCGAGCAGTGGCACCGTGTCGCCTCGTCGCGGCGCAAGCCGAGAATGTCGAGGCCGCTGGCGTTGATGGCCAGGATCCGGCCATCCTGGGCGACGGCGGCGACACCCTCGCCGATGCTGCCGACGTACTCCGGACGGGTGTGGAAGCAGAGCAGCAGCTCACCGGCGAATTCGGCCTCGAACAGCCGTTTCTCCACCAGACTGGCCGACATGCGCGCCAGGCCCAGGGTGTGGCGCTGATAGGAGCGGGCGTCGCCCGAGATGTCCAGAACGCCGAGCAGCTCGCCGTGCGGATCGATCAGGGGGACGGCGCTGCAGGTGAGGAACATGTGGCGTTCGAGAAAATGCTCGCCGCCGATGACTTCCACTGGCGAGCGCTCGGCGATGGCGGTCCCCACGGCATTGGTGCCACGGATGCCTTCTTCCCAGTTGGCACCGGGCTGCAGGGCGATGCGGCCGGCGCGTTCGATGAAGTCGGCGTCGCCAACGGAGTGCAGGAGCAGGCCCTGTTCGTTGGAAAGCAGGACGATGCTGCCGGTGTGCCGGATCTGTTCGTGCATGTGCTCCATGATGGAGCGGGCATGGCGGACCAGCGCATTGCAGCGTTCCTGGGCTTGGGCCAGGAGGTGCCCCTCGATGATGTTTCCCCCGCTCTCCGGCGCGGCGCTTTCCAGCCCGGCCTGGCGGCAGCGCTCCCACGAACGCACCAGTGCACGCTCGAGCAGGCCGTGTGGGGCCTCGCCGCGGCTGAAAAAGGCATCTCTCGCCTTCTGGATGCGCTGCAGGCGCGCATCCAGAGCGACAGGGGGCTGGCTCATCTCGATGATCTCCTCCGGCTTGGCAGCCGTACAACCCGTTTTATTCTTTTATCGGACAGTCTGCCCGATGCTGCTCCATAAAGTAACATGTGGGTCATCTTTCAGCAACCAGCCGCTGCGCGGCGCAGCAGTGTTGCCACTCACGTCGGGAAGGATTCCCGGTCAGCCCGGTTTTCAACGTGTTTTTTTTCACCGGGGCCGCATTTTGCGCGTTTTTTCCGAATATGGCACAACGTTTGCTAATTCCCGGCTGTGCATCGCCGATCCCGTAAGCTCCGTTT
The DNA here is from genome assembly GCA_026646875.1 of Rhodocyclaceae bacterium. Taxonomy (GTDB): domain Bacteria; phylum Pseudomonadota; class Gammaproteobacteria; order Burkholderiales; family Rhodocyclaceae; genus 66-26. The sequence continues at coordinate 53,309 of JAPKHL010000027.1, read as the reverse complement.
CGGCCGCCATACCCATAATCTCGATTGATCCAGACCAGAGGTGACATAGTGACCCGCATGAAACAAACCCTTACCGGATTCCTGGCTTCCGCCGCGCTGTGCCTGTCGGCCGGAACGGCATTCGCGCATGGCGACGTGACGCCGCAGGCTGTCGATACGAGCAGCCTCAAGCAGTTGGGCGCCGACTGGCTGAAAGCCAATCCCTACCGTGGCGACAAGGCGGCCGAGAAGATCGGCGACTCCGCCTTCAACCAGAACTGCGCGCGCTGCCATGGCTTGGGCGCGGTCTCGGGCGGCATCGCTCCCGACCTGCGCTACCTGCCCGCCGGCGACGAGGGGGACGAGATCTTCCTGCAATTCATCCGCCGCGGCTCGACGCGTGCCGGCCGGGTCTACATGCCCCCCTTCGAAGGCATCCTGCAGCAGGAAGCCATGTGGGCGATCCGTGCCTGGCTGGAGACCGTCCGTGAGGAGTGATCGCCGCCGCCTGCTGTCGGGCATCGCCGCGCTGGCCCTGGCGACGGCCCTGCCCGCGCAGGCGGAGGAGGGTCTCGAGGAGGTGCGCCAGAAAGGGCGCCTGCGCGTGGCCGTGTATAACGATTTTGCGCCCTACTCGTTCGATGGCCGTGGCATCGATGTCGACCTCGGTCACGCGCTGGCCGAGCGTCTCGGCGTCAAGGCCGAGATCGCCTGGTTCAATGCCGACGAGGACATGAACGACGATCTGCGCAACATGGTCTGGCGCGGCCACTACCTCGGCGGCAAGCCGGGGGATGTGATGCTTCATGTGCCGTTCGACCGCCACCTGGCGACCCGGAACCCTCAGGTGCGGATCGTCGGGCCCTATCATCAGGAACGCTTGGCCATCGCCCGGGTTCCCGATCGGGTCCCGGAGCCCGTCGGTGCGGCAGAGGAAGCACTAGGCGTGTTCACCCGTGAGAAGATCGGCGTCGAAACGGCCTCGGGACCGGATGCCTTCCTGCTCGGCGTGCTCGGTGGCCGCCTGCGCGAGAACGTGGTGCATTTCCGCGGCGTTCCGCAGGCCGTCGAGGGCTTGCGCGGCGGCAAGGTGGCCGCGGTGATGGCGCCGCGCGCCGAACTGGAGTCTGCCCTTGGCAAGGACGTCGCCACTTTCCCGGTGGCCCCCGTCCAGTTGCCGGAACTGCGCAATACCGGCAGCTGGCCGCTGGCCCTTGCGGTCCGCAGCGAGGCGGCAACGCTCGCCGAGGCGCTGGCGCAGGCGATGCAGTCCCTGCATGATGACGGAACGGTGGCGCGGATTTTCGCCCGCTACGGAATTACTCATTCCGTCCCGAAAGGGAGTTAAGCTTCCCGGCGATACGGGGCTTCCCCGGGCGGCATGCGCAATGCCGTCCGGGGAAGCCCCGTCGCCGTTTTCGTCACGAGGAATCCCGCAATGAGCGAAACACGCTACTCCGGACCGGCCATCCTGATTCACTGGCTGCATGCCCTGCTGATCGCGGCGCTGCTGGCGATCGGCTGGAGCATGGTCGATCTGCCCAAGGGCGCCGAGCGCTCCGCGGCCATCGCCCTGCACAAATCGCTCGGGCTGTGCGCCCTGCTGCTCTTCCTGCTCCGCCTGATCGTCCGTCTGCTCCTGCCGCCGCCGCCGCTGCCGGCGACGGTCGACCCCCTGGAGCGGCGGCTGGCCGGCAAGGCGCACGTCGTGCTCTATCTGCTGCTGCTGGCCGTTCCCCTGTTTGGCTATCTGTCGTCGTCGTTCACCAAGTATCCGATGAAGTTCTTCGGCATTCCGCTCCCCGGATTCGGCTGGCCGGACGAATCGCTCAACCAGCTCTTCAACGGGTTGCACAAGGGGGCGGTGTTGGCGCTGGTGCTGGTGCTGCTCCTGCACATCGCGGCCGCTCTGCGCCATGCCCTGCGCCGCGATGGCGTGATGTCGCGCATGCTGCCGGGGCGCCGTCGGCACTGAGGCCGCCGTTGGCGCCGGGCGTCAGCGTTCCGGGGTGACGCCGGCGATGCGCAGCTTCCTGTAGAGCGTCGTGCGGGTGATCCCGAGTTCGCGCGCGGCGGCCGAGATGTTGCCCCGGTTGCGTCGCACCGCATCCTGCACCACCTGCGATTCGATCGCCCGCAGTCCGGTGGCCGGTGCGCTGCCCTGGCCGCTCAGCGGAATCTCGTCGAGGATCTCCTGCGGCAGGTGCTGTCGTCCGATGCAATGCTCGTCTTCGCCCATCAATGCCGCGGCCAGCCGCAGTACGTTGCGCAGCTGGCGCAGATTCCCCGGCCAAGGGTGGGCACGCAGCAGTTCGAGCGCCTCGGTTGCAATGGCCAGTTCGGCTGACGGCGCCGTTTCGGCGAGGATTCCGTGCACGAGCGCGGCGAAATCGCTGCGTTCGCGCAGGGGAGGCAGCGAGACGGTCATTCCCGAGAGCCGGAAGAACAGGTCTGAGCGGAAGCTGCCGGCAGCGGCCAGCTCCCGCAGGGGGCGGTGGCTGGCGCAGACCAGGCCGATGTCGATGGCCTCCTCGGGGCCGCCGCCGAGCGGGGCGACGCGCCTCGTCTCCACCACGCGCAGCAGCACGGCCTGCAGGCCCAGCGGCATGTCGCCGATTTCATCGAGGAACAGCGTGCCGCCGTGCGCTGCGCGCAGTTTTCCGTCGGCGCCCTGCGCATTGGCGCCGGTATACGCGCCGGCGACGTAGCCGAACAGTTCCGCCTCGATCAGGCTGGCGGGAATCGCCGCGCAGTTGACCGCGACGAAGGGGCCGTCACGGCGAAGACCGCTGTGGTGGAACGCCCGCGCGAAGACCTCCTTGCCCGACCCGGTTTCGCCCTGAATGAGCAATGGGATGTCATGCTCGGCGATGCGCAGTGCGCGCTGAATGGCGCTGCGCATGCGTTCGTCGCCGAGATCGAGGGCTGCCAGGTCGCGCTCGGCGCCGGCCGGGGGGGCGACCGGAGGCTGGCGGGGAGAGCGGGGAGGCGTGCTGGTCGTCTGGGTGGCTGCCGGAGGCGCGCTGAGGCGTGTCACCCGACCCTGGCCGTTCGTGCGCAGGCAGGCCGTGGCGGCCAGCTCGCGGCCGCTCCCGGTGCGCAGTCGCAGGGGTTGCTGGCCATGGCGCAGGGCGTGGTCGAGCAGACGATGCCAGGGCGTCAGGAAAAACTGGCCGAAGCTGCCGGCCGGTTGCGGCGGTGTTTCGCACTCCAGTCCGAGCAGGGCACGGGCCCGCCGGTTGCAGCAGCAGAACTGCCCCATCTCGTCGAACAGGGCGAGTCCGCCGAGCGGGCTGTCGATCATCTCGGCGCTGGGGTGGAAGCGCAACTCGAGGTAACCGTCGGGCAGACCCTCGATCAGCCGGTTCTCGATCATCTCCACCGTGGTGTTGAGCAGCGCCCGGGCGTGGCTGTGCGTCACGCGCACGTCGCTGGAAATGTCGAGGATGCCCAGCACGCCACCTGTCGGTGCCAGGATCGGCGTGGCGATGCAGGTCAGGAAACCGTTGCGCGCGAGGTAGTGCTCGGCGCCCTGCACGGTGACCGAGCGACCCTCGACCAGGGCGGTGCCGATCGCGTTGGTGCCCATGGTCTGCTCCGACCAGACGGCGCCCGGAGTCAGGGATATCCGCGAGGCGCGCTCGACGAATCCGGAGTCGCCAACGGCGCGCAGGACCATGCCGTCCCGGTCGGCGAGCAGAACCATCGACGACGAACGGGCGATTTGCTGGTGGAGATGCTCGATTACCGGTTGCGCGTAGGTAATCAGGCGGGCGTTGGCTTCCAGGCGTTCGGTCAGTTCGCTGCGCGCGGCAACCATGCCGTCGGCACGGTCGTCCGGACGCAGCCCGGCCTCCGTGCTGCGGCGCCAGGATTCTCGGATCAGCGCCGACAGGCCGGCGTCGGCCTCGGCGGCCGAATCGGGGGAGGGGGTGGATTCCATATGCCGCCCGATTCGCATGAATCGTGCCTGCTCCGTCGGTGCGCGGCCGCACGGACTGGAAATTCCCGGGCGCGGCGCCGGTGACCGGCCGGGGTCGCGCTAATCCCCGGAAATTGTTGCGGTTACTCGTGCCAGAGTCGGCTTTCCGGGCTGCGATTCACGCACTGCCCGGGGTGTGCGCATGGCATGTGTGCCGGCTGCGGCGGCTTGGAACGCTCCGCCGTGGAGCAACTGCTCAGTTTTTTCACACATGCTCCGGGAGCGGCGCGTGCACCGCCCCCGGTCCGGCGCGGCTGTTTTTTCTTAAGCGTTTGAATGTAAATGAAATTATGCCTTTATGGTGGCCCTGGCAAGGGGGCTGGCACGAGGGGTGCAATAGGGGCTCAACGCCACATCGAGCGTTGTTCGATTTATTCGTTATTCCTCAGGAGGAGCACATGACCTATGCACTGCCCGGCGCCGCAGGTGCCAAGATTTCCTACAAGTCCCGCTACGACAATTTCATCGGCGGCAAATGGGTCGCCCCGGTCAAAGGCGAGTACTTCGACGTCATCACCCCGATCACCGGCAAGCCCTACACCAAGGCTGCCCGCTCCACCGCCGAGGATGTCGAACTGGCCCTCGACGCTGCCCACGCCGCTGCCGACAAGTGGGGCAAGACCGCTCCGGCCGAGCGTGCCGGCATCCTGCTGAAGATCGCCGACCGCATCGAGCAGAACCTCGAAGTGCTGGCCTACGCCGAGACCGTCGACAACGGCAAGCCGATCCGCGAAACGCTGGCCGCCGACGTGCCGCTGTCCGCCGATCACTTCCGCTACTTCGCCGGCTGCCTGCGCGCTCAGGAAGGCGGCATCTCCGAGATCGACGAGAACACCGTCGCGTACCACTTCCACGAGCCGCTCGGCGTCGTCGGCCAGATCATTCCGTGGAACTTCCCGCTGCTGATGGCCGCCTGGAAGCTCGCCCCGGCAATCGGCGCCGGCAACTGCGTCGTGCTCAAGCCGGCCGAATCGACCCCGATCTCGATCCTGGTCCTTGCCGAGCTGATCGCCGACCTGCTGCCCCCGGGCGTCCTCAACATCGTCAACGGTTTCGGCCGCGAAGCAGGCATGCCGCTCGCCACCAGCAAGCGCATCGCCAAGATCGCCTTCACCGGTTCCACCTCCACCGGCCGCGTGATCGCCCAGGCTGCCGCCAACAACCTGATTCCGGCGACGCTGGAGCTGGGTGGCAAGTCGCCCAACATCTTCTTCGCCGACGTCATGGACAAGGATGACGGCTTCCTCGACAAGGCCATCGAAGGTCTGGTGCTGTTCGCCTTCAACCAGGGCGAAGTGTGCACCTGCCCGTCGCGCGCCCTGATCCACGAATCGATCTACGACAAGTTCATGGAGCGCTGCCTGCAGCGCATCGCCGCGATCAAGCAGGGCAGCCCGCTCGATCCCTCGACGATGATCGGCGCCCAGGCCTCGATGGAGCAGATCACCAAGATCTCCTCCTACCTCGAGCTCGGCAAGCAGGAAGGCGCCCAGTGCCTGATCGGCGGCAACCGTGCCCAGCTCGCCGGCGACCTCGCCGAGGGTTACTACATCCAGCCGACGGTGTTCAAGGGCCACAACAAGATGCGCATCTTCCAGGAAGAGATCTTCGGGCCGGTGCTGTCGGTCACGACCTTCAAGGATGAGGCGGAAGCCCTGGCGATCGCCAACGACACCCTCTACGGCCTCGGCGCCGGCGTGTGGAGCCGCAACGGCAACGTCGCCTACCGCATGGGTCGCGCGATCAAGGCCGGCCGCGTGTGGACCAACTGCTACCACGCCTACCCCGCGCACGCTGCCTTCGGCGGCTACAAGGAATCGGGCATCGGTCGCGAAACCCACAAGATGATGCTCGACCACTACCAGCAGACCAAGAACCTCCTGGTCAGCTACGCCGAACAGAAGCTCGGCTTCTTCTGATCGCGCGGAACTCTCCCAGCGGGAGAGGATCAGTCGCAGTATGGGGGCGTCGGGGAAATCCCCGGCGCCCTTTTTCCGGGAGAAGATCATGGTTGACAAGGTCATTGCCACCCCCGCCGCGCTCGAACTGATCGAGCTGCTCAAGCGCAAGCACGGCCCGTCGCTGATGTTCCACCAGTCCGGAGGCTGCTGCGACAACAGTGCGGCCAACTGCTATCTGGCCGGCGAGCTGACGATCGGCGCCAACGACGAATATCTCGGCGACATCGGCGGCGTGCCGTTCTACATCGGCAAGGCCCAGTACGAATACTGGAAGCACACCCAGCTGATCATCGATGTCATCGAAGGTCACGGTGGCACGTTTTCACTGGAAGGCCCCGAAGGAAAGGCCTTCCACACCCGCTCGCGGGTGTTCTCCGACGCCGAGATGGCCGAACTGTTCGGTCCCGGGACCGTGCGCGAGACGCCCGTGTGCCTAACCAAAGGATAGAAACACCATGCTGAAGAACTCCCTGTTTTGTGCCGTGACCGTCGCGGCGCTGTTTGCCGCGCCGCTGAGCCACGCCAGCGAGGCGATCGTCAAGAAGGCCCGCTGCGTGGCCTGCCACCAGATCGACAAGAAGGCCGTCGGCCCCAGCTACAAGGATGTCGCCGCCAAGTACCAGGGCAAGAGCGATGCCGTGGCCATGCTCAGCGACAAGGTGCGCAGCGGCGGCAGCGGCGTCTGGGGCGAGATCCCGATGCCGCCGCATCCCGCCGACAAGCTCAGCGATGCCGACCTGAAGGCCGCCATCGAGTGGGTCCTGAGCCTCAAGTAAGAAGCGGCTCCGCGACTGAAAACGGCAAGGCCCGCCGGACATCCCCGTCCGGCGGGCCTTGTTGCTTGTGAGGGTCCCGGCCGGCGTCGCCGCCGGCCGCTATCGTCATTCCGCCGAGTAGTACCCGACGCCGAGCAGCGTCTTGCCTTCCATGCGGACGAAGGAGCGCTTCTTCTCGACCGCGTTGGTCACCGGGTTGCGCCACATGTAATCGACCGAAGCCTCGCCCTTCTTCTTGGCCAGATCGATCATCTCGCGGATCAGCGGCTTGCCCTCGACGTCCTCGAGACCGAGCGCGTCGGTGCCGACCAGTCGCGGCGCCATGCCGTGCGAGGTGAATTTGCCGCTCTCGGTATCGACCGTGAAGACGTAGAGATCGTTGCGCACGAAATTGCCGTGCTGGTCGTTGAAGGCCTTGTTCGCCGCATCGCTGCCGGCCTTGAGCTGGGCGGCGGCTTCGTTGAGCAGCTTCTGCGCGTCCTCCGGTCCGGAGCGCGGCGCGTAGTAGCCGACGCCGAGGATGTAGTCGCCCTGACGGTAGAGCCAGGCGTGCTTGGGCTCGACGTGGTTGGTCTTGCGATTCAGCCAGACGTAGCGGATGTTCGCTTCCTTCTGCTTGTCGGTGACGGCGATCATGTGGCGGAACAGCGGGTTGCCCGCGGCATCCACGCTGTCAAGCACCTTCAGCCCGATCAGGCTGTCGGGAGCGGCGCCGTTGGCCACGTAGACGCCCTGCTTGTCGATCACATAGACGTACAGGTCCTTCTTCACGAAGGGGCCCTGACGGTCGTTGAAGGCCGACCAGGATTTCTCGGGCCCGTTCGCCTGCAGGTGCTTCACCGCCTGATCGAAGAGCGCGCGCGCCTCGCGCGGGGTGGCCCGGTCGGCGGCGAAGGCGGTCACCGTCAGGCCGGCCATCAGCGTTGCTGCAACGAGGTTTTTCGGGGAAAGGAACGGTTTCATCGTGGGGTCTCCGGAGACAAGAAAAAATAGTGATTGAAACTGGCGGGAATCTGGCTGTCGGTGTGTGCTCGGATGCGGGCGGCGAGCGGCCTCAGTGGTGTGCGGGCTGGGCGAGCTGGAATTCGAGCAGCCCGTGATTGGCGGCCAGCTGCAGCAGCTTGAAATCGGTTTCGGCGTCGAGCTTCTGGCGGATCGTCGACAGGTAGTTGTGCACCGTTTTCGGGCTCAGATGCATCTGCGCGGCGATCAGTGCCGTCGACTCGCCGCCGGCGGCCATGCGCAGGACCTCGAATTCCCGGGGCGTGAGGCGGGACATCAGATGTTCTCCATCGAGCGCGGCATTGGCCATGATGTGGGCGACGTCCGCCGACAGCGCACGCTGCCCGGCGGCCACCTTGCGGATTGCGTCGAACAGTTCCGCCGGCTCGCAGTTCTTGGTCAGGTAGCCTTGCGCGCCGGCACGCATCGCCTGCGTGACGTAGCCAGCGGAATCGTGCATCGAGACGACCAGGATGCGCAAGTCCGGCGAGCGGGCGAGCATCCGGCGGATCGCCTCGATGCCGCTGCTGCCGCGCAGGTTCAGGTCGACCAGGGCGATGTCGATGTCGCCATCGAGCAGGCGGGCATAGGCGTTGTCGGCGCAGGCCGCCTCGGCGACGACCTCGAAGTCGGGTTCGGCGTCGAGCAGGCGCCGATAGCCGGTACGGACGACCGAATGGTCGTCAAGGAGCAGGATGCGGATCATGGTCTGGTGTCTCCTTCGTTGCCGTGGTGCAGGGGAGCCTGAGGTCCAGCTGCAGGCCGCCGCCCGGCGGTTCGCCGAGACGCAGGCTGCCGCCAGCCATCTGCGCCCGTTCGAGCATGCCGCGCAGGCCGCAGCGGGAGCCGCGCAGCGCTTCCGGGGGGAGGCCGCTGCCGTTGTCGGTCACGGTCAGCCGGATCTCCGTCGACGATGCTTCCAGCACAATGCGTGCCCGGTCTGCACCGCTGTGCCGCAGGATGTTGGTCAACGCCTCCTGCAACGAGCGGTAAAGCGCCAGTCCGGCATCCGGAGACAGGGGGGGCAGCCGGGACGGCAGCTCGACCTCGAGCTCGATCCGTGGCGCGCGCTGGCGCCAGCCCTCGATCAGCTCGCGCAGTGAGTCGATCAGTCCAAGGGTTTCCAGTCCATGCGGACGCAACTGGTTGAGCAGGGAGCGGACGTGGCTCGAGACGCGGCCGGACTCGGCCCGGATGTCGTGGGCGCAATCGATCAGCGTTGCGGCGGGCGCCGTTCCCGCATGCCGCTCAATGAAAGCCGCAGCGATGCCGATGGCGGTCAGCGACTGGCCGAACTCATCGTGCAGTTCGCGCGCCAGCTCACGCCGTTCCGACTCCTGCAGTTCCAGCAAGCGGCGCGTCAGTTGCTGCTCGGCGGCGCGCGATTGCGCGAGATGGCCGGCCAGCCGGTCGATGGCCTGGGCGATACGACGGAATTCACGCAGCTCGAACGACGGCAGGCGGGGGCGCGTTTCGCCGCCGTCGGCAAGCTGCGCCAGCCCTTCCTCCAGTGCACGCACCGGCTTCAGCGCGTGGTGCGCGGCCAGCCAGGCGGTCAGCATGGTGCCGAGGGAAAAGGCGAGCAGGGTGCCGAGCATGCGCAGCGCATCGTTGAGGATCTCATTGACCTCGCTGCGCGGATCGGCACGGATCACCAGGGTTTCGTCGCCGACCCGGATGCGCCGCTCGCGGCTGCCGGCAGGGTCGGGGTCGACCAGGCGGTCGGCCAGGGCGCCCAGTGCGCCATCTGATGCGGAAAGGAGCGGTTGCTCCATTCTGGAGCGTTCCAGGAAAACCGTGATGTGACGGAGCTTGCCCGCATCGATCTGCTGCTGCAGGTGGGCGACGTCCGCCCGGTGCATCTCCCCGATCGTCAGCATCAGCTCGGCAAGTTGCGTGGACGCCTCGACCTCTTCGGCGACGTCCCGCTGCAGGGCGTTGAACACGAAAGCGGCACTGATCGCGAGGAATCCCGCAGACATGACGGAAAGATAGGCAAGCAGGCGGATGCGCAGATCCATGGACGATTTCCGTTGAGAGGTTGCCGTGCAGGCACGCAAGCCATGTGCCATCGGCTTTTCAGCGCGGGAAAAAATCCCGGATAAGGCGGGGAAGCCTCCGAGGACAGCGCTCCGGCGGGCAACGCATACTTGCTCGCACCCGTCGGACACCGCGCCGCTACCGGTCGCCGGTGTCGCTGGGCATTCATCCACAATACAAGGAGGCGCAATCAATGAAGCATCACTTGACCCAGATGCAGACCCAGATGCAAACGCAGGCACCGGCCCGGAAGTCGACCCCGCGGGCCGGCCGGTTCGCGCTGCACGCGATCGCTGCGGCGCTGGCGGTTTCCGTCAGCCTGCCGGCGCTGGCAGCCAAGACCGTGTCCTGGGATGACATTGTCAATGACGACAAGACGACCGGCGATGTCCTGTCCTACGGGCTCGGCATGAAGGCGCAGCGCTACAGCCCGCTGGCCACGGTCAACGCGCGCAACGTCGCCGGCCTGGTGCCGGCCTGGAGCTTCTCCTTCGGTGGCGAGAAGCAGCGCGGCCAGGAAGCGCAAGCTCTGGTGCACGATGGCGTGATGTACGTGACCGCCTCCTATTCGCGCTTCTTCGCGATCGACGCGCGTACCGGCAAGCGCCTCTGGGAGTACGAGCACCGCCTGCCGGACGACATCCGTCCCTGCTGCGACGTGGTCAACCGCGGCCCGGCGATCTACGGCGACAAGGTTTTCTTCGGCACGTTGGACGCCTCCATCGTTGCCCTCAACAAGGACACCGGCAAGGTTGTCTGGAAGAAGAAATTCGCCGACCACAAGGTCGGCTACACGATGACCGGCGCGCCCTTCGTGGTCAAGGACCAGAAGTCCGGCAAGGTGCTGCTGGTGCACGGCTCGTCGGGCGACGAGTTCGGCGTCGTCGGCTACCTGTTCGCACGCGATCCGGACACCGGTGAGGAAGTCTGGGCGCGGCCGATGGTCGAAGGCCATATGGGCCGTCTGAACGGCAAGGAGTCCACGCCGACCGGCGACAAGAACGCGCCCTCCTGGCCGCGCGACAAGGACGGCAAGATGGTCGAGGCCTGGCATCACGGCGGCGGTGCCCCGTGGCAGACCGCCAGCTTCGACGTCGAGAAGAACATGGTGGTGATCGGCACCGGCAACCCGGCGCCGTGGAACACCTGGGCGCGGACCAAGGAAGGCGACGATCCGCGCAACTGGGACAGCCTGTTCACCTCCGGCCAGGCCTACGTCGATGCCAGCACCGGCGAGCTGAAAGGCTTCTTCCAGCACACTCCGAACGATGCCTGGGATTTCTCCGGCAACAACTCGGTGGTGCTCTTCGAGTACAAGGACCCGAAGACCGGCAAGCAGGTCAAGGCCTCGGCGCACGCCGACCGCAACGGCTTCTTCTTCGTCACCGACCGCGAGAAGCTGGCCACCGGCGCCGGCTATCCGAACAAGCCGACCTCGCTGATCGGTGCCTGGCCCTTCGTTGACGGCATCACCTGGGCGAAGAGCTGGGATCTCAAGACCGGCAAACCGAACATCGTCGAAGGCCAGCATCCGCCGAAGCCGAAGGATGGCGCCGAGAAGGGCGAATCGATCTTCGTCTCGCCGCCCTTCCTCGGCGGCACCAACTGGCACCCGATGTCGTACAGCCCGGATACCGGCCTGTTCTACATCCCGGCCAACCACTGGGCGATGGACTACTGGACCGAGAAGGTGCACTACAAGGCCGGTTCGGCCTACCTCGGCCAGGGCTTCCGCATCAAGCGCCTGTTCGACGACCACGTCGGCACCCTGCGCGCGATCGATCCGAAGACCGGCAAGATCGCCTGGGAGCACAAGGAGAAGTTCCCGCTCTGGGCCGGCACGCTGACCACCGCCGGCGGCCTGCTGTTCACCGGCACCGCCGACGGCTACGTCAAGGCCTTCGACAAGAAGACCGGCAAGGAGCTGTGGAAATTCCAGACCGGCTCGGGCATCGTCTCGGTGCCGATCACCTGGGAAATGGACGGTGAGCAGTACGTCGGCATCCAGTCCGGCTACGGCGGCGCCGTGCCGCTGTGGGGGGGCGACATGGCCGAGCTGACCAAGCAGGTCACCCAGGGCGGCTCCGTCTGGGTGTTCAAGCTGCCGAAGCAGATCGCCGCGAACTGATCGAGCGGTACACGCAGGGGCGCGGTCCGGGCGGTGCTGCCGCCGGGGCCGCGCCCCTCATCACGAGATGGGATGAACATGCTTGAGACAAGGAATCAAAGCGGAGACCGGCGCTGCGCGCGGACGAAAACGCAGGCCGTCCTGCTGCTTGGGAGCGCCGTGCTGCTGGCGGCCACCCTCGCCGGCACACCGGCGCGGGCCGCCGGCGAGGTCGAGGGCGAGGATGAAACGCTGGTGATCAACGGCTGTCCGATCTGGCCCTACACCCGCTGCCCAGGCGCCGACCTGCGCCATGCCAACCTGGCCGGCCGCAACCTGGCCGGCGCCGATCTCTCGGGCGCCAACCTGACGCGCGCCGACCTGCGCGGCGCCAATCTCGCTGCCGCCAAACTCGATGGCGCCGACCTCACCGCGGCCCGGCTGGGCAAGGCCAATGCTCCCGTGGCCACCTTTCGCGGCGCCCGCCTGATCGCCGCCGACCTGGAATTCGCCCGTGTCATGCGCGCCGATTTTTCCGGGGCCGACCTCACTGCCGCCAACCTCGAGGCAGCGCGCACGAGTTCTTCCTCGTTTGTCGGCGCGCGGCTCGTCAACGCCAACCTGCAGGAAACCAAGCTCAACTCGACCAACCTGCGCGACGCCGACCTGCAGGGCTCCTACCAGCGTTACGCCGTCTTTGCCGATGCCTTCATCGAAGGCTGCCGGGGCTGTCCGGAGTCCGTGCGATGACGCGCCCCGTCTTCCCTCACGTCAGGCTCGTCGCTGCGACGGCATTCGCCATTGCGGCCGCCCTGTCCGCGCTCCAGACGGCGCAGGCCGCCGGCGCTGCCAGCGATGCTTCAGGCAACACCTCCGTACTGGCCGACCTCCCGGCACTCGGCGCCGCCTGGCGGACGGAAAATCCCTATCGCGGCGACGCCCGGGCGGTGCTCGCCGGCGAGGTGCTGTATCGCGCCAACTGCCAGCGTTGCCACGGCGAGGAGGCTTCCGGGCGCGGTCCCGCGCCCACCCTGCAGCTGATCGGCCGCTTCTGCCGCCGGGTCGGGGATGCCGGGTTGAAGCGCCGCTGCCTGGCCGATGCCGACGAGCACTTCCGGCGCTCGGTGCTGAAGGGCAAGGTGCTGCTCGGGGTCGAGCACATGCCGCCGTGGGAGGGCATCCTCCCGCAGGAGGCGGTGTGGGCCCTGCGCAGCTACGTCGAGACGCGCGGGCGGAAATGAGCGCTGCGGGGGCCGGCCGCGCACCCGCAAAAAAAAACGGCACGGGCGTCGAAACGCCCGTGCCGCCGGATGCCCCGTCGCGCGCCCGTAGGCGCGCGGCGGTCATTCGCTTACTTGTGCAGCTTGAACACCCACACCGAACCGCCCTGCTCGAGGTAGTTCACGCGCTTGGCGACGTCGCCGCCCCACAGCGGCACCGCGCCGCCCCAGCCGGAAACCACGGCAACGTACTGCTCGCCGCCGTCTTCCCAGGTGACCGGGGGAGCCACCACGCCGGAACCGGTCTGGAAGCTCCAGAGGTCCGCGCCGGTCTTGGCGTCGATCGCCTTGATGTAGCCCTCGGGCGTGCCGTAGAAGGTCAGGCCGCCGCCGGTGGTCATGACGCCACCCCACAGCGGAGCGTAGTTCTTCTTCTCCCAGACGATCTTGCCGGTGGTCGGGTCGACCGCGCGCAGCGCGCCGATGAAGTCGTCGTGCAGCGGCTTGATCGTGAAGCCGGCGCCGAGGTAGGCCGCGCCCTTCTTGTAGGAGACCGGCTCGTTCCAGATGTCCATGCCCCACTCGTTGGCCGGCACGTAGAAATAACCGGTCTGCGGGTTGAAGGCGATCTGCTGCTGGTTCTTGCCACCGAGGAAGGACGGCGCGGCGAAGACGACCTCGCCCTTCTTGCCGTCGGCGCTCTTCGCCGGGTTGCCCGGACGGTTCTCGTCAACATAGAGCGGACGGCCGGTCTTCAGGTCGATGCCCTTGGCCCAGGTGATCTTGTTCACGAACGGGAAGGCGTTGAGCAGCTTGCCGTTGGTGCGGTCGTTCACGAAGAAGAAGCCGTTGCGGTCGGCCTTGCCACCGGCCTTGATGACCTTGCCGGTCTTCGGATCCTTGTAGTCGAAGGAGACGAATTCGTTCACGCCGTCGAAGTCCCAGCCATCGTGCGGGGTGTTCTGGTAGTGCCAGGCGATCTTGCCGGTGTCGGCGTCGATGGCCACGGTCGAGGACGAGAAGAGGTTGTCGCCGGGGCGCAGGTGGCTGTTCCACGGCGCCGGGTTGCCGGTGCCGGCGAAGATCAGGTTGGTTTCCGGATCGTAGGTGGCGCCGTGCCAGGTGGCCGCGCCGCCGGTCTGCCAGAGGTCGCCGGTCCAGGTGGCATTGGTCGTGCCGCTGATGCCGTTTTCCTTCTTGTTGCCATCCTTGTCGTAGGTGTAGCCCATGTGGCCCTCGACCGTCGGGCGCGTCCACACCAGCTTGCCGGTCAGCGCGTCGCGGGCCTCGATGCGGCCGACGATGCCGAATTCGCCACCGGACACGCCGGTGATGACCTTGCCCTTGACGACGATCGGTGCGGCGGTCATCGAGTAGCCGGCGGAGTACTCGTCGACCTTCTCCTTCCACACGACCTTGCCGGTGTCCTTGTTCAGGGCGACGACCTGGGCGTCCAGCGTGCCGAAGATGACGAGGTCGCCGTACAGGGCGGCGCCGCGGTTGACCACGTCGCAGCAGGGCATGATGCCTTCCGGCAGGCGGTGCTCGTACTTCCACAGCTTCTTGCCGGTCTTCGCGTCGAGCGCGAAGATGCGGCTGTACGAGGCGGTGACGAACATCTTGCCGTCATGAATCAGCGGCTGCGATTCCTGACCGCGCTGCTTTTCCCCGCCGAAGGAGAACGACCACACCGGAACCAGGTTCTTGACGGTCTGCGTGTTGATCTTGTTCAGCGGCGAGAAACGCTGACCCTGGGTACCCATGCCATAGCTGACCACGTTATCGGCGGTCTTGGCGTCGTTCACAATATCCGCGTCCGACACGCCGGCGTGCGCGGTGCCGATCGACAGCACGGCGGCAGCGATCATCGCCAGGCCGAAGGGGGCGGTATTGCGTTTGATCCTCTGATTCATCGAGTTCATTGATTTGTCTCCAGGTAATCATCCCAAATCGGAACGCCGCTGCCCGCACGGTGCGGAAGCGGCTCTCCGTGAGGCATCCCAAACGCAAGGGGCGTGCCAGTCGCCATCCCTTCCCGGCAAAACCCGGGAAGAATTCCCGGATTTCGGGCGCTGCAAGGCCTTGCCGGTCCGCGGAGATTTTCCCGGGGACGATATGACTTGCTTCATATGTCACCAGCTGCTCCAAAGTGGAGCAGGCGTTTTCCGAGCAATTGCCCCTTTCCCCCCGGAAAGCGCGCCGGCGCACGTGTTTTCGCCAGCCCGGCGGCGGCCGGGCACGGTAGTTGCGTATTGTCTTATGAAGCCTCGGGCTCCCCGCCCGGGCCGAACAAGAACGATCCGACTGGAGACAATCGCATGCGGCTATTCATCGCCACCCTGCTTGCCTGTACCTCGTGCCTGCTGGCCTCGCCCGGCCTGGCGGCCCCCGCCCGCGACCCCCTCGAATCCGCGCGCTGGGAGGACATGCGCAAACTGTATTTCCCGGGACAGCGCGTCGTCTTCGACGACCGCGTCCGCGTCACCGCGCCGGTCACCGCCGAGGACTCGATGAACGTCCCGGTGCGGGTGGACGCCTCCGGCCTGCCCGGGGTACGCAAGGTCACCGTGTTCGCCGACTTCAACCCGATCCTCGAGATCCTCCGCTTCTATCCGCAGGGTGCGCTCGCCAGCCTGGGCTTCCGCGTCAAGCTGCAGCAGTCGACGCCGATCCGGGCCGCCGCGCAGACCGCCGACGGCGTCTGGCATGTCGGCGGCACCTGGGTCAACACCGCCGGCGGCGGGTGCACCGCGCCCTCCACCGGTTCCGCTTCGCCGGAATGGCAGAGCAAGCTCGGCGAGGTGAGCGGCCGCCTGTGGCTACCCGTTGCCGAGGCCCCCGAGGCCAGCGCCCCGGCGCAGGCGGGGAAGGGCGGCAAGCCCGGGCAGGGGAACGAGCCGGTGCGCCTGCGCCTGCGCATCATCCACCCGATGGACACCGGACTGGCTCCCGGCATTCCCGCCTTCTTCGTCCAGGACCTGAAGGTGACCGAGGCCGGCGGCAAGGAACTGATGCGTATCGAGGCGTTCGAACCGGTATCGGAGAATCCCGTCTTCACCCTCGACCTGCCGCCCGCCCGCGCGGCCGGCCCGATCGTCGTGAGCGGCCGCGACAACAACGGCAACGCCATCAACGCGAGGATTGCGCCGTGAAGAAGATCCTGATGCTCGCCCTCAGCCTGTGCGCCCTGGCCGGGCTTGCTCCCGCCGGCGTGACCGTGGCCACGGCCCTGGCCGCCGACGCCGGACGCTTCGACTATGGCCTGCGCCCCGAACGGATCGCCGAGAACACCTGGGTGGTCGTCGGCCGACGCGAGGACTTCACCACCGAGAATGGCGGCAACATCGTCAATACCGCCTTCGTGGCCACCGGCGCCGGCGTCGTGGTGATCGACACCGGCTCGTCGAAGCGCTATGGCGAACAGCTGCTCGCGGCGATTGCCAGCGTCACCGACGAACCGGTCGCGATGGTCCTCAACACGCACTTCCATCCCGACCATTTCCTCGGCAACCAGGCCTTTCCCGCCGACCGCCTGTTCGCCCTGCCGGCGACCATTCGCGGCATCGCCGCCGACGGCAACGCCTTCGCCGAAAATCTCTATCGCATGTCGGGTGACTGGATGCGCGGCACCGAGGTCGTGGTGCCGCCCAACCCGCTCGCCCCCGGCCCCCTGCGTGTCGGCCGGCACGACTTCGAGGTGCTCGCGCTCGGCGGGCACACCGAGGCCGACCTCGCGCTGTACGACCGGACCACCGGCGTGCTCTTCGCCAGCGACCTGGTGTTCAACGAACGCGCGCCGACCACGCCGCACGCCCACCTCGGCAACTGGCTGTCCGCCCTTGACCGGCTGGAGGCCACCGGGGCCGCGCTGGTGGTGCCCGGACACGGGCCGGTCAGCCGCGATGGCGGGGCGATCGCGCAGACGCGCGCCTACCTCGGCTGGCTGGAGCGGACCCTGAATGACGCCGCCGAGCGCGGGCTGGACATGACGGAGGTGCTGGCCCTGCCGGTGCCCGCATCGATCCGCCGGATCGCCCTGGCCGAGGCGGAGTACCGCCGTTCGGTGGTGCACCTGTATCCGGCCGCCGAGCAGCGCGCCCTGGCACGCGCGGGACAGCGCTGAGGCGGCGCATGGATCCGCTGGCACACGGTTGCGTCCAGACGGGCGCCAGATTGCCCGGCTGGGCACTGGGCCTGTCGCTGGCGACGCACGTGGCGCTGCTCGCCGGCCCGGGCTGGCAGCCGCCGGGGGCGCTCGCCGATCCGCCGCCGCTGCGCTTGCGTCTCGAGATGCCGGCGGTGGTCGACGCCGCTCCTGCCATACCTGCGGCCGCGCCCGCCGCCGAACCGCCGCCGCCTCCGCGCGCGGCGCCGACGCCGCCCGCGCGTCTGGCAGCGCGCTCGCCGGCGCCGAAGGCAGCACGCAGCGTTACCCGCCAACCCCCGCCGGCCCCGGTCGAACCGCTCGACGCCGCGCCGGCACCGCTCGCCGTCCCCGCGCCCATCCCCACCCCGTCCCGGCCGGCTCCGGTCCTGGCGGAAGCTTCCCCTGCGGTCGTTCCGGCAGCACGCGAGGCTGTTGCGGCGCCGCCCGATCCGGCGGCGCTGGCGCGCTACGCCCGCCAGCTCGGCGACCTGCTCGCCGGCCGCCAGCAATACCCCCGCCTGGCCGCCTTGCGCGGCTGGGAGGGTGCCGTCACGCTGCGCCTGCGCCTGACCCGCGAGGGGGGCGTGCGAGGCGTCGAGCTGCTGCACTCGAGCGGTTTCGATGTGCTCGACCAGCATGCGCTGCAGTTCGTCCAGGCCACGGTCTTCCCGCCCTTGCCGGCGGACTTCCGGGTGGCCGAGCTGAGCATCGACATTCCCGTGGTTTATTCGCTGAAACGTAGTTGAGAGGAAAAAAAGAATGAGGAACCGGGTCACCCCGCTGCACCCCCTTTGCGCCGCCCTGGCGCTCGCCTTTGCCCCCGGCGCCCGCGCCGAGGCCCCCGCGCCGCGCGTCGAGACACCGCCGGTGCGGGTTATCGGCACCGCGCCGCTGCCCGGGGTCGAGCGTCCGCTCGAACAGATCCCCGGCAACGTCCGCCACGTCGGCGATGCCGCGCTCGACGACGCGCAGCAGAGCGCGCTGCCTGACGCGCTCGGCGCCCTCCTGCCCGGCGTCAATCTCAACGAAACGCAGGGCAACCCCTTCCAGCCCGACCTCAACTATCGCGGTTTCACCGTCTCGCCGCTGCTCGGCACCGCGCAGGGCCTCTCCGTGTATGTCGATGGCGTGCGCGCCAACACCCCCTTCGGCGATACGGTCAACTGGGACATGATCCCGCAGGTCGCGATCGACAGCCTGACGGTGATTCCCGGCTCCAATCCGCTGTTCGGCCTCAACACCCTCGGCGGCGCGCTGGCCGTGACCACCAAGGATGGCTTCCGCTTCCGCCGCACCGAGGGCGAGGTCAAGGCCGGTAACTTCGGACGCGCCGCCGCCGAGATCGAGCATGGCGGCAACAACGGCCATCTCGGCTGGTACGTCGCGGCGAGCGGCTACCGCGAGGACGGCTGGCGCGAGCATTCGCGCTCGGACGTCGCGCAGGTTTTCGGCAAGCTCTCCTGGCGCGGTGAGCGCAGCGACCTCGATCTCTCCCTGGCGCACGGCGACAGCGAGCTGACCGGCAACGGTCTGGCGCCGGAGTCGATGCTCGCGCAGCGCCGCGCGCAGATCTTCACGCACCCGGATACCACCTGGAACACCCAGACCCAGCTCAGCCTTGCCGGCAGTCACTGGCTCGACGAAGCGACGCGCCTCTCCGGCAACGTCTACTACCGCACCACCCGCACGCGCACCCTCAACGGCGACGGCAACGACGAGTTCGAGGGCGGCCCGCACGATCTCGCCGAGGGCGGCAGCGGCCTCAACCTCGAGAGCGGTGCCAACAACCGCACGCGCACCCGCCAGGAAAGCTGGGGCGTCACCGCCCAGTGGAGCCGCACCGCCGGCGCGCATCAGCTGGCCGTCGGCGCCAGCCTCGAGCAGTCGCGCGCACGCTTCCGCCAGAGCGAGGAAATCGGCTACCTCGACGCCTCGCGCGGCGTCGTGCCGACCGAGGAGGAAGAGCTCGAGAACGAACTGCACGGCCGCACGCGCACCGCCAGCCTGTATTTCACCGACACCTGGACGCTGGCGCCGAACTGGTTCCTGACCGCTGCCGCGCGCTACAACCACACGCACATCCGCAACGTCGACCAGCTCAATCCGGTGGCGCCCAACCTCGACGCCGACTACACCTGGCGCAAGCTCAACCCGGCCCTCGGTCTTTCCTGGCAGGCCGCGCCGGCGCTTACCCTGTACGGCGGATTCAACCAGGGCAGCCGCGCACCGACGCCGATCGAACTGGGTTGCGCCGATCCGGCCAACCCCTGCTCGCTGCCCAACGCCATGGCCGCCGATCCCTACCTCAAGCAGGTGGTGGCGCGCACCCTCGAATTCGGTGGCCGCGGCACGCTGGCCGGCAACACCCACTGGAGCGCTGCGCTCTACCGCACCGACAGCAAGGACGACATCCTCTTCGTCGGCACCTCGACCAGCCAGGGCTATTTCACCAACTTCGGCAAGACCCGTCGCGACGGCCTCGAGCTTGCGCTCGACGGCAAGCTCGGCAACGTCGACTGGCAGCTCGCCTACGGCTGGGTCCGCGCCAGCTTCCGCAACTCGGCCTGCCTGCTCGCCGAGAACAACAGCACGCGCGGCACCGCGCCCGAGTGCACCGCCGACGGTCAGGACGACGAGATTCTCGTCAAGTCCGGCAACCGCCTGCCCGGCATTCCCGAGCACAGCTTCAAGCTCGCCCTGCGCTGGCAGGCCACGTCGGCCCTGCGCCTGGGCGGCGACGTGACTGCCTATTCCAGCCAGTACCTGCGCGGCAACGAGAACAACGCGCACCAGGCCGGCGAGGCCACCGACAGCTTCGGCGAGGAGCGGACCTTCGAGGGCAGCGGCAAGGCGCGCGGCTACGCCATCCTCAACCTGAAGGCCGATTACCGGATCGACCGTGCGTGGACGCTCTTTGCCCGCGTCGACAATGTGTTCGACCGGCGCTACGCGAGTGGCGGCGCGCTGGCCGAGAATCCCTTCGACGCCAGCGGCGCCTTCGTCCCCGACTCGGACGCCTGGCGGCGCGAATCCTTCCTCGCGCCCGGCGCACCGCGCAGCTTCTGGGTCGGCGTCCGCTACGGCCTGGGCGGAAAATGAAGGCACTCGCCCGCCGCTGGCGCCGGGTCCGCCTGTGCGGCACCCTGCGCCTGCGCTTCAGCCTGATCCTTACCCTGCTGGCGGCGACCCTGCTGCTGGCCGGCGGGATCGGCTGGATGCGCGAAACGCGCGCGGCGATCGGCGAGGAAGTCGAGGCGGCCACCCGCGTCGCCCTGCAATGGCTCGGCGTCGCCGCGCACGGCGCCGAGACCGGCGACCCGGCCTGGATCTCGGGGCGCCTGCTGGCACACGTAGCCGCGGTCGGCCGCATCCGCGCCAACGAACTGACGGTGTTCGACGCCGACGGACGGCTCGTCTACCGTTCGCCGGGCAGCAGCTACAAGGCCGGGCGCAGCGCACCCGCCTGGTTCTCCGGCTATTTCGCGCAGGCCCTGGCCCCCAGCCTGCAGCCGCGCACTCTGCGCGCCGGCCCGCTGACGCTGGTGCTGACACCGGACAGCTCGCGTGCCGTGCTCGACGCCTGGGACGACCTGCGCGTCTTCGCCGGCTGGGCGCTGGCCGCCCTGGCCGGCCTCTTCGCCGCCTGCTGGCTGGCCCTGCGTCATGCCCTGCAACCGCTTGGCGCGGTGATGCAGGCGCTCGGCCAGCTCGGCAACGGCCGCTTCGACACGCGCCTGCCGGTTTTCCAGGATTCCGAACTGGGACAGCTGGCCGGCGCCTTCAACGGCATGGCCGACCGCCTCGACGCGGCGGTCGAGGAAAATATCCGCCTCGGCCGCGAGCAGGATCTGACGCGCACCGTGCAGGCGCACCTGGAAAGCGAGCGTCAGGCCATCGCCCGCGAGCTGCACGACGAACTGTCGCAGGGCATCACCGCGGTGCGCGCACTGGCCGGTGCGATCGTCCAGCGCACCGAGGCGCAGCCCGATCTGCATGGCCATGCACAGAGTATCGTCGCGGTCACCTCGCAGATGCAGCAGGACGTGCGCGCCATTCTCTATCGCCTGCGCAACGATCCCGGGGTGCCACCGGCCGAGGTGCTCGACGGCTGGCTGACGCTGTGGCAGGAGCGCCACCCGGAAATCGCCCTGCGCCGCGATCTGGCCGCGCTGGCCGGCGTTCCCGCCGCGCCGGCACAGGCCGCGCTGCGCATCGTGCAGGAGAGTCTGACCAACGTGGTCCGTCATGCCCGCGCCCGCACGGTCAGCGTGCGCGTGCAGGCGCCGGCGCAGAACATGCTCTGCGTCGAGATCGAGGACGACGGCTGCGGCACGCACGGCGCCAGCGCGGCGACGCGCGGCAGCGGCCTCGGCCTGCGCGGCATGCGCGAGCGCGCCGAGGCGCTGGGCGGCCATCTCGAATGCATCGACGGGCCGCGCGGGGGGCTTTGCGTGCGCGCCTGCCTGCCTGTCGACCCTTCCCTGGAGCTTGCCCCATGAACAAGACCCTGAACGATGTCCGCGTCCTGCTGGCGGACGACCACGCCATCGTCCGCCACGGCTTCCGCCTGCTGCTCGAGGGCGCCGGCGCCTGCGTGATCGGCGAGGCGGCGTGCGGCGAGGATGCGCTGCGCCTGCACGCCGAGCTGCAGCCGGTGCTGCTGGTGATGGACGTCTCGATGCCCGGCATCGGCGGCCTCGCCGCTCTTGAGCGCCTGCTGGCGCGCGCGCCGGAAGCGCGCGTGCTGATGCTCTCGGCGCATCACGACGCGCACGTGCCGGTGCGTGCCCTCAAGCTTGGCGCGCTCGGCTACCTGTGCAAGAGCTGTCTGCCCGACGAGTTCGTGCGTGCGGCCGGCACGGTGGCCGCCGGCCAGCGCTACATCGATCCGGACCTCGCCGCGCAGGTCGCGCTCGGCCGTTTCGGCGCCCCGACGCACCCGGCCGAGGCGCTCAGCGACCGCGAGTTCACCATTTTCCTGCAGCTCGCGCACGGCCGCTCGGTGAACGACGTGGCGCGCGAATTCCACCTCAGCGCCAGCACCGTCGGCACCCACCTCTACCACATCAAGCAGAAGCTCAATGCCCAGAACGCCGCCGAGCTCGCGCTGATCGCCGTGCGCGCCGGCCTGATCGAGGCCTGAGCGGGTGCGCCGGGCGGCCTTGCTGGGCGTGCTCTGCCTGGCCTGGGGACTGCTTCTGGCGAGCCTGCCGGCCGTTGCCGGCGTCCTCGCGCGAGAGGACGTGGCGGCGCGCTTCGGTCCGCCCTGGCGGGTCGGTGAGAAGCTCCGCGAGGTGCCCGCCTGGCCCTTGAGCAGCGAGCTGTCGCCCGACGCGGGGCCGCTCGCCTACGTCTTCGAATCGATCGATCTGGCCCCGATTCCGGGCTTCGAGGGCACGCCCTTCAACCTGCTGGTGGCCATCGACGCACAGGGCGTCCTGCTCGAGGTCGAGGTGCTCAGCCAGCACGAGCCGGTATTTCTCGGCGGGCTCGGCGAGGCGCCGCTGCGCGAATTCGTCCGTCAGTACGCCGGCAAGCCGCTCTCGCGGCAGTTCGTCATCGCCAGCGGCTACGGCCAGCGCGGTGCGGACGGGCAGGAGGGCGGCGGGCGCGTGGTGCTCGACGGCGTGAGCAAGGCCACGGCCTCGATCCGCATCGTCAACCAGAGCGTCCTGGTTTCGGCGCTGGCGGTGGCGCGCGAGCGGCTGGCCTTCGCCGCACCGGCGCAGGCCGGGCCGCCCGCCCGTGCGCGCGCGGATACCTATGAGTCGCTCGACTACGCCGCCCTGCTGCAGCGCGGCTACGTGCAGCGGCTGACGCTGCGCCAGCGCGATGTCGAGGCGCTGTTCGCGGGCAGCGCCGGCGCCGGCCTCGATCCGCAGGCGCTGCAGGCGCCGGACGCCGTGTTCGGCGAGTACCACGTGGCCTACCTCAATCCCCCGAGCATCGGCCGCGCACTGCTCGGCGATGCCGCCCACGCCGCCCTGCTGGCGCGCCTGGAGCCGGGACAGCATGCCTACTGGGTGGCCAGCGTCGGCCAGTGGCCGCTGACCGGCGAAACCTTCGTGCGCGGAACCGTGCCGGCGCGCCTTTCGCTGCATCAGGATGGCGTGCCGCACGAGGCGCGCGATCTCGATCTGCTGCTCGTGCCCCCCGCCGGTGCGCCGGCCTTCGACAGCATGCTGGCGCTGCAGCTGCCGCCGCTGTCCGGGCTCGATCCCGGCCAGCCGGTACGCTTCGGCGTCAATCTCGTGCGCAGCCGCGGGGTGATCCTGCCCGAAGTCACCGTGCGCACGGCCGGGTTCGATTACGCGCCGCCGGCCGCGCTGCTCGATTATCCGCCCCGGCCCCTGCCCGAATGGTTGCAGGCCTGGCGCGGGCGCGCCGTCGAGCTGGCGGTGATCGCGCTCGCCCTGGTCGCGCTCTCCGTCGTGCTCGCCCGCCCCCGCGCCATCTCCCGCTGGCCGCGGCGCCTGCGCCGCTTCCGGCAGGGCTTCCTGGCCTTCACCCTGGTCTTCATCGGCTGGTACGCACAGGGACAGCTGTCGATCGTGCAACTGACCGGTGCCGTGAAGAGCCTGGCGGCCGGGCAGGGACTCGGCAGCTTCCTCTACGATCCGGTCTCACTGCTGCTGATCGCCTTCACCGCGCTGACCCTGGTGGTCTGGGGGCGGGGCACCTTCTGCGGCTGGCTCTGTCCCTTCGGCGCCCTGCAGGAATTCGCTGCGCAACTCGGGCAGTGGCTCGGTCGGCGCACCGGCCTGCGCCTCCTGCGGCCGCGCCGCCTGCCGTCGCGACTGGCCGGCGCCCTGGCACGCGGCCGCTACGTCCTGCTCGCCGCGCTGCTGCTCTGCGCGGTGTTCGCTCCGGCGGCGGGCGCCTGGCTGGCCGAGCTCGAGCCCTTCAAGACCGCAATCACCGTCGGCTTCGCGCGCAGCGCCCCCTTCGTCGCCTACGCTCTCGCGTTGCTCCTGCTCGGCGCGATCTACTACAAGTTCTTCTGCCGCTTCATCTGCCCGCTCGGCGCCGCCCTGACGCTCGGCGGCAAGCTGCGCGTGCCGGACTGGCTGGTCCGCCGCAAGGCGTGCGGGCAGCCCTGCCAGACCTGCCGCCACCGCTGCGCCTACGACGCCATCGCGCGCGACGGACGCATCCGGTACGACGACTGTTTCCAGTGCCTCGACTGCGTGGGCATCTACCACGACGAGACGCGCTGCGCGCCGCTGATCCTGCAGCGCAAGAAAGCGGCCCGCTCATGAAAATCATGAGGTCCGGCTCAGGCTTGTCCGGTTTCGTCCCCCCGGCTGCGGCGCCATCATTGCACCCTGTCGAACGCTGTCACTTTTCCTGGAGTCGTCCCATGTCCGCCCATCGCAAGCCCCTCGCCCTTTCCGGCTGCTCGGCCCTGCTCGCCGCGCTGCTGCCCGTCGCCGTCAATGCGGCCGACGAGGCCTCGCTGACGCTCAAGGAGGTCGTGGTCAGCGGCAGCCGTGTCGAGCACACCCGCTTCGACCTGCCGGCCGCGGTCGATGTGGTCGACCGCGAGCGCATCACCGAGGGACAGGCGCGGGTGAATGCCTCCGAGGCACTGGTCGCCGTGCCCGGTCTGGTGGTGCAGAACCGCCAGAACTACGCGCAGGATCTGCAGGTCTCCTCGCGCGGCTTCGGCGCGCGGGCGGCCTTCGGCGTGCGCGGCGTGCGCCTGGTCAGCGACGGCATTCCCGCCTCGATGCCCGACGGCCAGGGGCAGCTGGCCACCTTCAATCTCGATCAGGCCGAACGCATCGAAGTCCTGCGCGGCCCCTACTCGGCGATCTACGGCAACCACGCCGGCGGCGTCATCCAGCTGTTCAGCCGAGAAGGGAAGGGGGCGCCGACCGTCGAGGCCAGCGTGCTCGGCGGCAGCGACGGCACCCTGAAGACCGGTGCCAGCGCGCATGGCAGCAGCGGTCGCGTCAGCTACGTGCTCGACGCCTCGCACTTCGAGACCGACGGCTACCGCGACCACAGCGAGAGCACCCGCGACCAGGGGTTCGCCAAACTCGGCATCACGCTCGACGCCGACACCCGTCTGACCCTCACCGGCAGCAACCTGCGCCAGCACAACACGCTCGACCCGCTCGGCCTCGATTGGGCGAGCGCGCAGTCCAACCCGCGCGGCGTGGTGGCCTCGGCGCTGACCTACAACACCCGCAAGAACATCGATCACGTGCAGGGCGGTTTCGCCCTCGAACGGCGTTTCGGCCAGGACACCCTGACCCTCACCGGCCATGCCGGCAGCCGCCAGGTCATCCAGTTCCAGTCGATTCCCTGCGCTGGAGCGGCGTGCGCGACGTCGCCGGCGGCCAGCTGACGCTGACCGCGGGCATCGACTATGAATACAGCGAGGATCAGCGGCGTGGCTGGGAGAATTTCATCGGCACGGAACTCGGGGTGAAGGGCGCCCTGCGCCGCCAGGAAACCGACACCGCGGAAATCCTCGACCCCTATCTGCAGGCTGAGTGGGCGCGCGGCAACTGGGCCCTGACCGCCGGCGTGCGCCGCAGCAGCGTCCGCTTCGAGGTCGCCGACAGCTATCTCGCCAACGGCAACGACAGTGGCTCGATCCGCTACCAGCAGACCAGTCCGGTCTTCGGCGTGGTGTACAAGATCAGTCCGGCGCTCAACGTCTATGCCAGCGCCGCGCGCGGCTTCGAGGCCCCGACGCTGAACGAGCTGTACTACTCCGGCACCGGCGGCGGCTTCAACTTCGGCCTGCAGGCTGCGAAGAGCCGGCACTACGAGATCGGCACCAAGGCGCTGGTCGGCAGCGGGACGCAGATCAACGCCGCGCTCTTCCACATCAGCACCGAGGACGAACTGGTGGTCAACGCCGCTGCCGACGGCCGCACCAGCTACCGCAACGCCAGCGGTACGCGACGCGTGGGCCTCGAGCTCGCCGTCGACACCCAGTGGACGCGCAATCTCGCCAGCCACCTGGCCTTCACCCACCTGCGCGCCGAATACGACGCGGCCTTCGCGACCAGCGCCGGCGTGGTCAATGCCGGCAACCGCCTGCCCGGTGTGCCGGAGAACGCGCTGTTCGCCGATCTCGTCTGGAAGCATCCGGCCAGCGGCTTCACCTCGGCGCTCGAGGTCGTGCATCGCAGCCGGATCTTCGTCGAGGACCGCAACGTCCAGCCCGCCGCGCCGGCCTATACCATCGCCAACGTGCGCGTCGGCTTCGAACAGCGTCACGCCGCCTGGCGCTTCAAGCAGTTCGTGCGCGTCGACAACCTCTTCGACCGCGCCTACATCGGCTCGGTGGTGGTCGGCGACGGCAACCAGCGCTACTACGAGCCGGCGCCCGGCCGCAGCTGGCTGGCCGGCGTGAGCGCCGCCTACACCTTCTGAGCGCGGGCGGCGGGGGCGGCGCGGCGAACGGCGTCGCGTCCTCCCCGCGCCTTCGCCGCACCGCCGCCGGCATGCCCGACGTCCTCTTCCCGCCGCCGCCCCTGCTCGCCAGTCACCAGCTCGACGTCGGCGACGGGCAGCGTCTGTACGTCGAGGAGTGCGGCCGACGCGGTGGCCTGCCGGTCGCCTTCCTGCACGGCGGTCCGGGCAGCGGCTGCGCCGTGGCGCATCGCCGCTTCTTCGACCCGCAACGCTTCCACGTCGTCCTGCACGACCAGCGCGGTTGTGGCCGCAGCGTCCCCCTGGCCCGTCCCGACGCCGCGCTGACCGCCAACAGCACCGACCACCTCATCGCCGATCTCGAACGCATCCGCGCCGCCCTCGGCATCGAGCGCTGGCTGGTCTGCGGCGGCTCCTGGGGCAGCCTGCTCGCGCTGGCCTATGCGCAGGCGCATCCCGGGCGCGTGCTCGGTCTCGTCCTGCGCGGCGTCTTTCTCGGCTCGCGCGGCGAGATCGAGGCCTACCGGCACAGCCTGCAGCGCAACGATCCGGCGGCCTGGCGGCACTTTCTCGAGGCCACCCCGGGCCTGCCCGGCGTCGCGCGCGAGGACCTGCTGCCGGCCAGCCTGGCCCGCCTGGGGGCGCCGGTCACGGCCGGCGTGCCGCGCGAGAGCGAGCTTTTCCTGCGGGCGGCGCGACTGTGGCTCGGCTACGAGGCACTGCTCATGGGCGAGGCCTTTCCGCCGTCGCGCCTGCGTCCGCAGCAGGTGGCCAAGGCACGCATCCAGGGGCACTACCTCGCGCACGACTGCTTCATCGACGACGTCGGGCTGCTCGCCGGCTGCGCACTGCTCACCGCCATTCCCACCGCGATCGTGCAGGGACTGGCCGATCCGGTCTGCCCGCCCGCGGTGGCCTCCCGGCTGCATGCGGCCATGCCGGAGGCGCAATGGCTGCCGGTGCTCGACGCCGGTCACGGCGGCTTCGAGCAGGGCATCGCCGCAGCCTTCGTGCGCGCGCTCGCACTGGTGGCCGCGCGGATCGGCGACCGCGGGTCTCCGGCCGCCGGGGTCAGGTGTTCCGCATAGAGCGTTGCAGGTTGGAACACTGTTGCAAGAATCGACAGTCGGTGCCGTTCCGCACTCCGGTCCGGAAACCGGGAATTTGATTCAAGTCATTGTTCCGTAACATTTGTCACGTTTTTTTCCGGCCCCGGCGTCAAGGTGGCACGAAGCTGGCAACGGTAGGAGTGCTTTGCGGTGGACCGCAGGGCCCGGGATGAACGGCTCCTCCGCTTCCGCCCCGGGCCGGCGCCTGCCCTGAAGCGTCTCTTCCTCGTTGTGGGGCTGTTTAAGTCTCCTCGTTACCGGCGTCTTCGGACGCCGGCTTTTTTCCGGAACATGAATTGTCGTGACTGGAGGGGTTCCCGATGGCTGAAAGCGTCACATCGATCGATCGCTTGCTCAATGTCGGTTCGCCGTGGCAAATCGGCGACGTGCAACTCACGACCGGCGGACGCCGGGTCGATATCTGGATCGTCGCCGATCGCGGCCGCTCCTGGTTCGGACGTGGCCAGCGCCTGCCTTCGCCGAGCGAGAGCGTGGTCTGGCGGCATTCCAACCTGTGCGGGATGCCGTGCTACATCCACGTGCCGATGCTGGCGGTCGGCCAGTTCGGCGACGTGCCCTGGGCGGGCGATGCCAAGATTCCATTCACCTATGCCCTGCGCCAGGAAATCCTGACACTGCTCGCCGAGGGGGTCAGCTTCCAGTCGGTGTGCAAGCTGCTGGACTTGCCGCTGACCGATCTCTGGAAGTACAAATACGCCTTCGAGCGCGGTCAGGCCGAGGAGGCCCAGGGCGGGGAGGCCCAGGGCGGGGAGGGCGGCGGCTTGCCCGATGTCGAGCACATCGTCTGGGAGTCGCTGCTCGACGGGCGCATCGAGATCGATGTGCACAC
Source organism: Rhodocyclaceae bacterium (assembly GCA_026646875.1). Classification (GTDB taxonomy): domain Bacteria; phylum Pseudomonadota; class Gammaproteobacteria; order Burkholderiales; family Rhodocyclaceae; genus 66-26. The sequence goes on along the minus strand of JAPKHL010000027.1, from coordinate 24,743 downwards.
GCTCAGCCTGAAGCTGCTGATCACCCGCCTGCGTGCCCAGTTCAAGACGATCAACGATCCGGGCGTGCGCCAGATCAAGGTACGCGAGCTGCACCGCTACTTCGAGCGGCATCGGCAGGCCCTCGGCGGCGAGATTGCGCAGCTTCGTCACCACCAACAGTCGAACCGGGAGATCACCAATGTTTAGCGGTCTGCTTGCCCCCGCCGAGGCGGCCACGCTGCTCGCCAGCGGTCGCAGCTTTTCCGTGGCGGGCGATGCCCGCCTGCTCGAGGCCCTGCCCGCCGGCAACTGGATCGGCGGCAGCATTCCCTATTTCGTTACCGAGCAGGGCGGCGAGTGCAGCCGCGACAAGGTCTTCCTGAGCGAGGTGCCGACCTTCGGGAAGACGCCGCAGATCCGCTTCTACGCCCGCAGCGATCTGCCGCGGATCTTTCTCGATGCGCCCGAGAACGGTTTTTCCCTGATCATCATCCCCGCCTTCAGCCAGGCGCACGCCGATTTCGCGAGCAACGCGCCGGAGTACGAGGACGCCTTCATGAAGCCGCTGGCCGGCTGGGTCGCGGGCGTGCACCTCGACGATCTCGGCAAGGTCGCGCCGGTGGTCGCCAACGGGCAGCGCAAGATGCTCTCCGATGCCGCCGCCGTGGTCATGCACGTCGAGCTGCCGCCGGAGAAAAGCGCGCACATCGACATCGTCAATCTCTTCCGCCCGGGCGAAGGCAGCGTCATCACCTTCGCCGAAACCGGCTTCTCCGCCGGCGACTGCCTGATCGACGGACGCCCCGGCAATCTCGCCGACCATCTGCTGCAGACCCAGGCCGACACGCGCCTGCCGCTGGTCGCCGACTACTGCGGCGCGCACATCAACGTCAGCATCCGCAGCATCGATGCCGCTGCCCGCCGCGTCGAATTCTACGCGCCGGTCTTCGCCGGCATGGAGTACCGGCTGGCCGCGCCGATGGGCGACTACGTCGAGGGTTTCGCGCTGGCCGTGCCGGCCGGCGGTCACGCCAGCAGCGCCGTCTTCTCCTGCAACTGCATCCTCAACTACCTGCACTGCGGGCTCGAGGGGCGCCGCGTCGGCGCCCTGACCGGTCCCGCCACCTTCGGCGAGGTGGCCTACCAGCTGCTCAACCAGACCCTGGTGTACATGACGGTCGACGGCTGAGCCGACGCGTGCGGTGCGCCGGCGGCGAATCGAGAAAATCGCGAGCCCCCGTTCATGCTTTGCCGGCTGACGCCCGTCGGCGGCGAGGCAAGAATGGGGGCTCGTCGATTGACTCAGCAAGGAGCGCATCATGCCCAAGGAACAGAACGGCCCCCTTCGCCTGGATGGAGACGGCAAGCCGCTCTGGCTGTCGCTCGAACTGACCTACCGCTGCCCGCTCAAGTGCAGCTGGTGCAACAACCCCCTCGATTTCGAGGATTACTCGGCAAACGAACTGAGCACCGAGGAGTGGAAGCAGGTCCTGCGCGATGCCCGCGCCATCGGTGCGCTGCAGCTCGGCTTCACCGGCGGCGAGCCGCTGATGCGCGATGATCTCGAGGAACTGGTCGCCTACGCCGATTCGATCGGCTTCTATACCAACCTGATCACCTCGGGCATCGGCCTCACCGAAGAGCGCCTGCTGGCGCTGAAGGCCGCCGGTCTCAAGCAGATCCAGCTCTCCCTGCAGGCCATCCGCAGCGAGCTGACCGACGAGCTGGTCGGTGCCCGCGCGCATGCGCTGAAGCTCGAGGCGGCCCGCCTGATCAAGGCGCACGATTTCCCGATGGTGCTCAACATGCCGGTGACCCGCCAGAACATCGGCGAGATCGACGACATGCTCGCCTTCGCCTCCGGCCTCGGCATCGAGTACATCGAGCTGGCCAACGTGCAGTACTACAACTGGGCGCTGCTCAACCGCGACGAGCTGATGCCGACGCTGGAGGAGATCCGCGCGGCCGAGGCGGTGGTGAAGCGCTGGCGCGAGCGCCTGGGCGACGACGGCATGACCATCTACTTCGTCATCCCGGACTACTACGAGGGGCGTCCCAAGGCCTGCATGAACGGCTGGGGGGCGATCCACCTGACCCTGGCGCCGGACGGCGTGGCCATGCCCTGCCAGGAGGCGCGGGTGATTCCCGGACTCGATTTCCATTCGGTGCGCGAGCAGTCGCTGTCGTGGATCTGGCACGAGTCGCCGCTGTTCCGCCTGTATCGCGGCGACGACTGGATGCAGGAACCCTGCCGCTCCTGCGGCGAGCGCGAGAAGGACTTCGGCGGCTGCCGCTGCCAGGCCTTCCTGCTCACCGGCGACGCCAGCAACACCGACCCGGCCTGCAGCCGCTCGCCGCACCATGCACTGGTGCGCGAGGCGACGGCCATCGCCAGCCGGCCGATGCGCTTCCACAAGCCGCTGGTCAAGCGCAGCGCCGCCTCGGTGTCGACCGCCTTCATGGGGAAGGACGCATGAAGCATCCCTACGACACGGCGACCGGCACCCTGCTGCTCGGCTTCGCCCTGACCGCCGTGCTCTTCGCGCTGGTGCGCGCCTTCCTGGTCTGAGCCATGGACAGCGGCGTCATCGATCTCCTGCTGCGCTGGACGCACCTGTTCGGCATCCTGATCTGGGTCGGTCACAACTACGCCAGCGTCGTGCAGCGGCCCAGCTACCGTCCCCTCTGCGCGGACGATCTGATCACCCCGGACAGCCCGCGCATGACCGCCCTGCTCGGGCGCGAGCACGGCACCTTCCGCTGGGCGGCGGTGGTCACCCTGGCCAGCGGTTTCGGCATGCTGGCGCTGCGCGGCTGGCTGCCCGGCGCGCTGCGCCTCGAGGGCGGGCTGGCGCCGATCGGCATCGGCATGTACCTCGGAACCTTCATGGTGCTCAATCTCTGGCTGGTGCTCTGGCCGCACCAGAAGAAGCTGCTCGGCTTCGTCCCCGCCAGCATCGAGGAGCGCCTGCGCTGTTCGCGCATCACCCATCTGTCCTCGCGCACCAACACCATGCTGTCGATCCCGACGCTGTTCTTCATGGCCGCCGGCAGCCACGGCGGCGCCCTGTTCGGTTGAGTCCGTGGCCGAGCGCGGCGCCTACAACTTCGCCGCCGGTCCGGCGGCGATCCCCGCGCCGGTGCTGGCGCGCGCCCGCGAGCAGCTGTTCGCGGGCGGCAAGGGCGGCGGCCTGCTCGAGCGGCCGTTCAGCCATCCTGATACCCGTGCCCTGATCGCCGGGGCACGCCGCACCCTGGCGCGCCTGCTCGACCTGCCGGACAGCCACCGCATCCTGTTCCTGGCCGGCGGCGCTTCGCACCAGTTTGCCGCGGTGCCGCTCAACCTGCTCGAGGGAACGGAGCCGGCGGTCTATTACGACTCCGGCTACTGGGCGCGCCGCGCCCACGGCGAGGCCGCGCGCTTCGGCACGGCGCTGCTGCGCGCCCTGCCCGACGGGCGCGGCGAGCCGCTGCCGGACGACACCGCCTACTGCCACCTGACCCTCAACGAGACTGCCGACGGGCGGGCCTGGCCATCGCTGCCCGACTGCGGCACGGTGCCCCGGGTGGCCGACGCCACCTCCTGCTTCCTCGCCGGCCCGCTCGACTGCGCCCGGTTCGGGCTGCTCTACGCCAGCGCGCAGAAGAACATCGGCCCGCCGGGGCTGTGCGTCGTCATCGTGCGCGAGGATCTGCTGGCACGGCCGGCCAGCCGCGCCCCGGCGACCTGGTCGTACCGGCGCCAGGCCGAGCAGGACAGCTGCGTCAATACCCCGCCGCTGGCCGAGATCCTGCTCGCCTCGCTGGTCTTCGAATGGATCGGCGAGGAGGGCGGGCTGGCCGCGCTGGCCGAGCGCAACCGGCGCAAGGCCGCGCTGCTCTACGCGGCGATCGACGACAGCGCGGGCTTCTACCGGGCGGTGGTGGACGGCGCCTGGCGGTCGATCACCAACGTCTGCTTCCGCCTGGCCGACCCGGCGCGCGAGGCGGATTTCCTCGCCGCCGCCGAGGCGGCGGGGCTCCACCACCTGCGCGGACACGCCCAGGTCGGCGGCATGCGCGCCAGCCTTTACAACGCCATGCCCGAGGCCGGCGCGCGGGCGCTCGCCGATTTCATGGACGACTTCCGGCGGCGGCACGGATGAGCGCGTCCTGGGCGCCGGCCGGGCGCCGTCTCGACAATCCGCTGCTGCTGGCTGCCGGCATCGACCGCGACGGAAAGCGCGCGGCGGAACTGCTGGCGCTCGGCTTCGGCGGCGTCGAATTCGGCACGGTCGGCATTGTTCCCGTATCCGGAAGGCATGCCGGCGCGGCGGCGCTGGCACAGCGCCTGGCGCCGTTCGCCGTACGCCGGCAGCGGCCCGCACTGGGCATCAACCTTGGCCTCGCGGCGGACGCGCCGGATGCCGGCGACTGGCTGGCAGGGGTGCCGCTGTGCGCGCCGGCGGCCGATTTCCTGACCCTCAACCTGAGCGCCGAGAGCGCCGCCGCCTGGCGTGCGCCCGCCTCGGCCTCCCGGCTCTGGCGAGCCCTCTGCGGCGCCCGCGAGGTACGCGATGCGTGGGCCGCTGCGCATGGCCGACGGCCCGCGCTGGTCCTCAAGCTGCCGCTGGACGCGAGCTTTCCGCCGCTGGCCGGTCTTGCGGCGCGGGCCGGGGTCGACGCGCTGCTCGTCGTGCTGCCGGAGCGGGGCGCGCTAGCCGAGGGCGCCGACGTGAGTGCTTTCGAACGCGCCCGCGCCGGGCTGGCCGCCGACTGCGGCCGCCTGCCCGAACTGCTGGCGGTCGGCGGCATCCGCCGCGCCACCGACGTGGCGGCCCTGCTTGCCGCCGGTGCCAGCGCGCTGCAGGTGCACGGCGCCTTCGCGGAGCTGGGCGACGGCTGCGTCGACGATCTGCTTTTTCCGGCGCGCTCGCGCTCGCGGGATGCCCGCGAGTCCGGCGATTTTCCGCCGTCATCCTCCGGTCGCGCGTGACGGCCGGGCGTTTCGCATGGAGCTTGCCCACCAATGAAGATACTCGTGCTCGGATCGGCCGCCGGCGGCGGCTTCCCGCAGTGGAACTGCAACTGTCGCAACTGTGCCGGCGTACGCAGCGGCAGCGTGCGCGCGCTGCCGCGCACGCAATCCTCGATCGCCGTCAGCACCGACGGACGCGACTGGGTCCTCTTCAACGCCTCGCCCGACATCCTTGCGCAGATCCGTGCCAACCCCGCCTTGCAGCCGGCGCGCGCGCTCCGCGACACCGGCATCGCCGGGGTGGTGCTGGTCGATGCGCAGATCGACCACACCACCGGCCTCTTCATGTTGCGCGAGGGTGCGCCGCTGCCGGTGTGGTGCACGCGCCTGGTGCGCGAGGACCTGACCGTCGGCAATCCGGTCTTCAACGTGCTCGGACACTATTGCGGCGTGGACTGGCAGCCGCTCTGCGTCGATCCGCCGACCCCGTTCAGCGTGCCCGGCGTGCCCGGGCTGCGCTTCACGCCGGTGGCCCTGCCCAGTGCGCCGCCGCCGTTCTCGCCGCGCCGCCACGAGCCGGCCGCGGAGGACAACATCGGGGTGCTGATCGAGGAGCCGGCGAGCGGCTACCGGGTCTTCTACGCGCCGGGCTTCGGTGCCATGACCGCGGCGCTGGAACCCTGCTTCGCGGGTGCCGACTGCCTGCTCCTCGACGGCACCTTCTGGACCGACGACGAAATGATCCGGCTCGGCATTTCCGGCAAGACGGCGCGCGAGATCGGACATCTGCCGCAATCCGGCCCCGACGGAATGATCGACCTGCTCGGACACTACCCGAAGCCGCGCAAGATACTGATCCACATCAACAACACCAATCCGATCCTCGACGAGGACTCGCCGGAGCGGGCCCGGCTGGCGCAGGCCGGCATCGAGGTCGCGTACGACGGCATGCTGATCGAGGGCGGCGATGTGCCGGCCTGAGGCCGGAGACGCGATGCCGCAAAAAAAAAACGACAAGACGACGAACCCAACCCCAAGGAGAAAACCATGAGCCATGAACAGGAACCGGCCCTCTCGCGCGAGGCTTTCGAAGCCCGCCTGCGCGGCATGGGCGGCCGCTACCACATCCATCATCCCTTCCACCGCATGATGCATGCCGGCAAGTTGAGCCGGGCCCAGCTGCAGGGCTGGGTGGCGAATCGCTACTACTACCAGGTCTGCATCCCGATCAAGGACGCCGCCATTCTCTCCAACTGTCCCGAGCGCGATGTGCGCCGACACTGGGTGCAGCGCATCCTCGACCACGACGGGCGCGATGGCGAGCCCGGCGGCATCGAGGCCTGGCTGCGCCTGGGCGAGGCCGTCGGGTTGACGCGCGAGGAGGTGGCCGACCAGCGGCACGTGCTGCCCGGCGTGCGCTTCGCTGTCGATGCCTATGTCGATTTCGCGCGCAGCCGGCCCTGGCAGGAGGCCGCGGTCTCCTCGCTGACCGAGCTGTTCGCGCCGACCATCCACCAGTCGCGCCTGGACAACTGGCCGACCCACTACCCGTGGGTCGAGGCACAGGGTTACGACTACTTCCGGCGCCGCCTGCGCGAGGCGCGGCGCGACGTCGAGCATGGCCTGCAGATCGCGCTCGATCACTTCGATACGCGCGCGGGGCAGGCGCGGGTGCTGCAGATCCTCCAGTTCAAGCTCGATGTCCTGTGGTCGATGCTCGATGCCATGCTGCTTGCCTACTGCCCGGTCGAGATCGCCGGCTGGGGCGGTTATACTGCGATGCCGCCGGCCGATTCATGATTTTCTGGAGGCGCGGATGCAGGAAAGGCGCTGGCCGCCCGGCGCCACCCGCGCCAATATAGGCTCCAGGAACGGCGCAGTGCCGTTCCGCACACCATATCAACGGAGATAGACCATGAACTGGGAAACGCCCGCCTACTGCGAAATCCGCCTCGGCTTCGAAGTCACCGCCTACGTCTACGTGCGTTGATCGAGAACGGTGCGGCGCCTCCGGGAGCCGCACCCGCCGCTTGTCCCCTGCCGCATCCCATCGCTTCGCCCCGTCCATGACCGACAAGACCATCACCCCGCCCGCGCCCGACTGCACCCCGTCGCTCGCGCCGCGCTACCTGCTGCGCTGGGAGGAGAGCCAGAACGCCTGGGTCCTGCTCTATCCCGAGGGCATCATCAAGCTCAATCCGTCGGCCAGCGAGATCCTCCGCCGCTGCGATGGCCAGCGGACTCCGGTCCAGGTGATCGCCGAGCTTGCCGAGGCGTTTCCCGACGCCGGCCCCGCGCTTGCCGACAACGTCAACCAGTTCATCGGCCTTGCCCTCGGCAAGGGGTGGTTGCGCGCCTGACGTGCGCCGTCGCGCCCGTCTTCCTTCCCTCATCGCGGCCGTGCTGCTGGCGGCCTGCTGGGCGGTCGTTGCCGTGGCCGAGCCGCGCATCGTCCATCGGGTCATCGAACCCAGCGATTTCGCACGCGCCAGCGAGGCACTGCAGGACGCCATCGAGAGCCAGGGACTGATCCCCGGCCCGCGCAGCCAGTTCGGCGAGATGCTCGCACGGACCGCGCCGGCGCTTGGCAACCCCGCGCCGGTGTTCGCGCAGGCGGAGATATTTTCCTTTTGCAGCGCCCAGGTCTCCTGGGCCCTGGTGCTTGAAAACCCGGAGTCGATCGCCTACTGCCCCCTGCACGTGGCGCTGTACACCGCTCCCGGTGCGCCCGAGCGCGTGCATCTGGTGTACCACGATCCCGGCCCGGCTACCGCCGGCACCCGCCGCGCCAGCGATCTGCTGCACGCCATCGCCGAGGCCGCGGCCAGCCAGGCACGACGCTTCGTGCCAGCCTCCACGCCGCGCTGAGCGGCGCGATCCTCCGGGCGGTTGTTCCGCATCCCTCGCCAGCGCCGGCGTTCGCCGGTACAATCGCGCCCCGTCATTGGGGAGTAGCCGCCTTCCACCCCGGAAGGGGACGCATCAACAGACTTGGCCGCACGGCCATGGTGTGTCCGGCCGCTGGCTTGGCGAGACCTTTGGCGCGACGCCCCGACCCGGGTCGGGCGGGGGCGGCGCGTCATCGGTCGTCCGCTGCCCGACCCCTGGAAAATCCCCGCATGGAAGCCTTTCTCGTCTCCACCGGCATCGTCGCCCTCGCCGAAATCGGCGACAAGACACAACTCCTCGCCTTCATCCTTGCCGCCAAGTACCGGCGTCCGCTGCCGATCATTCTTGGCATCCTGGTGGCGACCCTCGCCAATCACGGTTTCGCCGGGGCGGTCGGCGCCTGGATCACCACGCTGCTCGGCCCGCAGCTGCTGCGCTGGGTGCTCGGCCTGTCCTTTCTGGCGATGGCGGTGTGGACGCTGATTCCCGACGAAATCGACGAGGCCGAGGCGCGGCCGGCGCGCTTCGGTGTCTTCGGGACGACGCTGATCGCCTTCTTCCTCGCCGAGATGGGGGACAAGACGCAGATCGCCACCGTCGCTCTCGCCGCGCAGTACAACGCGCTGCTCGCCGTGGTGGCGGGCACCACGCTCGGGATGATGGCGGCCAACGTGCCGGCCGTGCTGTTCGGCGAACGGATCGCCCGCCGCCTGCCGGTGCGGCTGGTGCACGCGGTCGCCGCCGGCATCTTCGCCGTCCTCGGTGTGCTCACCCTGCTGGGCGGCGCCGACGACTTCCTCTGAGACCGAAGCCCGGGCGGTCGCGCGGGCTAGCGTGACGATCCGCCCTAGTCGCCGCGATTGCGGCCGTGCACCCAGAGCACGTCGCCACGGCCGGCGGCCCGGTTGAGCGCGCGGCCGAGCACGAACAGCAGATCCGAACTGCGGTTGAGGTACTTGCGCGCGAATTCCGAGACGCCGGGGCCGCCGCAGGCGAGATCCTCGTTCGCCAGATGCACGATGCGCCGCTCGGCGCGCCGGGCCACGGTGCGCGCGAGGTGGGCGAAGGCCGCCGCGCGGGTGCCGCCGGGCAGGATGAAGTCCTTCAGCGGCGGCAGCGCCTCGTTGAAGCGCTCGACCAGTGCCTCCAGCCGGTCCACATGCGCCTGCGCGAGGATGCTCATGCCCGGGATGCACAGTTCGCCGCCGAGGTCGAAGAGGTCGTGCTGCATGCCGGTCAGCGCCTCGCGGATGTCCTCCGGCAGTTCCTCGGTGAGCAGCAGGCCGAGCGTCGAGTTGAGCTCGTCGATCTCGCCGATGGTGTCGATGCGCAGGTGATCCTTGGGCACGCGACTGCCGTCGCCAAGGCCGGTGGTGCCGGCATCGCCGGTGCGGGTGACGATTTTCGAGAGACGATTGCCCATGGTTCTTTTCCTGACGAGAATGCTCGGGATTATATCGGAGGAAACCGCATGCCCCGTTTCTGCGCCAACCTGAGCTTCCTGTTCGACGACGTCGATTTCCCCGAGCGCTTCGCGCGGGCCGCGCGCGCCGGTTTCACCGGGGTCGAGTACATGTTTCCCTACGCCTGGTCGCCCGACGAACTGGCGCGCCTGCTGCGCGAGAACGGGCTGGTCCAGGTCCTGCACAACCTGCCGCCGGGCGACTGGGCGGCCGGCGAGCGCGGCATCGCCTGCCTGCCCGGGCGGGAGGCAGAATTCCGCGCCGGTGTCGAACGGGGTATCGAGTACGCGCGCGCGCTCGGCTGCGCACAGCTCAACTGCCTGGCCGGACTGGCGCCGGCCGGGGTGCCGGAGGCCGAGTTGCACGCCACCCTCGCCGCCAACCTGCGCCATGCCGCGCGACGGCTGGCCGCGCACGGCATCCGCCTGCTCATCGAGCCGATCAACAGCCGCGTGGACATGCCCGGCTTCTTCCTCGATACGCCGCGCAAGGCGCTGGCGCTGATCGAATCGCTGGGCGAGGAGAACCTCTGGCTGCAGTACGACGTCTATCACGCGCAGATCATGGAGGGCGACCTCGCGCGCACGCTGGAGCGCGCCCTGGCGCGCATCGCCCACGTGCAGATCGCGGACAACCCCGGGCGCCACGAGCCGGGCAGCGGCGAGATCAACTTCCCCTATCTGTTCGGCCTGCTCGACCGTCTCGGCTATCCCGGCTGGGTGGGGTGCGAATACCGGCCGCGCGCCGGCAGCGAGGCCGGCCTCGGCTGGCTCGCCGGCTGGCGCTGAACGGCCGTGCCGGGGATCACCAGAACTTCCACCACCATTTTTTCTTTTTCATGGTCGCCTGCACTTCCTGCGACCATTCCTGGTACTGGCCGAGGCCGGCCTTCTGGAAGTGCGCGCCGAAGCGGCGATCGCTGTCGTTGATGTGCTGGACCAGCCAGTTCTTCAGGAAGTGCAGCAGTTCGAAAGTGATCGCCGCGTTCTCGTGGTCGAGTTTGTGCTGCAATGCCTGCACCTGCGTCATCAGCTCCTCGTGCTGCTGCTTGTGGATCTCGAAGCCGGGGTAGTGGGTCAGCCGCATCAGGCTTTCCTCGAGCAGGAAGTGCGTGCGTGTGTACTCGGCCAGGCGGTCGAGGATCTCGCGCGAGGTGGCCTTGCCGTGGTGCTCCCGGATCGCCGTGTGCAGCTGGTTGAGCAGGTCGACGAGCACCTTGTGCTGCTCGTCGACCTCCTGGATATGGACGCTGAACTCGTCGGACCAGTGGAAAAGATCGGTTGTGCTCATGAAGGAATCCGCAATGATGGGGTCGAATGGCGCAGCCTACGACGCTTCCCGATCGCGGTTTCTGACGCAGGTCAAATGACCTGATTATTTGTAAGGCTATTGGCCATGGACGAAGCCGCATTCCTGACCTCCCTGTTCGCCGCCGCGACGGCGGCGGCCGACCCGGCGCGCTGCGTGCCTCCCGCACTGGCCGCCCTGCCGCCGCCCGGGCCCGGCGGCCGCCTGTGCGTGATCGGTGCCGGCAAGGCCTCGGCTGCCATGGCGCGCGCGGTCGAGACGCACTGGCCGGGCGGGCTGTCCGGACTGGTGGTGACGCGCTACGGCTTCACCGTGCCCTGCGCACGCATCGAGATCGTCGAGGCTGCGCACCCGGTGCCCGACGCCGCCGGCGAACGGGCCGCCCGGCGCATGCTCGATCTGGTACGCGGTCTTGGCCCGCAGGACCGCGTGCTGGCGCTGATCTCCGGCGGCGGCTCGGCGCTGCTGGCGGCCCCCGCGCCGGGCATCGACCTGGCGGCCAAGCAGGCGGTGACGCGCGCGCTGCTCGCCTGTGGCGCCGACATCCACGAGATCAACTGCGTGCGCAAGCATCTTTCGGCGATCAAGGGCGGGCGGCTGGCCGTCGCCGCGTGGCCGGCACCGGTGCTGACCCTGGCGATTTCCGATGTGGCCGGCGACGATCCGGAGGTCATCGCCTCCGGGCCGACGGTGGCCGATCCGGGCACGCGCGCGGAGGCGCTGGCAATCCTCGAGCGCTACGCCATCGATGCGCCGCCGGCCGTGCGCGCCTGGCTGCAGCGTGCCGAGGCCGAAACCCCCAAGCCGGGCGATCCGCGCCTCGCCACCGCCGGCTTTCGCCTGGTCGCCAGCCCGGCGCAGGCGCTGGCCGCCGCAGCGGCGGCCGCGCGCGCGGCCGGCATCGCCCCGCTGGTGCTTGGCGACGAGATCGCCGGCGAGGCCCGCGAAGTGGCCCGCGTGCTGGCCGCCATCGCCCGCAGCTGCGCCCGTCACGGCACCCCGGCGCGGCCGCCCTGCGTGCTGCTTTCCGGCGGCGAGGCCACGGTGACTCTGCCGCGCGCGCCGGGCGGTCCTGCGCGCGGCGGGCGCAACAGCGAGCTGCTGCTGGCGCTCGCACTGGCCTTGCAGGGGCATCCCCGCATCCACGCCCTGGCCGCCGACACCGACGGCATCGACGGCACCGAGGACAACGCCGGCGCGCTGCTGTCGCCCTCCACACTGGCCCGCGCCGCCGCGCAGGGGCTCGATGCGCGCACCGCGCTCGACCGCCACGACGCCTATGGCTTCTTCGCCGCCCTCGGCGACCTGTTGCACACCGGCCCGACACTGACCAACGTCAACGACCTGCACGCCATCCTCGTCCTGCCCTGAGCCCGTTCCGGGCAGCCGTTCGCGCGATGACGGCGACGATTCCCGCACCGCGGGCTTTCGTGTATGCTTGGCTTTCGACTTGTCAGACAACCTGATTGGATTATGGGAATCAACGAGCTCAAGAAAATCGTCCGCGCGCCGCGCCTGAGCGAGGAAGTCTCCGCCGCGCTCGAGGCGCGCATCGCCCGTGGCGAGCTGGCCCCCGGCGACCAGCTGCCGACCGAGAAGGTGCTGGCGGAAACCTTCGGCGTCAGCCGTGCCGTGGTGCGCGAGGCGGTGGCGCGCCTGAAGGCCGACGGACGCATCGAAACGCGGCAGGGCGCAGGCGCCTTTGTCGCGCAGGCGCCGAAGAGCCTCAATTTCCGCTTCTGGCAGGGCGAGGGGCCGGCGCTCGTCGAACTGCGCGACATCTTCGAGCTGCGCTCGATGATCGAGACGGCGGTCGCCGAACTCGCCGCGCGCCGCCGCATTCCCGAAGACGTGTCGGCGATGCAGAAGCACCTCGACGCGATGGATCTCGCGCTCGCCGACGGCAGCGACGGTTCCGAGGCCGACGACGATTTCCACCTGGCCATCGCCTCGGCCACCCACAACACCTACGCCTACCGGCTGGTCGAATTTCTCGGCCGCCACTTTTCCGACTCGCGGCGGCTCGCCTGGGCCGGCCCGGGACGCGACGGCGCCCTGCCGGAAGAGGCGCAGGCCGAACACCGCGCGCTGTTCGAGGCCATCGCCGCCGGCAACCCGGCGCGCGCCCGGCGCTGCGCGCAGCAGCACCTGCGCGGCGCCGCGTCGCGCGTCGGCATCGATCTCGCCGCCGATCTCACGGACGACGCGGGCTGACCGTCCCGCTTTCGAGGAAACCCAGCATGACCATGGATAGCACCGCTGCCGGACCGCGCTTCGACGTCGACCGGTCCTTGCTCGTCGCGCGCCTGCGCGCCGTCCTGCCGCCGGATTCGCTGCTCGCCGAGGAGGAGGACCTGCGCCCGTACGAATGCGACGGTCTGACCGCCTACCGCCAGCTGCCGCTGCTCGTTGCCCTGCCGGCCAGCGAGGCGGAGGCGCAGGCCGTCCTGCGCGTCTGCCACGAACTGAAGGCGCCGGTGGTGCCGCGTGGCGCGGCGACCGGCCTCTCGGGCGGCGCCATGCCGCACCGCGACGGCGTCGTCGTCTCGCTTGCCCGGCTCAAGAAGATCCTGCGCATCGACCCGCTGTCGCGCACCGCCGTGGTCCAGCCCGGCGTGCGCAACCTTGCCGTTTCCGAGGCGGCCGCGCCCCACGGCCTCTACTACGCCCCCGACCCGTCCTCGCAGATCGCCTGCACCATCGGTGGCAACGTCGCCGAGAACTCGGGCGGCGTGCACTGCCTGAAATACGGCCTGACCGTGCACAACGTGCTGCGCGTGCGCGGCCTGACCGTCGCGGGCGAGATCGTCGAGTTCGGCGGCGCCGCGCTCGATGCGCCGGGCCTCGACCTGCTGGCGCTGATGAACGGCTCCGAGGGGATGCTCGCGCTGATCACCGAGGTCACCGTCCGGCTGACCCCGAAGCCCGAACTGGCGCAGGTGGTCCTGGCCTCCTTCGACGACGTCACCAAGGCCGGCAACGCGGTGGCCAGCATCATCGCCGCCGGCATCATCCCGGCCGGGCTCGAGATGATGGACAAGAAGGCCACGCACGCCGTCGAACCCTACGTCAATGCCGGCTACGACATGAACGCCGAGGCCATCCTGCTTTGCGAATCGGACGGGACGCCCGAGGAGGTCGCCGAGGAAATCGGGCGCATGCGGGCGGTGCTCGAGGAGAGCGGCGCCGCCGAGATCCGCGTCTCGCAGAGCGAGGCCGAGCGCCTCAAGTTCTGGGCCGGCCGCAAGGCCGCCTTCCCGGCGGTTGGCCGCATCACCCCGGACTACCTGTGCATGGACGGCACCATCCCGCGCAAGAATCTGGCCAGGATGCTGATCGCCATCGCCGAGATGGAAGGGCGCTACGGCCTGCGCTGCGCGAACGTTTTCCACGCCGGCGACGGCAACCTGCATCCGCTGATCATGTACGACGCCAACCAGCCCGGCCAGCTCGAACAGGCGACCGCCTTCGGCGCCGAGATCCTCGAGCTGTCGGTGGCCCTCGGCGGCACGATCACCGGCGAGCATGGCGTCGGCATCGAGAAGATCGTGCAGATGTGCGCCCAGTTCACGCCGCAGGAGCTCGACGCCTTCCATCGCCTGAAGCAGGCCTTCGACCCCGATGCCCGCCTCAATCCGGGCAAGGCGATTCCGACCGCCGCGCGCTGCCGCGAATACCGGCAGACCCGGGGCGGTTTCCCCGATACCCCCGCAGCCGACGCCCCGAGGTTCTGATGACGGCACTACTCGAACAATGGGCCGCGCGCGTGCGCGCGGCGGCCGCCGACCGTACCCCGCTCCGCCTGCGCGGCGGCGGCAGCAAGGATTTCTATGGCGAGCCCCCCGCGGGCGGGACGCTGGCGGTGCTCGATACCCGTGCGCATGCCGGCATCGTCGCCTACGAGCCGACCGAACTCGTGGTCACCGCGCGCTGCGGCACGCCGCTGGCCGAGCTCGAGGCGGTGCTGGCCGAGCGTGGCCAGACACTGCCCTTCGAGCCGCCGCATTTCGGCCCCGGCGCCACCGTCGGCGGCTGTGTCGCGGCCGGGCTGTCCGGCCCGCGCCGGGCGCAAGCCGGCGCGCTGCGCGATTTCGTGCTCGGCGCGCGCCTGCTCGACGGGCGCGGCGAACTGCTCGCCTTCGGCGGCCAGGTGATGAAGAACGTCGCCGGTTACGACGTTCCGCGCCTGCTGGCCGGGAGCCTCGGCACGCTGGGGCTGATCGTCGAGGTTTCGCTCAAGGTGCTGCCCTTCGCCGTGGCTACCCGCACCCTGCGCTTCGACATGCCGCAGACGCAGGCGCTGGCGACGCTCAACGCCTGGGGAGGTCAGCCGCTGCCGGTGAGCGCTTCGGCCTGGAGCGACGGCGTGCTGCACGTGCGCCTCGAGGGCGCCGCGGCGGCGGTCGACGCGGCGACGCGCAAGCTCGGCGGCGAGACGCTCGCCGGGCAGGCGGCGGCCGCCTTCTGGCAGAGCCTGCGCGAACAGACGCATCCCTTCTTCGGTGGCGATGCGGCAATCCCGCTGTGGCGCCTGTCGCTGCCCTCGGTGACGCCGCCGCTCGACCTGCCCGGCACGCCGCTGATCGAGTGGGGCGGGGCGCAGCGCTGGCTGCGCGGGGGCGACGCGACGACCGTGCGCGCCGCCGCTGCGCGGGCCGGCGGCCACGCCACCCTGTTCCGCGGCGATGCGCGCGGGAACGGCGTGTTCCAGCCGCTGGCGCCGCCGCTCGCGCAAATCCACCGCCGCCTCAAGGCCGCCTTCGATCCGCACGGGGTGTTCAACCCCGGCCGGATGTATCCGGAATTCTGACCCTTCGCCGACCCCTCGCCGATCATGCAAACCAATCTTGCCGATTTCATCAAGGACACGCCCGAAGGGCGCGAGGCCGACGCGATCCTGCGCACCTGCGTGCACTGCGGCTTCTGCACGGCCACCTGTCCGACCTACCAGCTGCTCGGCGACGAGCTCGACGGCCCGCGCGGCCGCATCTACCTGATCAAGCAGATGCTCGAGGGGCAGCCGGTCAGCGCGCGGACCCAGCTGCATCTCGACCGCTGCCTCACCTGCCGCTCGTGCGAAACCACCTGCCCGTCGGGCGTCAAATACCACCGCCTGCTCGACATCGGCCGTGCCGTCGTCGAGGCGCGCGTGCCGCGCAGCGGCGTCGAGCGGCTCAAGCGCTTCCTGCTGCGCGAGGCGCTGCCGCGTCGCTGGCTGTTCCGGCCGGCGGTGCGGGCCGGCCAGCTGATGCGTCCGCTGCTGCCCGGCATGCTCGCCGACAAGGTGCCGACCCCGGTCGCCGGTGGCGCCCGGCCGTGGCCGGACTTTTCCACGCGTCCGGTCCGCCATGCGCGGCGCATGATCGCGCTGGCCGGCTGCGTGCAGCCCGACCTCGCGCCGAACACCAATGCCGCCACCGCGCGGGTGCTCGACCGGCTCGGCATCGAGCTCTTCGAGACGCCCGGCGCCGGCTGCTGCGGTGCCCTGCGCTTCCACCTCAATGCCCAGGAAGCGGCACTCGACGACATGCGCCGGCTGATCGACTGCTGGTGGCCGCACATCGAGGACGGCTCGGTGGAGGCCCTGGTGATGACCGCCTCGGGCTGCGGCGCGCACGTCCGGGAATACGGCGAACTGCTTCGGCACGATCCGGCCTACGCCGAGAAGGCGGCGCGCGTCTCCGCCCTGACGCGCGATGTCGCCGAGGTGCTCGCCGCCGAGCGGGCGCGGCTGGTCGAGCTGCTGCGCGCGGCCCCGGCGACGGCGCAGAAGGTCGCTTTCCATTCGCCGTGCACGCTGCAGCACGGACAGAAGATCCGCGGCGTCGTCGAAGCGCTGCTCGCCGCCGCCGGCTGCGAGCTGACGCCGGTGGCCGATCCGCATCTCTGCTGCGGCTCGGCGGGAACCTACTCGATCCTGCAGCCGGAACTCTCCCGGCAGTTGCGCGACAACAAGCTGGCCGCGCTGGGCGCCGGTGCGCCGACCGTCTTCGTCACCGCCAACATCGGTTGCCAGACGCACCTGCAGAGCGGCAGCGCGACGCCGGTACGGCACTGGATCGAGCTGATCGACGAGCGCCTGGCGGCGATTCCCGTGCGCTGAACGGTGCGGGCGCCGGTGGCGCCCGCCGCTGCCGGACTTGGGGGCAAGACGGTCCCCGCGCTACACTCTGCCCACCCTTCCCGTACCGTGTGTTGCCATGGCGCTCGACCCCTCCCTCCTGACCACCCTCTCCGACGAAGAAGCGAGGAGCATGAAGCGCCTGTTCGAGAAGGGGGTCAGCATCCCGCCGCAGCCGCGCGTGCTCGACGAGTTCATGCAGCAGCTGGCCGCCGGCGTTTCCGACGTGCGCCGCCTGGCGCGCACCCTGGCGCAGGACCCGGCCATCGTCGCCGCGCTGTTCCGCGTCGTGAAGAGCGCGGCCTATCGCCGGCACCAGCCCTTCGAATCGGTCGAGCACATCCTGCAGGCGATCGGCATCAACCAGACCGCCAACCTGGTGCGCGCGGTCGCCTTCGCCTCGGCGCTGCCGGCGAAGCACAACCAGAAGGCTTTCGAGGCCTTCTGGGCCCGCTCGCAGGCAATCTCCCAGCTGGCCATGCTGATCGCCGCCGACCGCGTCTCGGTGTGCAACATCTTTCCCGACCAGGCCGGGCTGGCCGGCATCTTCCACGATTGCGGCGTGCCGGTGCTGATGCAGCGCTTCACGACCTACTGCAAGGCGATGCGGCTCGACGAGCCGGGGCGGTGGACCAGCCTGGCCGAGGAGGACGCGCGTTTCTCCGCCGATCACTGCGTGGTCGGCTACCTGGTCGCCCGCCACTGGCGGTTGCCCGACTTCATCTGCGACGCGATCCGCTACCACCACGACATGGCGCGCCTCGACACGCATGCCGCGCGCACCATGGTCGCCATCCTGCAACTGGCGATCCACATCCACCACCTCGACATCGTGCTCGACTATCCGGAGTGGCGCGAGGTGCGCGACGATGTTCTCGCCGAGCTGGGCATCCACGAGGCCGCGCTGCCCGAGTTCATCGACGTCGTGCTCGAGCGCTTCCACGGCGTCGATTGAGCCCGACCCGCCCGCCGCGCCGCATGTTCGCCGATTGCCGCTCCGACAGTCACGCGGCCCTGTGCGCGGACTTCCGCTGGCGGGTGCCGGCGCGCTTCAACCTCGGGGTGGACGTCTGCGGACGCTGGGCGAGCGACCGCAGCCGCTTTGCGCTCTACCACGAGGACGAATCCGGCTTTACCTCGGCGCACACCTTCCACGACATCCAGTGCGCGGCCAACCGCCTGTCCAACGTGCTCGCCGCGCTCGGCACCCTGCGCGGCGACCGGGTCGCCATCCTGCTGCCGCAGTGCCCGCAGGCCGCCGTCGCACACGTCGCGATCTACCAGATGGGCGCCGTTGCCGTGCCGCTCTCGCCCCGCTCCGGCCCGGACGCGCTCGAATCCCGTCTCGCCCATGCCGGCGCGCATGTCGCCATCGTCGACGAGACGTCCTGGACGAAGCTGCGCGCAATCCGGAAAACCCGCGACCGCCTGCCCGGACTGCGGCACGCGATCGGCGTCGGGCCGCTGTCGGCATCCGGTGCGCACGATTGGGAAGCGGTCCTCGCGCCGGCCTCGCCGCGCTACGCGCCGGCCGACACAGCGGCCGACGATCCGGCCCAGATCCTCTACGCCCGCAACGCCAGCGGCGCACCGAAGGGCGTGCTGCTGGCGCACCGCACGCTGCTCGGCAACCTGCCCGGCTTCGTCTGTGCGCATGACTTCTATCCGCAGCCGGGCGACCTGCTCTGGTCGCCGGCCGACTGGGCCTGGAGCGGCGGTCTGTGGAATGCGTTCCTGTCGGCCTGGCATTTCGGCCAGCCGCTGCTCGCCTACGCGGGACGCTTCGATGCCGGAAAGGCCTTTGCCCTGATCGAGAAATACGGTGTGCGCAACGTCTTCCTGCCGCCCTCCGCCCTGCGGGCGATGATGGCGGCGGTACCCGATCCGAAGGCGCATTACGACATCGACCTGCGCACCATCGCCAGCGCCGGCGAGCCGCTCGGCGAAGCGCTTTTCCAGTGGGCGCGCGAAAAGCTCGGGGTCGGCATCAACGAAATGTTCGGGCAGACCGGGATCGGCCATCCGGTCGGCAACTGCGGCACGCTCTGGCCGGTCAGGCCGGGGTCCATGGGACGGGCTTACCCGGGCCACCGCGTCGCCGTGCTCGACGCCGGGGGGCGCGAGCTGCCGCGCGGCGAGACCGGCGAAATCGCCGTGCATCGCCGCTGGCACGGCGAGGACGATCCGGCGCTGATGCTCGGCTGCCTCGACAATCCCGTCGCGGCGCGGGGGGAAACCGTCGGCGACGGCTGGATGCCGACCGGCGATCTGGCCCGCATGGACGAGGACGGCTACCTCTGGTACCGGGGGCGCGCGGACGCCCCGCGCGGCGCCGAAGGCGATAGAATCCCCCGACGCCCGGCCGACGATCCTCGCCAACCAGGCGCGGCGGCACGCGCAGCGCGACCGCGAAACCAAAAAGAATGACGACAGTTGATCAGGGAACGGCAATGGACGAAAACACACGGAACCGCGACGCCGGCGACGGCGAACGGCGGCGCAACCTCCGGCTGCGGGCAACCTTCGACGCCGCCTTCGCGATGATCGAACCCTTCTTCGATCCGGCGCGGGGCTGGGGGGGGCACTCGCTCGAGCACCTGGCCTTTCGCGTGGTGCGCGAGAACTTTCCCGACCTGGAAGGCGAGGAAGTCCACGCCCTGGTCGTCGCCGCGCATCGCGTCTATATCGAGCGCAATCCGGGGCGGAGCGAGCATCTGTCGCGCCCCGAAATCCTGCAGCGTCGCGCGGTGTCCGTGCCGCCGTCGGCCGGCTAGGCCAAACGTGATACCCTTGCGGCCCTGGAGAGAGCACCGACCATGGCACTGACGATCGATGCCTGCATCGCGCAGCATCAGGGCGACCGCAAGGAACAGCAGGACCGCGTGGCGATCCTGCCGCACCCGCGCGGCGGCGGAGTGGTGCTCGCCGTGGTGGCCGACGGGATGGGCGGACACACCGGGGGCGCGCTGGCCGCGCAGCAGGTGATCCACACCGCCCGCAACAACCTCGAACATTTCTCGGCCAGCACCGAAACCGCCGGCGACATGCTGGAAGCGAGCATCAACGAGGCGCACATGCTGATCAAGGCCTCGCGCTTCATCAACGAGAAGGACCCGCACAGCACCGCCGTGATGCTGCTGCTGCAACCCGGCAAGGTGACCTGGGCGCACAGCGGCGACAGCCGCTTCTATCGTTTTCGCGGCGACCAGCCGCGCTTCCGCAGCAGCGACCACTCCTACGTCGAACAGCTGTTGCGGCAAGGGCGGATCACGGCCGAGCAGGCGCTGGTCCACCCCAACCGCAACATCCTGCTGACCTCCCTCGGCGGCGGCGACCTGCCCCGGATCGAGACCGGCAGCGACAGCGACCTGCAGGCCGGCGACAGCTTCCTGCTCTGCTCGGACGGCCTGTGGGCCTACTTCTCGGACGCCGAACTCGGCGGCGTGATCGCCGCGCACAGCGCGCGCGAGGCCACCGACGTGCTGATCCGCCGCGCGCGCGAGCGGGCCCGGGGCGAGGGCGACAACATCTCGGTCGCCATCCTCAAGCTGCACGACGCCCCGCAAAAAAAACCGTCGCCAGCGGTAAACTGAGCGCCCCACGGGCAGCCGGCGCCGCCGGTTGCCGCAGGCGTTCACCACCGGAGACCGCACGATGACCCCGAGCGAACAACAGGCAATCCTGAGCATCGCCCTGCTGGCGGCCTTTGCCGACGGCAACAACGACGAGCGCGAGCGCGAGGAGATCCGCCGCCTGGCGGAATCCCTGGGCAGCGCGCCGGGCGCCCCCGATCTGCCCGGCCTCTACCGCGAGGTTCTGCTCAAGCGCGTCGACGCCAGCAAGGCCGCCGCCGCGCTCGGCGACGCCACGCACCGGCAGCTGGCCTACGAGATGGCCGTCTGTGTCTGCGATGCCGATGGCCGCACCACCGAGGCCGAGCGGCGCTTTCTCGCCGGACTGGCCGGCGCGCTGGGCCTCGACGCCGGCGTCACCGACCCGCTCGACCGCCAGGCGGAAAGCGTTGCCGAGCTGACCGAGGCGGCCGCACCGGCGACGCCCGTCCCGCCGCCCGCCGGTGCCCCGGGGCCGGTGATCGCCGCACAGCCGCGCGTCGCCGAGGCCGAACTCGACCGCACCATCCTCAACACCGCCATTCTCAATGGCGCGCTCGAGCTCCTGCCGCAGTCGTGGGCGTCGATGGCGATCATTCCCCTGCAGATCCGCATGGTGTACGGCATCGGCAAGGCCCACGGCTACGAGCTCGATCAGGGACACATCCGCGAATTGCTGGCCACCCTGGGCATCGGCCTCACCTCGCAGTACCTCGAGCAGTTCGGCCGCAAGCTGATCGGCGGGCTGCTCGGCAAGGCCGCCGGCAAACTGGTCGGCGGCATGGGCAAGGCGGCCACCGGCGTGGCCTTCTCCTTCGCCACCACCTACGCGCTCGGACAGCTGGCGAAGCGCTACTACGGCGGCGGCCGCCAGATGACCTCCGCCATGCTGCAGGAAACCTACGCCGGCCTGCTCGGCCCGGCCAGGAACCTGCAGGCCGATTACCTGCCGCAGATCCGTGAGCGGGCCGGCAACCTCGACATGGGACAGATCGCCGCGCTGGTGCGCGGGAACTGAGGCACGGCGCCCGCCGCGCCTGTTGCGCCGGTTTCGCCCGTTACCCTAGGGGCGGCGGCTGCGGCGCAGCGGGCGCGCCGTCAGCAGCCCCAGCAGTACCGCCAGCAGCGCCACGCCCCACTGCGAGAGGGTGGGGATGCCCGGCGCGCCGCCGCCGGGAACGCCGGGGCCGCCCTGGTCGACGATGATCCCGTTGGGCAGCAGATCGTCGTCGCCCACGCCGCCGTCGAAAATCGTCAGCGTGATCGTGTTGCCGGCCACCACCGCCTGGGCCGGCGGCATCCGGTACCAGTGCGGCAAGGCGCAGGCCGGGCCGGTGCAGTTGTAACCCGCCGGGGTCGGCCCGTATTTCCAGTAGCTCGTGCCCGGCGGAAGCGCTGCCGGATACGTGATCGTGAGGGTGGCCGCCGTGCCGGGCGCACCGGCCGTCAGGACGAAGTCGAGCAGGCCGTGCGGGAAGGCGATTCCCGGCGGCAGGCCGGGGGGCGACTTGGGGTGGCCCGAGGTCGGGATGAATCCCGAGGACGACACGGTATCGAGACTCCAGGTCCCCCCGGCGATCACCGCGCGAGCCAGCCCGGAACCGGTGGCCGTGGCCGCGTTGGGGGCCGCGCAGGCGGCATCGACGCCCCCCCCGGCGCTGCCGTGGCAGGTCCAGCTCCAGGGCGATCCCGACAGGACAGCGCCGGGTGTCCCCTGCGCGCACAACTGCACCGTGGCCGGAACGAAACCCGTGGGCACGCCGTTCGCCGGTCCGCAACTGCCATTGAGTACCGGCGTGACGCTGTTGGACGCAGCGGAAGCCGGCCCGGTGCCGATGCCGTTGGTGGCGGTGACGGTGAAGGTGTAGGCGGTCCCGTTGGTCAGGCCGGTGACGGTGAGCGGACTGGCGGCACCGGTACCGGTGAGGCCGCCGGGGTTCGACGTGACGGTATAGCCGGTGATCGGCGAGCCGCCGGTGAAGGCGGGCGGGGTGAAGGTCACCGAAGCCTGGGCGTTGCCGGCGGTGGCCGTGCCGATGGTGGGCGCATCCGGAATGACCATGGCGACGGTGACGCTGATGCTGCGGGTGGTCGTGGCCATGCCGTCGCCGATCTGCACGGTGAAGCTGTCCGGGCCGCTGTAGCTGGCCGTGGGCGTGTAGGTTGCGCTGCCGCCCGGCGTGATGTCGGCGCCGCCCGCGGCGGCCGTGGTTCCGGAAAGGGTGAGGGTGCCGTGCGCCGGCGCGGTGTGCACGGACCAGGTCAGCGTCTGCGACGCATCGGGATCGCTGGCGTGCAGCAGCGACTTGATGTCGTTGGCGCCCGAGTTCGCATAGACCGTCAGGCTGGTGCCTGCGCCGACAAAGACCGGCGCGACGTTGCTCATGGTGGTGGTGACCACGGTGCTGCCGTTGGCGCTGCCGGTATCGACGCCGTCGTGGGGGGTCAGGGTGAAGGTGGTCGTCACCGTGCTGCCGGGGGCGCCCTGGTGCAGGGTCGGGGTGAAGACCAGCGCCTGCAGCCGTGCCGTGACCGTGGCGGGTGCGGCGGCCGAGAGCACGTAGTTGCCGGCCGTGCCGGTCAGGCCCGTGCCGGACAGGGTGCCGTTCGCGGCAGTGTAGGCAATGCTCACCGAGACGTTGTCGCCATTGGCGTCGCTGACGGTGACGCCGGAGAACGGGGCGATCGTCGCGTTGTCGTTGACCGCGCCCGCCGTGGTGAAGGTGCCGCCGAGGGCCGGGCGGGCATTGGTCGTGACCGCGATGCTGTTCGAGTAAGCGCTGCTGCCATTCGCGTTGGAGGCGCGCAGCCGGTAGTGGTACGTCGTCGCCGCGGTCAGGCCGGTGACCGTGGCGGAGGTTCCGGATTCGGAGGAAGGGTTGTAGCCGGCCAAACAGCTAGTGAAACCGGCATCGGTGCAGACCTGCAGGGCGTAGGCGTCGGCCCCGGTCTGCGCACCCCAGTTCGCCTGGAACTGCTGTGCGGTGACGGCGGAGGCGGCGGTGGCCGTCGGCGCGGCGGGGACGCTGGTGGTGCTCAGCGTCGCGGAATTGCTGCTGTCGCCCACGCCGTTGTAGGCGCGGACCCGGAAATAGTAGGTGGTGCCCGGGCTGTTGAGCCCGGAGACGGTGGTGAAGGTCGGCGGCGTCGGCGTGTCGGTGATCACCTTGGCGTTGTAGCCGGTGACGAAAGCGGTGAACGCCGCGTCGGTGGCGACATCGAGCTTGTAGCCGATTGCGCCGGTCACCGTCGACCAGCCCACCGTGGTCGAGCCGCCGGAGATGTAGGGGGGCATGCCGCTGTTGAGGTTGTAGATGGTCGGCGCCGAGGGGGGCGTGGCGCCCGCGCCGGCGACGATATTGATCTTGCCGCAGGCCGAGTTGGTGCTGGTGTAGCCCGAATTGAGGGGCGGCGTCGCTGCCGAGCTTTGCTGGTAAAAGGCAATCGTCGAATTGTTGTAATCCGCGCTCCCCGGCGTGTTGCTGACCACCCAGTTGTCCAGCCCCCAGATGTTGACGCGGTAGACATACCAGCCTGCCGGACTGTCGTAGCGGGGTGCCCCGTTCAGGGTGCCGTTCTCGGTGTAGTTGCCGACGACCGAGGGCGGCCAGGCATTCGAGCATGAGCCCCCCGCGCCCGCATCCTGCACCGAGATCGTGGCTGCCATGCCGGCCTGCGCGAGGAGGATCGCCATCCCGGCAACGGCCATCCTGGCCGCGCGCCGCCACCCGTGGGTCAGCATTTTCATGGTTATTCGCTCTTCATTCTTTTCATGTTGGATCGCCGGCGGATGCCGCGAGGCGATTCCCGCCGGGCAAGGCGAGCACCACCCTCGCCGTGCCAACGGAGTATTTCCATGTCAATTTTAAAGGTATTCGTGGCGCAGCGGCTGCCGGCGTTGCGGTTCGCCGTCCGCCCTGCGGAATGATGGCGCCGGCATTGCCATGATCGCGGCCGGCGCACGCGGTGGATGGCGTGCGGCCACGGAGACGTTGATTGCCCGGAGTCGCTCCGGTTCCCGTGCGCGCCGGGTTTTTCTGCCCGGGAGGGCTCAGCGCAAGCCCAGCAGGACCCGGCGCTTCCGCTTGTCCCGAAGGTCCCGCAGATGCCGCCAGGGCGGCGCGAGCCGGAAGGTCATCGGCAGCGCGCCGCGCAGCGTCAGGGCGCGCCGGCCCTGCGGATCGATTCCGGCGTTCACCAGGCCCAGCTCCAGCAGGGTGTCGGATTCCCGGTGGAGGTGCTTTTCGAGCATGGCGAAGCCCTTGGCGGGGTCCAGGACGACTGCGTGTCGCTCAGCGTCGAGGTGCCGATCGTCCTGAAATTGAGCTTCCCGAGATCCTGATCGTAGGCCCGGAAGCGTTCGTTGCGCTCGGCCATGAAAGCCTCTTCGTCGAGCGGAACGAAGGTGATCTCG
>JAPKHL010000026.1 GCA_026646875.1 Rhodocyclaceae bacterium | reverse complement strand
TCGCGGTTGCCGTGCATCACGTTGAGCGCCACGCCACGATCGGACAGGTCGCGCAGCGCGGCGACGATGGTGGCGTTGTGACGGTCATCGGCGTCGCCGTCGGCTGCGATGGCGTCGTCGCCCGGCCAGGCCTCGAAGAGGTCGCCGAGGATGTAGAGCGCCTCGGCCTGGCGGGCGCGGCCGGCGAGGAAGTCAAGCAGGAGGCGGGTGGCGCCGGGCGCCTGCACCGAGAGGTGCAGGTCCGAGATGAAGAGGATCAAGGGGATGCCCGGCGGAGTTCCGAAGGATGGCCGTTCAGCAGATTTCGGCGCGTTCGATGATCACGTCCTCCTTCGGGACGTCCTGGTGGAAGCCGGCATTGCCGGTTTTCACGCCCTTGATCCGGTCGACCACGTCGGTGCCCTCGACGACCTTGCCGAAGACGCAGTAGCCCCAGCCGTTGCCGTTCGGTGTCTTGAAATTGAGGAAGTCATTGTCGGCCACGTTGATGAAGAACTGGGCGGTGGCCGAGTGCGGATCGCCGGTGCGCGCCATGGCGATGGTGTAGCGGTCGTTCTTCAGGCCGTTGTCGGCCTCGTTCTTGATCGGCGCGCGGGTGTCCTTCTGCTTCATGCCCGGTTCGAAACCGCCGCCCTGGATCATGAAGCCGTCGATCACGCGGTGGAAAACGGTGTTGTCGTAGTGCCCGGCCTCGACGTAGGCGATGAAATTCCTGGTCGTTTCCGGCGCCTTTTCCGCGTCGAGTTCGAGGGCGATGACGCCGAAATTGGTGTGCAGCTTGATCATGGGGATTCCTTACTTTTTCTCGGGGATGATCTTGACCGACTCGATGACCACCGGTTCGAGCGGTACGTTCTGGTGCATGGTGCGGTCGCCGGTCGGGACCTTGGCGATCTTGTCGACCACCTCCATCCCTTCGACAACCTTGCCGAACACGGCGTAGCCCCAGGTGCGGCCATCGCGGTCGCCGGTATGGTCGAGCGCGGGGTTGTCGCGATGGTTGATGAAAAACTGGGCAGTGGCCGAGTGCGGCTCGGCACGACGCGCCATGGCCAGGGTGCCGCGCGCGTTCTTGAGGCCATTGCGCGCCTCGTTGACGATCTGGGCGTTGGTCGGCTTCTGCTCCATGTTGCGGGTGAAGCCGCCGCCCTGGATCATGAAGCCGTCGATCACGCGGTGGAAAATGGTTCCGTTGTAGAAACCATCCTTGGTGTATTGCAGGAAATTCTGCACCGTCTTCGGCGCCTTTTCCTGGTCGAGTTCGATGACGATGCGGCCCATGCTGGTCTGCATCTCGACCGTCGGCGCGGCGAAGGCGGCAACGGAGAGGAGAAGACCGGCGGTCAGGGTCGAAAGCTTGGCGAACATCATGCGGCTCCTTCGTAAATGATTTTCCAGGTACCGTCCTCGCGGATCCAGTACTGGCGTTTCTTCATCCGGTTGTTGAGGTTGTTGCTGCTGTACTCCTGGTCGAAAGTGACGACGACCAGTTCGTCCTTGCCCGGGTCGCGGAACATCGAGCGGTTCTCGAGCCGCACGCGGATCCACTGCTTGCTGGCGTTGACCTCGCGCTTCTGGCGGGCAAACTGCTCGAGGGTCTGTCCCCGGGTCGAGAAGTCCTTCGAATAATGGCGCAGGAAGCGCTCCGGATCGCGGCTTTCCCAGTCGCTCCGCCATTCGTCGAGCTTGCGGTCGAGTGCCGTGCGTTCGCGTTGCCAGTCGTCGAGCGACAGCCATTCGACCTCGTTGCTGATGATCACCGGCGTCAGGCCGACCTGCAGGTTTCTCGCCAGCGCGTCGAGATCGCTGTTGGCCAGCACCACGCAGCCGTCGGAGGCCTTGGGCGGGCGCGAGAAGGTGTCGGACGGCGTGCCGTGCAGCCAGATGCCGTGGCCGTTGCGTCCCTGGCGGCGGTCCCATTCGTTGGGATAGTTGATCGGGAAGGCGCCGCTGCCGTAAAAATCCCCGAGTTTCTTGGTCGACAGGCTGGAGGTGACGTGATAGACGCCGACCGGCGTCTTCTTGTCGCCCTCGCGCATCTTCTCGGCGCCGAGCTTGCCGTGCGTGACGTAATAGTCGGCGACGAAACGCGGCCGGCCGCCGGCGCCGGTGTCGTTCTCGTACAGGTAGAGGCGCGATTTGCGCGTATCGACGACGACGGCGTGCTTCTGGTCGGGCTGCATCTGCAGCAGGTAGCGCGGCACGTGGTTGGCCGGCGGCTTGTGGCGATAGCCGTGCAGGCGGACGACGGCCTCCTCGCGCAGGTCGCTCAGGCGGTCCTGCGGGGCATTGGCGGCGTTGCCGAGGGTGGCGATCGGCTGGCTGCGCGCCAGCAGGAGGTCGCCCTTGATCAGGTGCCCGAGCCGGAAGTTCGGGTACTGACGCAGCAGGGCCTCGGTTTGCAGCAGCGCGTTGTCCAGCCGGTTCTTCTCGATCTCGGCGAGGATGCGGGCGAGCATCGGCTCCGGGCCGGCGGGGCCGGAATCGGAGTAGGTGGCGCCGGACGGCGGGCGGCCGCCCGCGCCCGGAATCGCGGACCCTCCCGCGCAGGCGACCATCAGGACGATGGCGAGCGCGGTCCGCCGCATCAGCCGACGCGCTCCTGCTGGATCATCCACTTGCCGCCGGATCTGATCAGGACGAGCGTCTTGCCAGTGGAGGATTTCAGCGAGGCCGAGCTGTAGTGCTGGCGGAACTTCACCGTGGCCTTGTCGCCGTCAAGCGATACCTTGATGTCCTCGACACCGACCTGCAGCTTGCCGGGTTTGTCGATGCGTTGCGCCCGCTCGTTCTCCCAGGCCTTGCGGGCCTGGCCGTTGGGCGTCTGGAAGGCGGGGGCGTAGTAGGCGAGGTAGGCCTTGACGTCCTTGCGCGACCAGGCGGCGGCCCAGCCCTGGACCGCCTTGACGATGTCGGCCTCGGCGTTCTGGTCGGCCGGTTTCTGTTCGGCGGCTTTTTCCGGGGCCTTTTCCGCCGGTTTGTCGACGCGCGCCGGCTCGAGCGGTTTTTCCGCAGGACGGGCCGGAGGCGTTACCGTGGCCACGGTGGCTGCGGCGGGAGCCGGCGGGGTGCTTGCCGGTTTTGCCGGTTCCGCGGCGGGCGTCGCCGGGCGGACGGTTTCGGTGGCCGGGCGCGCGGCGGCGGCCGGCCGGGCCGGCGCTTTCGGCGCGGAGGTGCTGATCAGCTCGCGGATCAACGACAGCTTGGATTGCGCGCCGGTGTTGGCGGAATCGAGTTGCAGCGCCTTGTCGTAGGCCTGGCTGGCCAGCTTGGCGTAAACGTCGCCCAGGTTCTCATGCGCGATGGCGTAGCTCGGATGCGTGCGGATCGCCATCTCGAGGGCGGTGCGCGCCTTGTCGTACTGCTTCTGCTGGGCGTAGAGGACGGCCAGGTTGTTGTAGGGTTCGGGCAGCTCCGGGTAATCCTCGGTGAGCTTGGTGAAAATCGCGATCGCGTCGGCCGGACGGCCCATCTCGGTGAAGATCAGGCCTTTCATGAAACGGCCCTGCGCATCCTTCGGCCGGCTGGCGAGATAGGCCTCGGTTTTCTCGAGTGCCTGCGGCATCTGGCCCTGCTTCATCAGGCGCTGGATTTCGGGAAGGTTGTCGGCGTGCGCGAAAGGTGCGGAAAGCCCCAGGGAAAGACCCAGGAGAAGTCCGCTCAGAAGGGACGGCAGGCGGGCTGGAAGGCCCGCCAGCAAAGGCGTCGGGAGGCGTGGGCGCATCGTTGTGATATACTTTGCTAAAGTGGTTGCGTGAGCGGCGTGACCAACCGCCGATTCTAACAAGAAGCGCGTCGAATCCAAAGTTTTCCGTCTGCTCCGCCAGCCGTCGGAGCCCCCTCTCGAGTCGCCGAAAATGCTGAAGATCTACAACTCCCTGAGCCGGGAAAAGCAGGAATTCGTTCCCATCGAACCGGGACGGGTCCGCATGTACGTCTGCGGGATGACCGTCTATGACTATTGTCACCTCGGGCACGCCCGGGTGCTCGTGGTGTTCGACGTGGTGCAGCGCTGGTTGCGGGCGAGCGGCTTCGAGGTGACCTATGTCCGCAATATCACCGACATTGATGACAAGATCATCCGTCGGGCGGTGGAGAACGGCGAGACCATCGGGGCGCTCACCGAGCGCTTCATTCGCCTGATGGACGAGGATGCGGCGGCGCTCGGCGTGCAGAAGCCCGACCACGAGCCGCGCGCCACGCAGTATGTGCCGCAGATGCTGGAACTGATCGGCCAGCTCGAACGCAACGGGCTGGCTTACCAGGCGGCGGACGGCGACGTGAATTTTTCGGTGCGCAAGTTTCCGGGCTACGGCCGGCTGTCCGGCAAGTCGCTCGACGACCTGCGTGCCGGCGAGCGCGTCGAGGTCGACTCGGCCAAGCAGGACCCGCTCGACTTCGTGCTCTGGAAGCATGCCAAGGAAGGCGAGCCGTTCTGGACCTCGCCGTGGGGCAATGGCCGGCCGGGCTGGCACATCGAATGCTCGGCGATGAGCTCGGATCTGCTCGGCCCGCATTTCGACATCCATGGCGGCGGCCAGGACCTGCAGTTCCCGCATCACGAGAACGAGATTGCCCAGTCCGAGGGCGCGCACCGGTGCGCCTTCGTCAATTACTGGATGCACAACGGTTTCGTGCGGGTGGACGACGAGAAGATGTCGAAATCGCTCGGCAACTTTTTCACCATCCGCGAAGTGCTCAAGCGCTACGACGCCGAGGTCCTGCGCTTCTTCATCCTGCGCGCGCACTACCGCAGCCCGCTCAACTACTCCGATGCGCATCTCGACGATGCGCGGCATGCGCTGACCCGCCTCTACACCGCGCTGCGTGGCGTCGCCGCCGGCGCCGCGGCGGTGCGCTGGGACGAAGCGCACGCGCAGCGCTTCCGCGCGGCGCTCGACGACGACTTCAACACGCCGGAGGCGATCGCCGTGCTGTTCGATCTGGCCGGCGAGGTCAATCGTTCGCACGATCCGGCGCTGGCCGCCCAGTTGCGGGCCCTCGGCGGGGTGCTTGGCCTGCTCGGCCGCGACCCGCTGGCCTTCCTGCAGGCTGCGCCGGTCGAGGCGGGTACGGCGGGCGCGGCGGCGGCAGCGCTGACGCCGGCGGCGGTGGAGGAGAAGATCGCCGCGCGCGCGGCGGCCAAGAAAGCCCGCGATTTCGCTGCGGCCGACCGGATTCGCGCCGAGCTGGCCGAGGCCGGCATCGCGCTCGAGGATACGCCGCAGGGCACGCTGTGGCGCCGCGCCTGAGCGTGCTGCGAGCCCTTCCGGCGGCTCAGGTCGCCGGTGGCGGCTCGACGCGCACGACGCGGTTCTTGCCCAGGCGCTTGGCCTCGTAGGTTCCTGAGTCCGCCCGCGCCACGAAGGCGCGCGGGCTTTCGCCGGGCGCGCAGCGCGTGACGCCGATGCTTGTCGTGCAGTGGAGCGCCAGGCCCGCCTGCGGTCGTTGCGCGCGCGCGGCGAATAGCGCGCAGACCCGCCGGGCGGCCGCCTCGGCCTCGTCGAGCCCGGTTTCCGGAAGCAGCACCACGAATTCCTCGCCCCCGTAGCGGAACGCCTGGTCGCTGCAGCGCAGGCAGGCGCGGATGCACTCGGCCAGACTGATCAGGACCTCGTCTCCCTGGACGTGCCCCCAGCTGTCGTTGAAACGCTTGAAATCATCGACGTCGAGCACCATCAGCGACAGCGGATGGCCATAGCGCTCGCAGCGCGCCATTTCCTCCTGCAGGCGCTGGGTGAAGTGGCGCGTGTTGTACAGGCCGGTCATCCCGTCGGTGATCGACTGGATGCGGTAGCGTTCCTCGCTTTCGCGCAATCCCTGTTCGGCGCGTTTCTGCTCGGTGATGTCCTGCAGGGTCTCGATCGCGCCGATGATTCCGCCGCGCGCATCGCGCAGCGGCGCCGCCGTGAAGTAGAGCCAGCGGCCGCTGCTGCCGAAGTTCGGGAAAAAATCCTGCGCCTCGTAGCCGCCCTCGACCACCGGCGAGCGGTGGTAGTGCTTGGTCGCGTAGTAGCGGTCGAGGGCGCTTTCGTCGGCACCGTCGAGCACCAGGTCGGCCATGCAGGGGCGCTCGCTCGCGTAGAAGGCGCGCCATTGCTCGCGGGTGCCGAGCATGGCCGTGGCCGGCAGGCCGGTGAGCACGCTGCAGGCGCGGTTCCAGTGGGTGACGCGATGCTGGCGGTCGATCACGAAGGTGGCCACCGGCGAGCCGTCGACGATCTGGGCGAGGCGCTGTTCGCTTTCGAGGATCAGCGCCTCGGCGCGCTTGCGTTCGCTGATGTCGATCAGGGTTTCGATGGCGCCGATGGTCCGCCCCTGTCCGTCGTGCAGCGGCGCGGCGGCGAAATGCAGCCAGCGTGGGCCGCCGGGCAGGTGCGGAAAGTAGTCCTCGACCTCGAAAAGACCGTCGGCGACCGGCGAGCGCCGGTAGCGGCCGTCGTAGTAGCGGGCGATCTCGGTTTCCGCGGCGCCGTCGAGGACCAGGTCGGCGAGGACCGGCCGCTCCTCCCGGTAGATTTCCCGGGCCAGGGTGCGGCAACCGATCGCCGTCTCGGCCGATTGCCCGAGCAGGATCTCGCAGGCCTGGTTCCAGTGGGTGATCTCGTGGCATTCGTCGATCACGAAGGTGGCCACCGAACTGCACTGGATGATCTGCCGCAGCAGGCCTTCACTGGCGTGCAGGGCGCGCCGGGCAAGTTCACGCTCGCTGACGTCCTGCAGGGTTTCCACCGCGCCGACGATCCCGCCGTCCGCATCGCGCAGGATGGCGGCGGTGAAATACAGCCAGCGCCCCTTTTCGCCCAGCGCGGGAAAGAAATCTTCCGCCTCGCAGGTGTCCGCCTGTTCGCCGGCGATGTGCAGCGATTTGTCACCGTACAGGGCCGCCATTTCCTCTCGGCGGGCGCCGTCGAGGAGCAGGTCGGCGAGGCAGGGGCGGGCCTGCGGGTAGAAGGCCCGCCATTGTTCGCGGGTACCCAGTACCGCGTGTGCGGCGATGCCGGTCAACTGCGCACAGGCCCGGTTCCAGTGCGTGACGCGGTGCTCGCGGTCGATGGCGAAGATCGCCACCGAGCAGCCGTCGATGATCTGCTCGGTCTGCGTCGATGCCCGGGGGGCGGGCGGGGCATGCGGCGCGGCTTCGAGCGCCGCCAGGGACTCGGCGAGGGCGGCGGGCCAGTGGCCGGCGCTGTCGCGCACCACGCAGTCGCGGATGCCGGAGCGCAGCAGGGCGAGCACGGCGGACACGTCGGGATCGGCGGTGATGGCGATGGCCGGGGGCAGGGCATGCCGGGCACGCAATCCGGCGAAGGTGTCGCGCAGCCGGCCGGCATCGTCGCCGGCCAGCAGCAGCACGTCCGGCAGCGGGGCGGAAAGCCGGGCCGCGAGCGCATCGGGGTGCCGGCAGATCCGCAGGCGAGCGTTGCCGGCGAGGGTTTCGACGGTGGGGAGGAGGGCCTCGGGGATGGCCCCGTCGATGTCGAGCAGCAGGATGTTCATGGGATCGTTTTTCTTTGCCGACCGCGCCATCCTGCGCTCAAGCGGCGGCTTGGGCAAGTCACCCGCCCGCCGCGGCTTTCCCCGTCGCGCCATGCCGGCGCGCGGGGCGGGGTCAGCGCAGGACGCGGCCGCCGTTGCCGATCACGGTCAGTTCGACGAAGCGCGAACCGCTGCGTTCGTTGGGCGAGAAACCGACGCGGTAGCCCCCGGTGTCGTGGCTGCTCATGCCTTCCAGCGCCTGGACGAAGCGCTCGCGGGTCAGGTCCTTGCCGGACCGGCGCAGGGCCTCGACCAGCACCTTGGCGGTGACGTAGGCCTCGATGCCGTAGTAGGACGGCTGCATCTGCTTGCCGATCAGTCGCTGGTAGTCGCGCACGACCGGCGTCGTGTCGTTCCAGGGGTAGGGCATGACCTGCGAGATGCCGATGCCGCGTGCATCGTCACCGAGTTCCTTGACCAGCAGGTCGGCGCCGACCGGGGAAAGGGTCATGAGTTGCGGATTCTGGCGCGCCTTGCGCATGGCCCGGACGAACTCCACGGTCGGCTTGACCAGCGTGACCATCACGACCGCTTGCGGGTTGGCCTTGGCGATGGTCTGCACGGCCTGGGCGACGTCGAGGGAGTTGCGCTCGACGGTGCCGACGGCGGAAGGCGTCAGGTTGTGCTTCTTCAGCGCCGCCGTGACGCCGTCGAGGCCGGATTTTCCAAAACCGTCGTTCTGGTAGAACACCGCAATGTTCTTCATGCCCAGCGAAACCAGCTGGTTGACGATGCTCTCGGTTTCGTTGGCGTAGCTGGCGCGCACGTTGAACATGTAGCGGTTGTTGGGATTCTCCCGTACCGGCTGGCGCAGCGAATCGGCGCCGGAGATGGTGCCCACCAGCGGCACGCCGGCCGGGCCGAAGACTTCGTTCATCGCCGCCGTGGTCGGGCTCGAGCCATAGGCGGCGACCATCGCGAAGACCTTCTTCTCGCCGATCAGGGTACGGGTATTGGCCAGGGTGCGTTCGGTCTCGTACCCGTCGTCGAGGGCGACCAGCTCGAGCTTGCGGCCACCGATGCCGCCGCCGGCGTTGATCTGCTTGAAGTAGGCACCGATGACTTCCCGCATCTCCGTGCCGTAGGCGCCGTTCGGTCCGGAGAAGGGGGAGGTCATGCCGATGGTGATGCTGCTGTCGGTGACGCCGGTCTCGGCGCTCGCGAACTGCGCAAGGCATGCGCAGGCAAGACCGGCCAGCAGGGTGCGGACTCGCGCCATGTCAGAATCTCCTCGTTCCTCGTTATAGTGGGTATGGCTCTGGCGAGACTATCGCCAAAGCCATAGCATGGTCGGAGATGCTGACACCGGGCTTACATGGGCCGGCGCCCGGAACGGTCAGCTGGCGGCGAAGAAATCGCGCACCCGGTCCATCCAGGACTTGGCGCGCGGGTTGTGATGCGCCGCGTTTTCCCGGCTCGATTCCTCGAGTTCGCGCAGCAGTTCCTTCTGGCGCTCGGTGAGATGCACCGGGGTTTCGATCACGACGTGGCAGAGCAGGTCGCCCAGCGCGTGGCTGCGCACGCCCTTGATACCCTTGCCGCGCAGGCGGAACACCTTGCCGGTCTGCGTCTCGGCGGGAATCCTGAGCTTGGCTGCGCCGTCGAGGGTGGGGATCTCGATTTCGCCGCCGAGGGCCGCCGTGGTGAAGCTGATCGGCATCTCGCAATGCAGGTCATTGCCCTCGCGCTGGAAAACCGGGTGCGGCTTGAGGTGGATCTGCACGTAGAGGTCGCCGGACGGGCCGCCGTTGATGCCGTGCTCGCCCTCGCCGGACAGCCGGATGCGATCGCCCTCGTCGACCCCGGCGGGAATCTTCACCGCCAGCGTCTTGTGCTGCTTGACGCGGCCGGCACCGTGGCAGCTGCCGCACGGATCGGCGATGAAGCGGCCGGTGCCGTGGCACTTCGGACAGGTCTGCTGGATCGAGAAGAAGCCCTGCTGCAGCCGCACCTGGCCGCTGCCCTGGCAGGTCGGGCAGGTCTTCGGCTGGGTGCCGGACTTGGCGCCGGAGCCGTGGCAGGACTCGCAGACCTCCATGGTCGGAATGCGGATCTTGGTTTCGGTGCCGAAGGCCGCCTGTTCGAGGGTGATCTCGAGGTTGTAGCGCAGGTCGGCGCCACGGTAGATGTTGGAGCGGCCGCCGCGGCCGCCGCCGAAGATTTCGTCGAAGATGCCGCCGAAGGCGTCCGAGAAGCCGCCGGCGCCAAAGCCGCCACCGCCCATGCCGGCCTGCGGGTCCACACCGGCATGACCGTACTGGTCATAGGCGGCGCGCTTCTGGCTGTCCGACAGGATCTCGTAGGCCTCCTTGGCCTCCTTGAAATGCTCCTCGGCCTTCGGATTGTCCGGATTGCGGTCCGGATGGTACTTCATGGCCAGCTTGCGGTAGGCCTTCTTGATCTCGTCCTCGGAGGCGTCGCGATTGACTCCGAGGACATCGTAAAAGTCGCGTTTGGACATTGGAAACCGTGAGGAGTGAGGAGTTGGAGGTGAGAAGCGGACCGCCGGGGCGAGGGGAGAGATGTTACTCCTCTCTCCCCGCCCCGCCCCGCCCGCCCGGCTTACTTCTTGTCCTTCACTTCCGTGAATTCGGCATCGACGACATCGCCCTCGACCGTCTTCTCGCCCTGCGCCTGGGCGCCGGCACCGGCGCCGGCCGCGCCGGCCTCGGCCTGCTGCTGGGCGTACATCTTCTCGCCGAGTTTCTGGGCGGCGGCGCCGAGGGCCTCGGTCTTGGCCGCGATCGCGTCCTTGTCGCCATCGCGCAGGACGTCCTCGACTGCCTTGATCGCGGCCTCGATGCCTTCCTTCTCGCCGGCGTCGAGCTTGTCCCCGTACTCGGCGAGCGACTTGCGGACCATGTGCACCATGCCGTCGGCCTGGTTGCGGGTATCGGCCAGCTCATGCGCCTTCTTGTCTTCCTCTGCGTGCAGCTCGGCGTCGCGCACCATGCGCTGGACTTCCTCTTCCGAGAGGCCGGAGGAGGCCTGGATCTTGATCTTGTTCTCCTTGCCGGTGGCCTTGTCCTTGGCCGAAACGTGCAGGATGCCGTTGGCGTCGATGTCGAAGGTGACCTCGATCTGCGGCATGCCGCGCGGCGCCGGCGGGATGTCCGAGAGGTTGAACTGGCCGAGGCTCTTGTTGCCGGAGGCCATTTCGCGCTCGCCCTGCAGGACGTGGATGGTCACCGCCGACTGGTTGTCGTCGGCGGTCGAGAAGACCTGGCTGGCCTTGGTCGGGATCGTGGTGTTCTTCTGGATCAGCTTGGTCATCACGCCGCCCAGCGTCTCGATGCCCAGCGACAGCGGGGTCACGTCGAGCAGCAGCACGTCCTTCACCTCGCCCTGCAGCACGCCGCCCTGGATGGCCGCGCCGACGGCAACGGCTTCGTCCGGGTTCACGTCCTTGCGCGGTTCCTTGCCGAAGAACGCCTTCACCTTTTCCTGCACCTTCGGCATGCGCGTCTGGCCGCCGACCAGGATCACGTCGTCGATGTCGCTGACCTTGACGCCGGCGTCCTTCAGCGCGGTGGCGCAGGGGGCGATGGTGCGTTCGACCAGCTCATCGACCAGCGATTCGAACTTGGCGCGCGTGATCTTCAGCGCCAGGTGCTTCGGACCGGAGGCGTCGGCGGTGATGTAGGGCAGGTTGACCTCGGTCTGCTGCGACGAGGAAAGCTCGATCTTCGCCTTCTCGGCGGCTTCCTTGAGGCGCTGCAGGGCCAGCACGTCGCTCTTCAGGTTGACGCCGGACTCCTTCCGGAATTCCTCGATGATGTAGTCGATCAGGCGCTGGTCGAAGTCCTCGCCGCCGAGGAAGGTATCGCCGTTGGTGGCCAGCACCTCGAACTGGTGCTCGCCGTCGATCTCGGCGATCTCGATGATCGAGACGTCGAAGGTGCCGCCGCCGAGGTCATACACGGCGATCTTCTTGTCGCCCTGCTTCTTGTCCATGCCGAAGGCCAGCGCGGCCGCCGTCGGCTCGTTGATGATGCGCTTGACTTCCAGGCCGGCGATGCGGCCGGCGTCCTTGGTCGCCTGGCGCTGGCTGTCGTTGAAGTAGGCCGGCACGGTGATGACCGCTTCGGTGACTTCCTCGCCGAGGTAGTCCTCGGCGGTCTTCTTCATCTTGCGCAGCACCTCGGCGGAGACCTGCGGCGGCGCGATCTTGTCGCCGCGCGCCTCGACCCAGGCGTCGCCGTTGTCGGCCTTGAGGATCTTGAAGGGCATCAGCGAGATGTCCTTCTGCACTTCCTTTTCCTCGAAGCGGCGGCCGATCAGGCGCTTGACGGCGAACAGGGTGTTCTTGGGGTTGGTGACGGCCTGGCGCTTGGCCGGCGCGCCGCAGAGGATCTCGCCGTCGTCGGTGTAGGCGACGATGGACGGCGTGGTGCGCGCGCCTTCCGAGTTCTCGATGACCTTGGGCTTGCCGCCCTCCATGACGGCGACGCAGGAGTTGGTGGTGCCGAGGTCGATGCCGATGATCTTGCCCATGTTCAGTGTCCTTTCGGTAATTCGTTGGAATGCGCGAATGCGTGAATCTGTGAATCCATCAATTCGGATGAAGCCTATCTGGGGCTCCGGCGGGGGGATTTCAAGCCTTCGGCTTGGCCACCACGACGAGCGCCGGACGCAGCACGCGGTCGGCCAGCAGGTAGCCCTTCTGCAGCACGGTGACGACGGTGTTCGCCTCCTGCTCGGACTCGACCATGCTGATCGCCTGGTGGCGGTGCGGATCGAACTTCTCGCCCAGCGGGTTGATCTCGCCGAGGCCGGATTTCTCGAAGGCGGCGGTCAGCTGCTTGAGGGTCAGCTCGGTCCCGGCCTTCAGGCTGTCGATGCTCGGTGTCTCGGTGGCCAACGCGGCCTCGAGGCTGTCGCGCACGGCGATCAGCTCGCCGGCGAACTTCTCGATGGCGAACTTGGCCGCCTTGGCGATGTCCTCCTGCGCGCGCCGGCGCACGTTCTCCGTTTCGGCCTTGGCGCGCAGCCAGGCGTCATGGTGCTCCTCGGCCTTCAGCTCGGCCTGGCGCAGGGTTTCCTCGAGGCTCGGCGTGGTGTCCACGGTGGAGCTGGCGGCGGTGGTTTCACCCTCGACAGGGGCGGCGTTGTCTTTTTCTTGCGCTTGCATGGTTGGCGATCTCCCGGAAAACCCGACCGAGATGGGGGCGGAGTGAACGGTTTCAAGCCCCCCGGCGGGAATTTTTCGAGCACCGGGCGGGTCTGTGGTTAAATCCCCCGTGCACCGGTGTCCGCGGCATGGGGCGGCCGGTTCCGGCCCGCGACGGGCCCAGCGACGGCAAGATTCGGCGATGACGGAAAAAATCGGCAAATACGAAGTGATCCGCCCCCTTGGCAAGGGAGCGACCGCGGTCGTTTACCTGGCGCGCGATCCGGACATGGATCGCGAGGTGGCGATCAAGCTCGTCCGCTTCGGGCAGGAAAATGCCGCGATGTCGCGGCGCCTGCGCAAGCTGTTCCAGACCGAGGATTCGATCGGCCGGCGGCTCGACCACCCGAACATCGTCCGCATCTACGACGCTGTCGTCGAGGACGAGCAGGCCTACCTGGTGATGGAATACATCGATGGCGTGCCGCTCGACAAGTTCTGCACGATCGACAAGCTGCTGCCCATGCACCGGGTGATCGGCATCATCTTCAAGTGCTGCATGGCGCTCGATCACGCCTTCCGGCGCGGGGTGGTGCACCGCGACATCAAGCCGGCGAACATCCTGATCGACGCCGCCGACAATCCCAAGATCACCGATTTCGGCCTGGCCATCAACCTGCACAAGGACATGGGCAAGGATTCGACCTTCGTCATGGGCGTCGGCTCGCCGGCCTACATGTCGCCCGAGCAGATCAAGAACTACCCGCTCAACCAGAAGACCGACCTCTACTCGCTCGGCGTCCTGCTCTTCCAGCTGCTCACCGGCCGCCTGCCGTTCCGCGCCAGCAACGCGGCGACGCTGGTGTACAAGATCATCAACATGGAAGCGCCGTCGGTCTGCGCCCTCAACCCGAGCCTGCCGGCCGGCCTCGATCCGATCCTGCGCAAGGCCCTGGAAAAGGACCTCTACAACCGTTACCGCAATGGCGCCGAATTCGCCAAGGATCTGTCCACGGTGCGCTACCAGATGCTCGAGGACGACGATACGGCGCAGGACGAGGCGCATTTCGAACGCCTGCGCAAGCTCGAGTTCTTTGCCGACTTCGAGGACATCGAGCTGTGGGAGGTCCTGCGCATCAGCGTCTGGCGCGAACTCTCGGAAAAGGTCACGCTGATCCGCGAGGGCAGCAGCAGCCGCATGTTCGGGGTGATCGTCGAGGGCTTCGTCGAGGTGTCGCTGGAAGGGCGCGCCATCTGCCGGCTTGGCGCCGGCGAGCTGGTCGGCGAGGCCACCTACCTGCATCCGACCGATGCGGTGCGGCGGACCACCGTGGTGACGCTGGAGCCGACGCTCTTCCTCGAAATCAACAGCGCCGCCCTCGACCTGGGCTCCGACGAGGTCCGCGAGCGCTTCAACACGGTGCTCGTCGCCAAGGTCCTCGATCGCCTGCATGACGCCAACCGCGCGCTGGCCCGTCTCGGCCAGCCGGCCGTGCAGGGCAGCGGCAGCGATCTCGAGGCCTCGGTTCCCCTGCAGCTGCTCTGACGCACCGGGCCCCGCCGGCGCCGGCGTTCGCCTACACCCGGAAACGGCCGACCGTCGACTGCAGGGTCTGCGAAAGCCCCTCGAGCGTCTGCGCGGCGCTTGCCGTCTGCTCGACGGCAATGTTGTTCTGCCGCGCCATGTCGGCAATCGCCTCGATGCTGTCGGCGACCTCGCGGCTGACGCGGCGCTGTTCGTCGGTGGCCGCGGCGATGGCGTCGAGCCCGTGTCCGACCTCGGTGACCGAACCGTTGGTCGCCTGCAGCACGCTGGCGACATCGTCGACCGTGCGCTGGCTCGAGGCGATGTGTTCCAGCCCCTCGCTGATCGCCTGGCGCACGTTGACCGACTGGTTGGACAGGGTGGCTGTGATGGCGTCGATCTCGTTCGCCGACATGGCCGACTTCTCGGCCAGCTTGCGCACCTCGTCGGCGACCACGGCGAAACCGCGACCGGCCTCGCCGGCGCGCGCCGCCTCGATGGCCGCGTTGAGGGCGAGCAGGTTGGTCTGTTCGGCGATGCCCTTGACCTCCTGCGTCATCTTGTTGATCGCCTCGGTGTTCTGCACGAAGTTGTTGACCGAGTCGGCCATCATGTTGACCGCCTGCTCGACGCTCCGCATCTCGGCCTGCAGGCGGCCCAGGTTGCGGTTGCCTTCCTCGGCGCGGCGCAGGCTGTCCTGCGATTGCTGATGGACGTGCTCGGTGCTCTGCGAGATCGAGGCGATGCTGCCGACCATGTTCTCCACCGCCGCCGCCGCCTGCAGGGATTTCTCGTTCTGCTGGTGCGAGCCGGTTTCGACCCGGCGGGCGGCGCCCGAGAGTTCCTGCGCCTGCGAGGACACCTGGCCGGCCGAGGCGCCCACCTGACGGACCAGGCCGCAGAAGTTCTCCATCATCTCGTTGAAGATCAGTGCCGTCTCGCCGATCTCGTCCTTGCTGCGCACGCTCAGGCGGCGGGTCAGGTCGCCCTCGCCGCGGGCGATGTCCTGCAGGCCGCCCTTGAGCGCCTCGAGCGGGCGGGTGACGAAGTGCCGGGTGAAGAAATAGATGACGAAGAGCAGGAGCAGGCTCACCGCGAAGGCGACCCCGGCGATCTTCAGGCGGAAGCTGGCGACCTCCTGCTCGACCGAATCGAGCGAGATGTTCATGCTGACCACGCCGAGGACCGTGCCTTCCGGCACCTGGTGGCAGGTCAGGCAGTCCTTGCCGAGATAGTTCTTCGCGGCGCGCGTCGGATTGACCACGCGCAGGTAGGGGCCGCTGGCGCCCTGGCCGACCGAGACATGGGGCTTGCCGTCCTGCATCACCTGCTTCTCGACGGCGTCGAGCGCGCGGGTGGACTTGGTGTCCGGCCCGTAGGTCGCGGCCACCGCCTCGCTGCGCATCACGTGCAGATCCTTGATGATCGACAGCTGCTTGATCTGGTCGAGGAAGACCTCGCGCTGGTCGACGGTGCCGGTGATCATCATGCCGGTCAGGCCGGCCATGGTCATCTCGTGGATGCTTTGCGCGAAATCCTGCGCCTGGCGGATGGCGGTCTCGCGATTGACCTGGCTTTCCCAGACGATCATGCCCGTCCAGACGATCACCAGAACGAACCAGATGGCTGCGGTGAGCCGCACCCAGATCTTCAGATTTCCCATGCCGGAACACGCTCCCTGTGCGTTGCTTCTGATCCGGTCCACCGCTCGTGGCGGCGGTCTCAGACAGTCAGATCAATCTGCTGCATTGTGCCAGCGCGGCCGTCTTCCTGCAAAAAAACACCGCTCGTGCGCACCTCGCCGAGCAGTTCGTTGTTCGCGGTCCGGAGATCGAACGGTGTCGCCACGCGGGCCAGCGAGAGCGCCCCGACGTTGGCCTCGAGCAGGCCGGCGAGACGATCCTGGCCCTCGCCGTCGCGGGTCCACACGGCGAGTTGCGCGAAGGCCGCATCGTTCTCGTCGATCCAGCCGTTGCCATCGTCGTCGAGCGCCGCCAGATCGGCAAAACCGTCGCCGCTCAGGGCGCCGAACAGTTCGCTGCCATCGTTGGCGCGGCCGTCGCCATTGCGGTCGAAAACCAGGAAGCCGCTGCCGCCGGCCACGAAATTGATCTGCTCGTCGCGTCCGTCGGCGTCGAGATCGAACGCGAAGCGCTGGCTGGTCAGCCCGGCCGCACCGCCGTCGAAGTTGAGCACCAGCGGATCCTTGGTCCGGCGGGCGTCGCCGAGACGCAGGCTGACGTTCGACTCCTCGTGGTAGCTGCGCGACATCTCGAGCGAAAGCGAGAAGGCGATTTCCCGGCCGTCGGCCGTGCGCACCGTGCCCTGCGCCGCGAAGCGCGTTTCCTCGACTTCGGTGTACGACTCGTGCCGGTCGTACTCGATGCCGTAGCCGGCCGGTTCCGGCGCGCGCGCCGCTTCCGCCGGCCGGGCGGGCGCCGGAGCGGCCGGGCCGTCCGCCGGCGGCGCCTCCAGCTCGGCCGCATCGAAGATGCGCACCTCGCGCCCGGTGAGCAGGGCCACCAGCGAGCGGATCAGGCGCAGGCGCGGATCGTTGTCGACCGCGGCGCGGCTCTCGTCCAGCGCCTCCGTATCCGCCGCCTGGGCGGCTTTCCCGGCATCGGACAGGCTGACCGTCGAGGCCGGCGTCTCCCGGGCCGGCGCCGGCGGCTCGCCGGCAAAGCGCGGCCGGTCGTTGCCGACCCACATGCGCAGGGATTCCCGGGTTTCATGGTGTTGCAGCTTGCTGTGGCTGGCGGCCAGCTGCAGCTCGGAACTGGCGATCTTCATCGCGGCCTCCGTCGGCGTGATGGGCGATGAGGCCTTAACGGCGCCATGCCCCGCGAGCTTGAGGGCGGATTGCCCGCAAACCCTGTCCGCATCAGGGTTTGCGGGAGGAAAGTCACGCCGGTGCAGCGGCTTGCGCGATGAAGCTCGAGTGAATTCTCGGGCGGATGCCGGTGCGAATTCCGGTGTTTCCGGCGTTTTCCGGTCGCAGGCCGGTGGCCGCGAGAGACCCCGCCCGCTCAGCCGAACAGCCCGCCCTTCTTCAGCATGTCCAGCCCCTGCGCCAGCAGGTCGCCGCCTTCCGGCAGCTTGCCGCCCGGCGTCAGCTGGTCGACCAGTCCGGGCAGCAGAGCGGCCAGCCCGCTCGACAGCTCCTGCGGCGCCACCCCGGCCTGCCCGGCCAGCGTGCCGAGGAGGTCGCTGCCGAGCACCGAACTCAACTGATCGCCCGATACCGGCAGGTTCTGCCCGGTCGACACCCAGGAATCGACGATCTCGCCCAGCCCGCCCTGCCGGAAAGCCTGCACCAGCCCGCCGAGGCCGCCCGGATACTGATTGACCAACTGCATGGCCATCTCGGCCAGCCCGTTACCCTTGCCACCGAGGGCATTGGCGGCCAGCCCGCCGACTACCTGATCGAGAAGACCCATGATTCGCTCCTGAGGGGGAAAGACCCCATCGTACCGGGGTGGGGTGGAGGGTGGGTTAAGAATTGTGAGGGTGGGCAAAAGCTCCAGGATGGAGGCACGCTGACATTTCAGGGGCCGCTCGTCGGCCGGAGCGGCCGTTAGCCTTCGGCTCCTGATCGGGCTGCAATTCACCATTTTCCCGCCGTTCAATCTCTCTTATACCCGTAACCCCTGGGCATTTGCCGCTATAAGAAGTCGACGCGCATTTTGGAACAGCGCGTAGCTCGGATGCCAAAATGAAGAAGGCCCGACGGGTTTCCCCGCCGGGCCGGATTCGGTCGCCCCCGAAGGGGCACCTTATTGTAGCAACGGCTCTCACCCCGGAAAGCTACATGGCGCTATTCTACGCACTTTGAATAGCGAACTGCAAATCGTGAGCGCGACATATACCATCGGCTTGGACATTGGAATCGCATCAGTGGGCTGGTGCGTTCTTGGCGAAAACCACATTGTCACCTTGGGTGTACGCGCCTTCGACAAGGCCGAAACGGCCAAAGAAGGCGAATCACTAAATCTCGCCCGACGCAATGCGCGCCTGATGCGTCGACGCCTGTTCCGGCGAGCCTGGCGCTTGAAAAAACTGTCCCGCCTGCTGAAAAGTGAAGGGCTGATCGCCGACACAAAAGTATTCCAGCCCGAGCACGCTTTCACCCGCCCGCTCTGGCACTTGCGTGTCGACGGCCTCGATCGTCGCCTGAACGACGAGGAATGGGGGCGTGTCATTTACCACTTGTGCAAACACCGGGGCTTTCACTGGATCAGCCGTGCCGAAGCTAAACAGGCCGAAGGCGACAGCAAGAGCGAAGGCGGCAAGGTCAAGCAGGGGCTTGCCGGCACCGCCAAACTGATGGCGGAAAAAGGCTATCGCAGTGCGGCCGAAATGGTATTGGGCGAATTCCCTGATGCGCAACGCAACAAGCAGGGCGAGTACACCAAAGCCCTGGCGCGGGAAGTGCTCGCCAAGGAACTGGCCCTGCTTTTCGAAAAGCAACGAAGATTCGACAATCCGCATGCATCACACTCGCTGGAAACCGCCATCCTCGGCAACGGCGACAAGAAGAGCGGATTGTTCTGGCAGCAGAAGCCTGCCTTGGCCGGCGCCGACCTGCTCAAGATGCTTGGCACCTGCACCTTCGAGAAAGACGAATACCGCGCCCCCAAAGCCAGTTTCACCGCCGAACGCCACGTCTGGCTGACGCGCCTGAACAACCTGCGCATCGTCACCGACGGCATCACCCGGCAACTGAGCGAACAGGAACGCCAAGTCTGCCTCCCATTGCCCTATCAACAAGCCGGCGATCTGACCTATAAGCAACTCGGTACGGCGCTGAGCAAAGCCGGGTTGCTGGAAGTCGGTAGTTTCAAATTCACCAGTCTCACCTACCCCAACGAGGCGCAAAAGGTCGAGGGCAAGGCCAAAGACCCGGAATCCGCCACGCTGGTCAAAATCCCGGCCTGGCAGGAACTACGCCAAACCCTGACCAAGGCCGGTCTCGACGACGAGTGGAAAAAACTCTCGGGCGATGCGCTCTGCGGTCAACCGGAAATATTCGACAAAATTGCCTGGATGCTCAGTGTCTACAAGGACGATGACGAAGTCCGCGCCGAACTCGCCAGGCTGGACCTGCCCAATCTGCAGGCAATGACCGAAGCTCTGCTCAACATCCGTTTCGACAAATTCCACGCCCTGTCGCTGAAAGCCCTGCGCGCCATCGTTCCGCACATGGAAATGGGGCTGCGCTACGACGAGGCCTGCGTCGAGGCCGGCTATCACCACAGCCAGTTGCACAAGGTCGGCGAAGGCGAACACAAATATCTGCCGCCGCTCTACGCCGGGCGCGACAAGGATGGCCGGATGCTTTTCACCGAGGATGCTGACATCCCGCGCAATCCCGTCGTGCTGCGCGCCCTGAATCAGGCTCGCAAGGTGGTCAACGCCATCATCCGCCGTTACGGTTCACCTGCTGCGGTGCACATCGAAATGGCCCGGGATTTGTCGCGGCCGTTCGATGAGCGCAACAAAATCAAAAAGGAACAGGAAGAATATCAAGCCAGAAATCAACGCGACCGGGATCAGTTCATTGAACTGTTCGGCCATCCGCCCAAAGGCCTGGAGTTCGAAAAGTGGCGGCTATATCGGGAACAGAATGGCCAGTGTGCCTACTCGCAGAAGCCGCTTGCCGCCTCGGGTAATGTTGCTGAAATCTTTCTCGAGGGCTCCACCGAAATCGACCACGCCCTGCCCTACTCGCGCAGTTTCGACGACAGCAAGAACAACAAGGTGCTGGTCCTGACCCGCGAAAACCGCGACAAGGGCAATCGTACGCCTTACGAGTATCTGGGCGGCACCGAAAACAGCGAACGCTGGCAGCGCTATGTCGCCTTTGTCGAAGCAAACAAGGCATATCGGCTGGCCAAACGCACCCGTCTGCTGCGCAAGGATTTTGGAACCAAGGAAGCCGAGGAATTCCGCGAGCGCAACCTGAACGACACCCGCTACATCTGCCGCTTTTTC
Source organism: Rhodocyclaceae bacterium (assembly GCA_026646875.1). GTDB lineage: Bacteria > Pseudomonadota > Gammaproteobacteria > Burkholderiales > Rhodocyclaceae > 66-26. The sequence goes on along the minus strand of JAPKHL010000026.1, from coordinate 14,925 downwards.
AAGAACTACGTCGAGCAACACCTGAAACTCGCCGAAGGCAGTGAGGCGAAACGCTGCGTCGTTGTCAGCGGCCAACTGACCAACTTCCTGCGTGCCCGCTGGGGGCTGCTCAAGGTGCGTTCCGACAGCGACCGCCACCATGCGCTTGATGCGGCCGTTGTCGCGGCCTGTAGTCACAGCATGGTACAGCGCCTGTCCAATTACTCGCGCACCCGCGAACTGGAACAGGTCCGCGACGGCTTCGTCGATATTGAAACCGGCGTAATCGTCAATCCGGCCATGCATCAGCAACTGCGCGAGCACTTCCCTGATCCGTGGCCCAACTTCCGGCACGAACTTGAGGCCCGCCTGAAGATCGATTCGCCCGAACTACTGCGCGAAGAAATGGCGCGCCTGGGCAGCTACAGCGAGGAAGAACTCGCAACCCTTAAACCCTTGTTCGTTTCCCGTGCAGTACAGCGTCGAGGCAGCGGAGCTATTCACGAAGAAACCATTCGCTCATCCAAGCGAATTGCCAATAACCAAAGTCATGTAAGAGTCTCGCTTCAAAAACTCAAGTTGGCTTCGCTTTCAAACATCGTAGGCGCTGACGATCCTCGAAACGCTTCGCTAATCGATCTGCTGCAAAAACGCTTGATCGAATTCAAGGACGATGCGAAACGCGCCTTTGCCGAGCCCATTTTCAAACCTTCCCGCGACGGCGACGGGCCACGGGTCAAAACCGTCAAACTAATTTCAACTCAAAAGGGGGGAATGAAAGTTCGCGGAGGTGTCGCTGAGCTTGGCGACATGCTGCACGTTGACGTGTTTCGCGATGGAAAGCGGATTCTGATCGAACCTGCCTACATGGCCCACAATTCCGCTCGAATCGCACCTAGCTCTATCCCTGACAGTGCAGAGTTTCTGTTCTCTTTGACCAAAAATGATTTAGTAGCCGTTACGCTCGGGGATGTCACCTATCAAGGGTACTTTGTCATGTACGAAAGCGACGGCCGTCTAACTCTTCGTGCCCACGACCAACCCAAGCCGGACAAAGACTATTTCCGGAAATCCGTGGCGAGCGCAAAACGAATCCAAAAATTCCACGTCGACACCCTCGGTAACATCTACCCCGCCCCGCCGGAGAAACGTCGTGGGCTGGCGTAGCGTGATGATTTCCCGGCCGGCCAAGCTGCGCCGGGAGCATTTCTCCCTGGCCATCGAGCAGGAACAAACGGCGTTCGTCCCCTTCGAGGACATCGCCATCATTGTCCTCAACCACCGCGAAATCCAGCTCACCCACCCGGTCCTCTCGGCCTGTGCCGATTACGGCATCGGCCTCTACGCGACCGGTGACAACCACCAGCCAAATGGCGTTTTCCTGCCGTTTCTCGCCCATTCCCGCACCACGCGCTTGATGCGCAAACAGATGGACATTCCCCGCCCCCTCGCCAAGCAAGCCTGGGCCAGCATTGTTCGGCGCAAAATCGAAAACCAGGCGGCCGTGCTGCGTTTTTGCTCAAAACCCGGGGTTGACCGTATGGATTCCTACGCCCGGCGCGTGCGTTCGGGCGACACGGAAAACCTTGAAGGTCAGGCCGCCGCTTTCTATTTCACCCAACTTTTCGGCCAGGGCTTTTATCGCGCCGAAGAACGCTGGGTTAATGCCGCGCTCGATTATGGCTATGCCGTGTTGCGTGGCGCCATTGCCCGGGGACTGGTCGCCCACGGCATGCACCCGCCCATCGGCCTCTTCCACGCCAGCGAGCAAAACGCCTTCAATCTGGCCGACGACCTGATCGAACCCTTCCGCCCCCTGGTCGACCTGCACGTCGCCAAGAACCCGGCGTTCACCGAAGGCGATCTCAGCCCGCAGGACAAGGCAGAACTGGTTGCCTTGCTCAACGTCGATGTCGGCATGCCACAAGGCAAGATGTCCGCGCTATCTGCCATCGAATATGCAGTCGAAAGCCTCGCCCGGCTATTCGAGCAAGGCAACAGCGAGCTTGAGCTTCCCGGCCTGATCGGCTTGCAGGCCCACCGGCTGGAATGCTGAGGCATGGGACTGGAGACACGACGCTTCATGCGACTCATCGTCTTCTTCGACCTGCCAATGGTCACCAAGACTGAGAAACGCGCCTACGTTCAGTTTCGCCGCTTTCTGCTCAATGACGGCTACGACATGATTCAGTGGTCCGTCTACGCCCGCTTGCTGAACGGCAACGACGACCACGAAAAACACCTCAAACGCCTGATCGACAGCCTCCCGCCTGCCGGCTCCATTCGCTGCATGACGGTCACGGAGAAGCAGTTTGCCGGCATACGCCTGCTGGTCGGCATGCCGCTTTTTCAGGAAAAAAAGGTTCCGGCAAACCAGATGTTGTTGTTCTGATCCCGGATTTGCACAAAAAAATTTCCCGCCCAGCTACGCCGGGCGGGAAACTGGGTTGCGTCAAATTGTAGCTTTCCGGGGTGAGAGAGGGAGCTACAACTTTGTCAGTTCGCTCATCCTTCGTCCTCCGAATTGTAGCTTTCCGGGGTGAGAGAGGGAGCTACAACTCAAGGTCAATGAGGCGCGCAACTACACGGAATTGTAGCTTTCCGGGGTGAGAGAGGGAGCTACAACCAGAGACGAGCACCCAGGCGGATATCGACGAATTGTAGCTTTCCGGGGTGAGAGAGGGAGCTACAACTTCGTTCATCGTCGATGTTCGACCGATTGAATTGTAGCTTTCCGGGGTGAGAGAGGGAGCTACAACAACGTTGAGGCCGAGCTGCAGGGTGCGGATATTGTAGCTTTCCGGGGTGAGAGAGGGAGCTACAACTCGCAGAGTGGTCTAAAGAGCTGGCACGTGATTGTAGCTTTCCGGGGTGAGAGAGGGAGCTACAACTGTCGTGGATTTCGCCCTGCAGTGCGCCGCATTGTAGCTTTCCGGGGTGAGAGAGGGAGCTACAACCGTTGCGCGGACGGGTCTTGACCCATTCGGATTGTAGCTTTCCGGGGTGAGAGAGGGAGCTACAACCGCTGTGAGGGCACTGTGCGCGATGCTGCGATTGTAGCTTTCCGGGGTGAGAGAGGGAGCTACAACCGAAGCGGACTCTGGAGCGAAATGGCAAGGATTGTAGCTTTCCGGGGTGAGAGAGGGAGCTACAACGTGGCGTCGAAGACCACCGTCCCGTCGATGATTGTAGCTTTCCGGGGTGAGAGAGGGAGCTACAACTCGATCGTTATAGTGACCTTAGGAGCAAGTATTGTAGCTTTCCGGGGTGAGAGAGGGAGCTACAACCCAGTCGGCGGCCACGAACACGGGCTACCTATTGTAGCTTTCCGGGGTGAGAGAGGGAGCTACAACTGCGAGGGCTCCGGAGGCGAGATCCGCGCGATTGTAGCTTTCCGGGGTGAGAGAGGGAGCTACAACACCCACTCCATCACTGATAACCTAGATATTATTGTAGCTTTCCGGGGTGAGAGAGGGAGCTACAACCGCTGGGAGAGCAACGCGCGCGACGCGGCGAATTGTAGCTTTCCGGGGTGAGAGAGGGAGCTACAACTCATCGATCTGCCGCGCGACTATGATCTGGATTGTAGCTTTCCGGGGTGAGAGAGGGAGCTACAACCTACTTCGAAGAGTATCGCGGCAAGGTCGGATTGTAGCTTTCCGGGGTGAGAGAGGGAGCTACAACGCGGCGAACGCGCCCGGTGCAGAGCTTGTGATTGTAGCTTTCCGGGGTGAGAGAGGGAGCTACAACCAGGGTTGCAGGATCATGGCGTGCCCTCCGAATTGTAGCTTTCCGGGGTGAGAGAGGGAGCTACAACCCGCTACCAGATCCTGGCTGATGGCGGCGTAATTGTAGCTTTCCGGGGTGAGAGAGGGAGCTACAACCCGCCGGACTCCTGCTGAATCTGCCCGAGCAATTGTAGCTTTCCGGGGTGAGAGAGGGAGCTACAACTTGCCATGCACCATAATCGACGCGCCTTCGAATTGTAGCTTTCCGGGGTGAGAGAGGGAGCTACAACTGTCCGACTTCGACAAAGACTATCTGCGCGATTGTAGCTTTCCGGGGTGAGAGAGGGAGCTACAACGAATAATGTGGGAGCAGAAGCACCGCAGGAATTGTAGCTTTCCGGGGTGAGAGAGGGAGCTACAACGCGAGGTCGTGCGCATCGGCCAGCGTCTGGATTGTAGCTTTCCGGGGTGAGAGAGGGAGCTACAACACTGTGCCAACAGGCACCATACATAAGCCTATTGTAGCTTTCCGGGGTGAGAGAGGGAGCTACAACCGTTCCGCAAGCGGAAAGTGTTGAGCGAGGAATTGTAGCTTTCCGGGGTGAGAGAGGGAGCTACAACGTTTCGCGCTGCGTTTCCGTCAGCGTTGGAATTGTAGCTTTCCGGGGTGAGAGAGGGAGCTACAACAGCCATGCGCGCATCTGGCGGCGGGTGGTTATTGTAGCTTTCCGGGGTGAGAGAGGGAGCTACAACGGCGCAGGAGGCTGAAGAGTGAGCATTGCCATTGTAGCTTTCCGGGGTGAGAGAGGGAGCTACAACTCGTCTGTGAGTCCGATGTTCCGGGATTTTATTGTAGCTTTCCGGGGTGAGAGAGGGAGCTACAACGTCCGCGAAGTCGAGGCCATTGGCGGGCAGATTGTAGCTTTCCGGGGTGAGAGAGGGAGCTACAACACGAAGCGCTGGTTGAAGCCGAGATGAAGGATTGTAGCTTTCCGGGGTGAGAGAGGGAGCTACAACACACCTGACGACGTGCTCGACGTGGCCGCCATTGTAGCTTTCCGGGGTGAGAGAGGGAGCTACAACGCAGATCAAAAACGCCTTCATCGGCCAGGAATTGTAGCTTTCCGGGGTGAGAGAGGGAGCTACAACAGCCTATCTTTCCGGCCTGATTGTCAATCGATTGTAGCTTTCCGGGGTGAGAGAGGGAGCTACAACGTGAGCACGTCGACCACGACGCAGACGCTCATTGTAGCTTTCCGGGGTGAGAGAGGGAGCTACAACTGTTGTCTCTGCACTATATCTGGCTACTGTGAACACACCCTAGGCCAACGACCGCTTTGGCCGAACTGCAGCCTCTCAAAAAACAACTAGACGACCGGTCTAATCAAGCGCACAATCCCACCCCATGAAAACCCGCCACGACAATACCCGTCAGCACGTCCTCGAAACCGGCCAGCGCATCATCGCCGGCAAGGGGTTTGCCAGCGTGGGGCTGAACGAGATCCTGACCGCGGCCGGGGTGCCCAAGGGGTCGTTCTACCATTACTTCGAGTCCAAGGAGCAGTACGGACAGGCGCTGCTGGAGGATTACTTCGCGCGCTACCTGGCCGATCTCGATGCGCTGTTCGCCGCCGAGGCGCTGAGCGCGCAGGAGCGGCTGGCGTGCTACTGGCAGCGCTGGCTGGACAAGCAGGCGGCGTGCGCCGAGCAGCAGTGCCTGGTGGTGAAGCTGGGCGGCGAGGTGGCGGATTTGTCCGATCCGATGCGCGAAACGCTGCGCGAGGGCACCGGGCAGATCGTCGGCCGCATCGCCCGGCTGATCGAGACCGGCATCGCCGAAGGCTCGATCCCGCCGCTCGACGCCGCCGCCACGGCGCAGACGCTGTACCAGCTGTGGCTGGGCGCCAGCCTGCTGGCCAAGCTGCAGCGCCAGGCGCAGCCGCTGGAAAATGCCCTGCGCTTCACCCGCCGCCTGCTCAGCCGCTGATTTTCCCCGGGGGCCGTCCGTCGACGGCCCTTTTTTGACGCAAGAAGCTAGACGACCGGTCTAATCAACCCAAGGAGATTCGACATGACCACGCTGTTCGACCCGATCCGGATCGGCGACATCGCCCTCGCCAACCGCATCGTGATGGCGCCGCTGACGCGCAATCGCGCCGTCGCCGGCAACTGCCCCGGCCCGCTTACCGTCGAGTATTACCGCCAGCGCGCCACCGCCGGCCTGATCATCGCCGAGGCCAGCCCGATCTCGCCGATGGCGCAGGGTTACCTCGATACCCCGGGCATCTGGTCGGCCGAGCAGGTCGCCGCCTGGCGCGCCGTCACCGATGCGGTGCATGCCGAGGGCGGCAGGATCGTGCTGCAGCTGTGGCACGTCGGCCGCATCTCGCACGTGTCGCTGCTGCCCGGCGGCGCCGCGCCGGTGTCGTCCACCGCCCGCGCGGCCGAGGCCAGCACCTTCACCCGCGAGGGCTTCGTGCCGGTGTCGGCGCCGCGCGCGCTGCGCGACGACGAACTGCCAGGCCTGGTCGAGGATTACCGCCGGGCGGCGCGCAACGCCATCGCCGCCGGCTTCGACGGTGTCGAGATCCACGCCGCCAACACCTACCTGCTCGAGCAGTTCCTGCGCGACAGCGTCAATGACCGCAGCGGCCCCTACGGCGGCAGCATCGAGAACCGCGCCCGCCTGCTCTTCGAGGTGGTCGAGGCCATCGTCGGCGAAATCGGCGCCGGCCGCACCGGCATCCGCCTGAGCCCGCTGACCACCTTCACCGCGCCGCTCGACAGCAACCCGCAGGCGCTCTACGGTTACGTCATCGACAGGCTGGCCGGCTACGGCCTGGCCTTCCTGCACATCATCGAGGGCGAAACCGGCGGCACGCGCACGCCGGCGGCGAGCTTCGACTACGCTGCCGCCCGCCGCGCCTTCAAGGGGCCGTGGCTGGTGAACAACGGCTACACGAAGGAACTGGCCGAACAGGCGATCGCCGCTGGCGGCGCCGACCTGGTCGCCTTCGGGCGCGGCTTCATCGCCAATCCGGACCTCGTCCGCCGCCTGCGCGACGGCGCGCCGTGGAACCCGCTGCGCGCCGACAGGCTCTACGGCGGCGGCGCCGAGGGTTACACCGACTACCCGGCGCTGGCCTGAGCGCCGTCCCCGCAACCCCACCCCAAACCCCGGGCGCGGCGGCGCGCTGGTGCCGCCGCGTCCGACAGGGAAAACCATGTCCGCTTCCGACCGCTGGCGTCCGATCCTGGCGCTGATCGTCCTTTCCTCGATCTGGGGTTACACCTGGGTTCTCGCCAAGCAGGGCCTCGAGTATTCGCCGCCCTTCGCCTTCGCCGCCGAGCGCTGCATCGGCAGCGCCGTGGCGCTGTTCATCGCGCTGCGCCTGACCGGCCGTCGCTTCACGCTGGTCGCCCCGGGGCAAACGCTCGGCATCGCGCTGGCCCAGGTTGCCGGCTTCATGATTTTCCAGACCTGGGCGCTGGTCGAGGGCGGGCCGGGCAAAACGGCGGTGCTCATCTTCACCATGCCGATCTGGACCCTGCTGCTGGCCTGGCCGATCCTCGGCGAGCGCGTGCGCGGCACGCAGTGGATCGCCGCCGCGTGCACGCTGGCCGGCCTGCTGCTGATCATCGAGCCCTGGGAAATGCGCGGCGGCCTGCTCAGCCCGGCGCTCGGCATCGCTGCCGCGATCTGCTGGGCGGTTGGCACCATCCTGGTCAAGCGCCTGCGCGGCCGCCAGCCGGTGGATCTGCTGACGCTGACGGCGTGGCAGATGGCGCTCGGCTCGATTCCGCTGGTCGTGCTGGCGCTGATCGTGCCGGAACGGCCGACCGAATGGACCTGGAGCTATGCCGGCATCCTCGGCTTCATGTCGGTGTTCAGCACCGCGCTCTGCTGGTGGCTGTGGATCTACATCCTCGACCGCGTACCGGCCTGGGAAGCCAGCCTGTCGGTGCTGGGCACGCCGGTGGTCGCCATCCTCTCGTCGCGGCTGACCTTCGGCGAAGCCTTCAAGGGCGTCTGCTGATCGGCGGCGGCCTGGCGCTGCTCTCGCTGCTCGGCTGGATCGCCAGCCGCCGTCCGGCCGTGGCCGCCCTCCGTGAGGCCCGGCACGCGCGCAAGGCGTGAATTCCGGCGGCAGCGGCGGGCGTCTCCTTCCGTTCAGGGCAGGCTGTCAATCCAGCGTTGCAGGCTGGCCGCGTCGAGCGCCCCGGCGCGGCGGGCGATCTCGCGGCCGTGGCGGAAGGCGATCAGCGTCGGGATGCTGCGGATGCCGAAGCGCGAGGCGAGGGCCGGTTCGGCATCGGTGTCGACCTTGGCAAGACGCACCCGTGGCTCGAGTCGCGCAGCGGCTTGCGCGAAGGCCGGTGCCATCTGCCGGCAGGGCCCGCACCAGGGGGCCCAGAAGTCGACGACGACCGGCAGGTCGCCCTGGGCGATGTGCCGATCGAAGTTTGCCGCGTCGAGCGTCAGCGGCTGGCCGGTGAACCTGCTGATCGGCGGCGGCCTGGCGCTGCTCTCGCTGCTCGGCTGGATCGCCAGCCGCCGTCCGGCCGTGGCCGCCCTCCGTGAGGCCCGGCACGCGCGCAAGGCGTGAATTCCGGCGGCAGCGGCGGGCGTCTCCTTCCGCGCGGGGTCGGCTGTCGCGGTGCCGGCGCGGCGGGTCAGCCGGGGGCGCCGAGCGCGCGGGCGCGCAGCGCGCTGGCTTCCAGCGCGGCCGGATCGGGCGGGCTCTGCGTCGGCCAGCCCTGCAGATGGCGCGTGGCGATTTCGGCCAGGGCGCGGATCCAGTCGTCGCGTTCGTTCAGGCAGGGGATGTAGCGATAGTCGCGGCCGCCGGCCCGGATGAAATCGGCCTTGCCCTCGAGGGCGATCTCCTCGAGGGTCTCCAGGCAGTCGGCCGGGAAGCCCGGGCACAGGATGTCCACCGTCGCGACCCCCTCGCGGGCCAGCGCTTCGAGCGTCGGCGCCGTGTAGGGCTGCAGCCACTCGGCCTTGCCGAAGCGCGACTGGAAGCAGAGCACCCATTCGTCCTGGCCGAGGCCCAGCGCTTCGGCGAGCAGGCGGCCGGTCTTGCGGCATTCGCAGTGGTAGGGGTCGCCCTTGTCCAGGGTGGCGCGCGGCACGCCGTGAAAGCTCATGACCAGGCGGTAGGCTTCGCGCGGGCGGCCGCTGCGGGTCCAGTGCTCGCGGACGCTGGCGGCCAGGGCGGCGATGTAGCCCGGATCGTCGCAGAAGCTGCGCACGCCGCGCAGTTCGGGCTGGTTGCGCGTGCCTTGCGCCCAGGCGTAGACCGCGTCGAAGGCGGTGGCCGTGGTGCTGCCGGCGTACTGCGGATAGAGCGGCAGCAGCAGGATGCGGGTGCAGCCCTGGGCCTTCAGCCGGTCGAGCACGGCGGGGATCGAGGGACTGCCGTAGCGCATCGCGTAGTCGACCACCAGATGGTGGCCGGCCGCGCCGAGCAGGCCCTTGAGCAGCTTTGTCTGGCGTTCGGTGTGCACCTTCAGCGGCGAGCCTTCCGGCATCCACACCGTGGCGTATTTCTCGGCCGATTTCTTCGGGCGCGTGTTGAGGATGATGCCGTTGAGGATGGGCCACCAGAGCAGGCGGGGAATCTCGACGACGCGCGGGTCCGCGAGGAATTCCCCGAGATAGCGGCGCAGGGCCGGGGCGGTCGGTGCTTCCGGCGTGCCGAGGTTGATCAGCAGGACGGCGGTGCGCGCCGGCGTGCCGTGGCGGCAGGGCGGCTCGGGCGAATAACGGGACATCAGGAGGTGGCCTGGTAGGTGAGGGCGGAGGAGAGCAGCCGGGCAGTGATGTCGACGATCGGGATGACCCGCTCGTAGGCCATCCGCGTCGGGCCGATGACGCCGACCGAGCCGACGATCTGGCCATTGACCTCGTAGGGCGCGGTGACGACGCTGCATTCGTCGAGCGGCGCCAGTCCCGATTCGCCGCCGATGAAGATCTGCACGCCGTCGGCGCGGTTCGAGACATCGAGCAGCTGCATCAGCGCCGTGCGCTGTTCGAAGAGGTCGAACAGCTCGCGCAGGCGCTTCATGTTCGAGGAGAACTCCTCGACCTCGAGCAGGTTGCGTTCGCCGGAGATCACGTAGGGGTCGACGGTGCTGTGCAGCGCCTCGTCGCCGGCGGCGAGGGCAGCCGCCATCAGCCCCTGCAGGTCACCGCGCAGGCGCAGGAGTTCTTCCTGCACGCGCGCGCGGATCTGCTCGAAATCCTGTCCGGCGAAATACTGGTTCAGGTGGTTCGCCGCGGCGGTCAGCTCGGCGGGCGAGTAGGCGCGCTCGGTGAACAGCATCCGGTTCTGCACGTCGCCGTCGGTGGTCACGAGGATCAGCAGGATGCGCTTCTCCGAGAGGCTGACGAACTCCATCTGGCGGATCTTCGGCGCCCGGCGGCGCGGCGCGAGAACGATGCCGGCGAAGTGGGTGAGGCCGGACAGCAGGTGCGAGGCGTTGCTGATCAGCTGCTGCGGCGGCGAGGGGTGCAGCTGCCCCTCGATGGCGTGGATCTTGTCCTCGGCGAGCGGCTGCACGGTCAGCAGGCTGTCGACGAAGAAACGGTAGCCGCGCGGCGTCGGCACGCGCCCGGCCGAGGTGTGCGGGCTGGCGATGAAGCCGAGGTCCTCGAGATCGGCCATCACGTTGCGTACCGTGGCCGCCGAGAGGTCGAGCCCCGAATATTTCGAAAGCGCGCGCGAGCCGACCGGCTGTCCCTCGGCGATGTAGCGTTCGATCAGCGTCTTGAGCAGGGTGCGGGAGCGTTCGTCGAGCATGGAACGATTCTACAGGGAGACGGGGGAAAGCGCCGGTGCGCTTTCCCCGTGCGGGACTCAGGCCGCGGCCAGCGCCTGGTCGAGGTCGGCGATCAGGTCCTCGATGTGCTCGATGCCGATCGACAGGCGGATCATGTCTTCCGATACGCCCGCCTTGACCATCTCCTCGGGGCCAAGCTGGCGGTGCGTGGTGGTCGCCGGGTGGCAGGCCAGGGTCTTGCAGTCGCCGATGTTGACCAGCCGGGTGACCAGCTTGAGGGCGTCCTGGAAGCGTCCGCCGGCTTCGCGGCCGCCCTTGACGCCGAAGCTGAGGATGCCCGAGGCGCGACCGTCCATGTATTTCTCGACCAGCGCGTGGTCGGGGTGCTCGGGCAGGCCCGCGTAATTGACCCACGACACCTTCGGATGGTCCTTGAGGAACCACGCGATCTTCGAGGTGTTGGCGCAGATCCGGTCCATGCGCAGCGCCAGCGTCTCGATCCCCTGCAGGATCAGGAAGGCGTTGAAGGGGCTGATCGCCGCGCCCATGTTGCGCAGCGGCACGACGCGCGCGCGGCCGATGTAGGCGGCCGGTCCGAGCGCCTCGGTGTAGACCACGCCGTGGTAGGAGACGTCGGGTTCGTTGAGGCGGCGGAAGCGCGCCTTGTGCTCGGCCCAGGGGAACTTGCCGCTGTCGACGATGATGCCGCCGAGCGAGTTGCCGTGGCCGCCGAGGTACTTGGTCAGGGCGTGCACCACGATGTCGGCGCCGTGCTCGAAGGGACGGCACAGGTAGGGCGACGGCACGGTGTTGTCGACGATCAGCGGGATGCCGTGGCGGTGCGCGATCTCGGCGAGCCGCTCGAAGTCGGTGACGTTGCCCAGCGGGTTGCCGACCGATTCGCAGAAGATCGCCTTGGTGCGGTCGTCGATCAGGCGGGCGAAGCCCTCCGGATCGCGGTAGTCGGCGAAGCGCACGTCGATGCCGTACTGCGGCAGCGTGTGGGCGAAGAGGTTGTAGGTGCCGCCGTAGAGCGTCGAGGCGGAGACGATGTTGTCGCCGGCCTCGGCGATGGTCTGGATGGCGTAGGTGATGGCCGACATGCCGGAAGCCAGCGCCAGCGCAGCGATGCCGCCCTCGAGCGCGGCGACGCGCTTCTCGAGCACGTCCTGCGTCGGGTTCATGATGCGCGTGTAGATGTTGCCCGGCACCTTCAGGTCGAAGAGGTCGGCGCCGTGCTGGGTGCTGTCGAACGAGTACGAGGTCGTCTGGTAGATCGGAACGGCGACGGCCTTGGTGGTTTCCTCGGGGCTGTAGCCGGCGTGCACGGCGAGGGTTTCGAGTTTCATGCGCTCTCCCAATCGGTGGCTGGACGGAAGCGCGAATCTTAACATCCCGCGCCGCCGCCGGCCTTGCCGCGCCCGCCGGCGGGACTGCCGCTACAGCGGCAGCAGGCGGCCGTCGACCACCCGCACGCGGTCGCCGCCGCGCCACTGCGGCGGCGCGTCCAGCGTCAGCGTCTGCGTGCCGCCGTCGTCGAAGCGGACGATCACCCGGTAGCGGGTGCTGGCGCGCATGTTCTTCTCCGCCTCGTGCCCGGCGTAGGCGCCGCCGAGCGCGCCGGCCACGGTCAGCGCCTTGTTGCCGCCGCCCTTGCCGAACTGCTTGCCGACCAGCCCGCCGAGCACGCCGCCGGCCACCGCGCCGAGCCCGCTGCCCTGGCCCTCGCTGCGAACCTCGCGGATGCTCTCGATGGTCGCGCATTCCGGACAGGGAGGCGGCGAGGGCCGTGTCTCCACCGCGATGCCGCTGTCGTTCCGGGGAGGCTCGGGCGGCGCCGCGACGGTTGCCGGCGCCGGCGCGGCCGCTGGCGCGCGCGCCGGCTGCGCAGCCACGCGCCGGGGCGGGCGTGCTTCGGCCGGTGCCGCCGCGGCCGGTGCGGCGGGTGCCGGCGGGGCGATGACGGGTGGTGTCTGCGGCGGTGCGGCGGGTGCGGCCGGGATGGGCGCGCTGGCCGCCAGCGGCGGCGGCTCGGCCGGGGTCTCCCGGTTTCCGGGCAGCCAGCCGAGCAGCGCGGCGATGGCCGTCAGGCTGGCGGCGGTGACCGCCGTGGCGGCGAGCAGGATCAGCGGATGCGTGGTGCCGGCGCGCGGGCCGGACACGGTCTGCTGAACGGGGTGCGGGACGGGATGCGGGGTGGGGGTCGGCATGATCGGATCGCTCCGGTGGGGACAATGCCGATTCAACGTGCGATCCGCCGTGGCGCGGACCGCTGCAACAAAGGCTTACAACTTCAGTGCGCGACGAGGGTCACGGGGGCGCGGACTCGAGGCCGGTTTCCCTGCGGTTGACGCCGCATCGGCCCGTTGCCCTGCGCCGATGGCTTCACGCGTCGGGCGCGGTGTCGCGCGGCACGGTGCGACGCCGGCCGGGCAGGAGGAAGCGGCGGGGATCGACGGCGGCCGCCAGCTCGGTCTCGAGCGGCAGCGGGTCGCCGGCGATGCGGCTGGCCAGCAGTTCGCCGGCGAGCGCCGACCAGACCAGGCCGCGCGCGCCGAAACCGTCGATCAGGAAGAGTCCCGGCAGCGCCGGCAGGTCGGCCAGCACGCGGGGCGGGTGCGCCGGGTCGATGGCGCTGGTGTCGGCCAGCGGGCCGACCATCGGCAGGCGGTCGGGCGAGACCGGACGGCAGCCGACGCGTCCGTCGAGCGTGGCCGGATCGGGGGAGGGCGTCAGCGCGGCGGTGTAGCCGGGCAGGATGAAATCCAGCTTGGCGAGATTTTCCGCGTGTTCGGCCGGACGCAGCGCCGTTCCGGTGTCGTCGGCCAGGAAGGTGGCGCCGGCGCTGCGCACGCCATCGACGGCGGGCGTGACGTAGCCGAGCCGGCAGACCACCACGCGCGGCGGGGAATCTGCCTCCGCCGCCGGCAGGTGTGTGACCTGTCCGCGCGCGGCGCGCAGCGGCAGCCAGGGGAGGACGCCCAGACGGCAGGCATCGGTGGCATTGGCGAGGATCAGCACCGGCGCCTCGGCGAGCGGACGGCCGTCCTCGCCGCACACCCGCCAGCCGCCGTCGATGCGTTCGACGGCGGTGGCGCGCACGCCGAAGCGGGTGCGGATGCGCTCGCCGTGCCGGGCCAGGTTGGCGCGGCAGAGGCTCGGCGGCTGCACCCAGGCGCCGCCCGGAAACCACCAGCCACCGGCCGGGGCCGGCCAGCCGGCCAGCCGCCCGGCCTCGTCGCGGTCGACGTGGCGCAGGTAGCCGGCGGGCGGGCGGAGCGTGTCGACCACGCGCCGTTGCGTCGCTTCATGCACGTCGTCGCGTGCCAGGTGGAGCACGCCGACCGGTCCCCAGCGCAGCGGCAGGCCGGCCTCGGCGAGATCGGCACAGTGCTGGCGGGTGTACAGGAAGGCGGCGCGGGTGAGGCGGGCCAGCCGGTTGTCGTCGAGCGAGGGGAGCGGGCGCAGCACGCCGGCGCGGTTGCCCGAGGCGCCTTGTCCCGGCGCTTCGGCCTGCTCGATCAGGTCGACCCGCCAGCCGCGCGCCGCCAGGCGCTCGGCCGCACTGGTGCCGGCGAGACCGGCGCCGACGACGATGGCGCGGCGGTCCCCGGCGCCGATCCGGCCGTTTCGGCCCGCGGGGTTCGCCGCTCCGGGGCGCCGGCCGCGCAACATGTCGCGCTTGCCGGCGAAGCCCGGGGCCTTGTCGAGCTGCCAGCCGCTTGCCGCCAGCGCCTCGCGCACGCCGGCCGCCACCGACCAGGTGGCCAGCGTGGCGCCGGGGGCGGCGAGGCGGGCGAGCTGGCCGAGCAGCGCCGGCGACCACAGGTCGGGATTCTTCGCCGGCGAGAAGCCGTCGAGGAAGAAGGCGTCGATGCCGTCGCCGGGGTCGAGTTGCGGCAGCAGCCGCACCGCGTCGCCGAGGAGCAGGGTCAGGGTCACGCGGCCCTCGTCGAAGTGCAGGCGCTGGAAGCCCGGCACCAGCTGCGGCCATTGCGCGCGCAGCCGGGCGGCGAGCGGCGCCAGCACGGCCGCGTCGGTGGCCTCATCCACCCCGTCCGCATCGGCGAACAGGGTGGCGTGCACGGCGGCGATATCGGCGGCGGTGAAGGGGTGCTTTTCGCACGAGACGAAGTGCAGCCGTTCGCAGCGTTGCGCATCGGCGCGCCAGGCCGCCCAGGTGGCGAGGAAGTTGCCGCCGAGGCCGAAGCCGGTCTCGAGCACGGCGAAGCGCTCGCGTCCCCGCCAGCGCTCCGGCAGGCCGTTGCCGGCAAGGAAGACATGGCGGGCCTGGCCGAGGGCGCCGGCCGCGCTGTGGTAGACGTCGTCATAGACGTCGGAGCGCGGCGTGCCGTCGGCGGCGCGGAGCAGGGTGGCGGGAAGCAGGGTGTCGGGAAGCGGCGTCATGCGGCGGGCGGGGGGCCGGGGCGGG
>JAPKHL010000025.1 GCA_026646875.1 Rhodocyclaceae bacterium | reverse complement strand
CCTCGCTGAGCCAGGCCTTCCGCAAGCACCCCTTGTATTTCGATGCCCTTTTCTGCAACCTGATCGAAGCCGGCGAGCAGGCCGGCATCCTGGACGCGCTCCTCGACCGCCTGGCGACCTACAAGGAGAAGATTCTTGCCATAAAAAGCAAGATTAAGTCTGCCCTATTCTATCCTGTTGCTGTTCTCGTCGTCGCCTTCATCATCACTGCGGTGATCATGATTTTCGTGATTCCATCCTTTAAGAGTGTATTCAACTCTTTTGGGGCCGACCTACCAGCGCCAACACTACTCGTTATTGCAATCTCCGATTTTTTCGTCGCCTACTGGTACCTGATCTTCGCTTCGATTTTTGGCGGGCTCTACGCTTTCTTCTATTTTTGGAAGCGCTCCGAAAAAATCCAGATGGCAATGGACCGGCTGCTCCTACGCCTTCCGATTTTCGGGCCGATCATCAGGAAAGCTGTCATCGCGCGTTGGACACGCACTTTATCAACGATGTTCGCCGCCGGCGTCCCCTTGGTCGAATCCCTCGATTCTGTCGGTGGCGCGGCCGGCAATCACGTCTACAAGGTCGGCACACGGGAAATCCAGGGGGAGGTCAGCACCGGCACCAATCTGACCTCGGCGATGGAGCACACAAAGCTGTTCCCCAACATGGTCGTCCAGATGGTATCGATCGGCGAGGAATCGGGCGCCCTAGATCAGATGCTTGGCAAGGTTGCCGACTTCTTTGAGGGCGAGGTGGACGACGCCGTCGCAGCGATGTCCAGCCTGATGGAACCGATCATCATGGTGGTCCTTGGCGTACTGATTGGCGGCATGGTCGTCGCCATGTACCTGCCGATCTTCAAGATTGGCGCGGTGGTTGGTGGATGATGTTTGATTTGCTTGCCGCCCCGACCGGCTTCACCATCGCCTGCGGCGTCCTCGGTCTGCTCGTCGGCAGTTTCCTGAACGTCGTCATCCACCGCCTGCCCAGGATGATGGAAGCCGACTGGCAGGCGCAGTGCGCTGAACTGCGGGGGGAACCCCTCCCCGCAGCGGCGCCGCTGAGTCTCGTTCGCCCGCGCTCGCGCTGCCCGCAGTGCGGTCACCCGATCGGTGCCCTGGAAAACATTCCGATCGTCAGCTGGCTGCTGCTGCGGGGGCGCTGCTCCGCCTGCAAGGCGCCGATTTCTGCCCGCTACCCGCTGGTCGAGGCATTGACCGGAGCCCTGACCGCCCTCACCGCCCTGCACTTCGGTTTTGGCCTGGCGGCAGCCGGCGCCATCGCGCTGGTCTGGAGCCTGATCGCACTCACCTTCATCGATTTCGACACACAATTCCTCCCCGACTCGATCACCCTCCCGCTGCTCTGGCTGGGCCTGCTGCTCAACCTGTGGGGAACGTTCACCGATCTGCCGTCTGCGGTCATCGGCGCGATGGCCGGTTATCTCTCGCTGTGGTCCGTGTACTGGGGGTTCAAGCTGGCCACCGGCAAGGAAGGGATGGGCTACGGCGACTTCAAGCTTCTCGCGGCGCTGGGTGCGTGGCTGGGCTGGCAGATGCTGCCACTCATCATCCTGCTCTCCTCGCTGGTCGGCGCCGTGATCGGAGTCGCGCTGATCATTCTGGCCCGCCACGGCCGGAATGTCCCGATCCCTTTCGGCCCCTATCTGGCCGCCGCCGGGCTGCTTGCCCTGTTCTGGGGCAGGGAGCTCACCAGCAACTACCTCCATCTCATGTAGGCGCTTGAAAACAAGGGATTTGCCCCCATCTGACGCGCACACGGGCCGCACGGAGCGGCGTCTTGTTCGGGTATAATTCGCGCTTTTGGAGGACTCCCATGCCGATTTACGCGTATCGCTGCGATTCCTGTGGTTTTGAAAAGGATCATCTGCAAAAGCTCAGCGATCCGGTGCTCACCGACTGTCCCGAATGCGGGCAGGCCAGCTACACCAAGCAACTGACCGCTGCTGGCTTCCAGCTCAAGGGCAACGGCTGGTACGCCACCGACTTCAAGGGCGGCGCCAAGCCGGCCGCGAAAGCGGAAGTCCCGGCCTGTGCCAGCGAGGCATGCGGTGCGGCCTGCACGGGTAGCTGAGTGAACCTGCTCAAGCGCTATTTCATTACCGGACTGCTGATCTGGGTTCCCCTGGCGATCACTGCCTGGGTACTGTCGCTTATCGTCGGAACGCTCGACCAGTCGCTCCGTCTGCTGCCGGAAACCGTGCACCCGCGCAGCATGTTCGGTTTCGACCTGCCGGGCGCCGGTGTAGCGCTCACCTTGTTGATCATCCTGCTTACCGGCCTGCTCGGAGCCAATTTCATCGGACAGCGGCTGGTTGTCTGGTGGGAAAAACTGCTGGCACGCATCCCGGTCGTCAATTCGATCTACAACAGCGTCAAACAGGTTTCCGACACGCTCTTCTCCTCGTCAGGAAATGCCTTCCGCAAGGCACTGCTGATCCAGTATCCGCGCCAAGGCGCCTGGACCATCGCCTTCCTCACGGGCAGACCCGGCGGGGACGTCGCCAATCATCTTGCTGGCGACTACATCAGCGTGTACGTCCCGACCACGCCGAACCCGACCTCGGGCTTCTTCCTGATGTTGCCGAAGCAGGACACCATCGAACTCGACATGAGCGTCGACGAAGCCCTCAAATACATCATCTCGATGGGAGTCGTCGCGCCGCCGCCGCGTCCGCGCACCGTACATCCCACGCCCAGTCTCTGAAAACACTCATCCCGGAATCAGCATGCGAACCCATTACTGCGGACAACTCAACTCCACACTCATCGGCCAGGAAGTCACCCTCTGCGGCTGGGCGCATCGTCGCCGCGACCACGGCGGCGTCATCTTCATCGACCTGCGCGACCGCGAAGGCCTCGCCCAGGTGGTGTGCGACCCGGACCGCGCCGAGATGTTCGCCATCGCCGAATCCGTGCGCAACGAGTTCTGCCTGAAGATAACCGGCAAGGTACGTGCCCGTCCGGAAGGCACGACCAACGCCAACCTCGCCTCGGGCGAGATCGAGATTCTCTGTCACGCCATCGAGGTGCTGAATCCGTCGGTCACGCCCCCGTTCCAGCTCGACGAGGAAAACCTCTCGGAAAACGTCCGCCTGACGCACCGCGTCATCGACTTGCGCCGGCCGCAGATGCAGAACAACCTGATGCTGCGCTACAAGACGGCCCGCGCCTTCCGCCGCTTCCTCGACGACAACGGCTTCATCGACGTCGAGACACCGATGCTGACCAAGTCCACCCCTGAGGGCGCACGCGACTACCTGGTGCCGTCGCGCGTGCATCCGGGCCAGTTCTTCGCATTGCCGCAGTCGCCGCAGCTCTTCAAACAGCTGCTGATGGTGGCCGGCTTCGACCGCTACTACCAGATCACCAAGTGCTTCCGCGACGAGGATCTGCGCGCCGACCGCCAGCCGGAATTCACCCAGGTCGATATCGAGACCTCGTTCATGACCGAGCAGGAAATCACGGCGCTGATGGAGAGGCTGATCCGCACCGTGTTCAAGGAAGCGATCGACGTCGATCTGCCGGAATTCCCGCGCATGACCTACGCCGAAGCGATGCGCCGCTTCGGCTCGGACAAGCCTGACCTGCGCGTCACGCTCGAACTGACCGAAGTCACCGATGCCTTCAAGGACGTCGCCTTCAAGGTCTTCGCCAGCGTCGCCAACAGCGAAGGCGGCCGCATGCATCTACGGCGCCAAGGGCCTCGCCTACATCAAGGTGAACGACGTCACACAAGTAAATGAGACCGGCCTGCAGTCGCCGATCGTCAAGAACCTGTCGGAAGCCTCGCTGCGCACGGTCATTGAGCGCACCGGCGCCCAGTCCGGCGATCTCATCTTCTTCGGCGCCGACAAGGCCAAGATCGTCAACGACGCCCTCGGCGCGCTGCGCATCAAGCTCGGCCACGAGAAGGGCCATGTCACCGGCGCCAAGTGGGCACCGCTGTGGGTCATCGACTTCCCGATGTTCGAGTACGACGACGAGAACAAGCGCTGGACCGCCTGCCACCACCCCTTCACCAGCCCGAAGGACGAGCACATGGATCTGCTCGTCAGCGATCCGGGCAAGTGCCTCGCCAAGGCCTACGACCTGGCGCTGAACGGCTGGGAACTCGGCGGCGGCTCGGTGCGTATCCACCGTTCCGATGTGCAGGAAAAGGTTTTTGCCGCGCTTGCCATCGGGCCGGAGGAGCAGCAGGCCAAGTTCGGCTTCCTGCTCGACGCGCTCAAGTACGGCGCGCCCCCGCACGGCGGTCTCGCCTTCGGCCTCGACCGCATCGTCACCATGATGACCGGCGCCGAATCGATCCGTGACGTGATCGCCTTCCCGAAGACGCAGCGCGCGCAGTGCCTGCTCACCGACGCACCGTCCGGCGTCGACGAGAAGCAGCTGCGCGAACTGCACATCCGCCTGCGCCAGAAGATCGAGACGCAGGTCGAAGTCGGCAAGGGCTGATCCCCCGTGAGCGGGCTTGCCACACGCATGCGGCTGGCGCTGATGCTCGCGCTGGCCGCCCTGCTGTTCGGAGTACCGCTCCAGGCGCGTGAAAACCAGCCCCCACCGCTCGATGGCATCGCCCTCGCCGCGCTCCCTCCCGAAGCACAACACACGCTGCGACTGATCCGGCAGGGCGGCCCCTTTCCCTACCCGTGCAAGGACGGCAGCATTTTCGGCAACTTCGAGAAGCGCTTGCCCCCCCAACCGCGCGGCTACTACCGCGAATACACGGTCCCCACCCCCGGCAGCCGCGACCGCGGCGCACGGCGCATCGTCGCCGGCAAGGGGGACCGAAACGACGTCGCCACCTCGGGCGAGTACTATTACACGCACGATCACTATCGCAGCTTCCGGCGTATCCGCGAGTAACCGGCCGCGTCCCGGATTCCCGTGAATTCCCGCTTCGAGCCGCCCATGACACCGACGACGCCTGCAACGCCCTCCCCCCTGCAACAACTGCTCAGCCGTGCCTCGCGCGCCGGCATCTACCATCTTCCGGACGGACTCCGGCGCAACCTGCCCGACACCTGCGCCGGGATCGGCTTCTCGCTCCTCTCCTGCGACCTGCGGGAAACCACCGTGATCGGTACAGCGCTGCGCACGCTGGGAGAGGATCTCGATTTTCCGGAGTGGTACGGCGTCAATTTCGACGCGCTCGCCGATTGCCTGACCGATCTCTCTTGGAACGATGCCCCGGGCTACGTGCTCACCATTCATGGCGCCGATGCCCTGCATGCCGCCGACCCCGCCGCATTCGCCACGCTCAACGCCGTCTTCGCCGAAGTGATCGGCGAATGGACCCAGCGGAACATCCCGTTCTGGGTCTTCTACGACCTGCGCGCCGACGGCCTCGCCCCCCTGCCGACGCTGGCATGACCCACTGGAAGCGGCCTGTTTCGGTGCTGGTGGTCATCCACACTCCGGACCTGCGCATCCTGCTCCTCGAACGTGCCGCCCACCCGGGCTACTGGCAGTCGGTCACCGGCAGCCAGGAAGCCGGTGAAACCCTCCGCGACACCGCCTTGCGCGAGGTTGCCGAGGAGACCGGCATCGTCGCCCCCCCCGACGCGCTGCTCGACTGGCGGCAAACGCACACCTACGAGATCTTCCCGGAATGGCGCCACCGCTACGCCCCGGGCGTCACCCGGAATACCGAACACGTCTTCTCGCTGGAAGTCCCGGACGGCACACCGGTCCGCATCGCCCCGGACGAGCACCTGGGCTACTGCTGGCTGTCGGGTGAAAGTGCCGCCGCCAAGGTCTTTTCATGGAGCAACCGGGATGCGATCCTCGCGCTGCCGGCGCGCAGGAAAGCCCCCTCGGTCGCCGACGGCCCCTGACCCGCTGCCCCCTGCCCGCCCTCTCCGGGAGTACCGCGCATGCCGCATCCCAACGCCGAACTGATCGCCCGTCTCTACGCCGCACTCGCCAGGCGCGATGCGGCTGCCATGGGGTCCTGCTATGCCGACGACGCCCGCTTCGACGATCCGGTGTTCCGGCAACTCGACGCGGACGGCGTGCGCGCCATGTGGCACATGCTCTGTGAACGCGCCACCGACCTGAGCATCGAGGCCAGCGGCATCGAGGCCGACGCAACGCGCGGCAGGGCACGCTGGATTGCCACCTATACGTTCAGTCGGACCGGACGCCGCGTGTGCAACGTGATCGACGCCGAGTATGCATTCCGCGATGGCAGGATCGTCCGGCACACCGATCGCTTCAGCCTTTGGCGCTGGGCCGGCATGGCCCTCGGCCTCAAGGGCGCGCTGCTGGGCTGGGCGCCACCGGTACGGGAAGCCATCCGCCGCGAAGCACTGCGAGGGCTGGAAAAATTCCGCCAGCGGGAGTCGCGTCGCTAGCGCGTGCTGGATGGCTCTAGGCGGGCTCGACGTGTGGGCTCCGAGCAACGTCGCGCGATCAGCGCATCGAGCGAGATGCTCCCCGGACCGCGTGCAGCGAGATAGAGCAGCACCGTCGCCCAGACGCCGTGCAGCGGGTAGGCATCGGGATAGACAAAGATCTGGATCGTCGCCGTCATGCCGAGCAGCGCCAGCGCCGAGAAGCGGGTGGCCAGGCCGATCAGGATCAGCGCCGGAAAGAGGTGTTCGGCAAAGGCCGCCATCGGCGCGAGGATTTCCGGCGGCACGATCGGCAGCCGGTATTCGTCGCGGAAGAGGTCGACCACCGAATCGGAAAGGCGCGGGTTGTCGATGCTGAACTGGCCGCTGACGATGTTGAGCGTGAAGCCCTGCACCTTGGTCTGCCCGGAAAGCCAGAACACGGCAGCGATCGAGAAGCGGCCGAGCAGCGCGATCAGCGAATCGGGGATGCGTTCGAGCAGGGTGATGGCCTGGCAGATCCGTGTCTTCATCGTTGTTCTCCTTCGCCTGCAGGGGTAAAGCCGGCGATGGCGTCGGCCGCGAGCAGCAGCCCGAGCGCGCCAGCGAGGTCGAAGCCGGGTTCGCCGGCGCCAAGGGCGATGGCCTCGCCAAGCGAGGCGCCGCCCATCAGCGCGGCGACAAAGGCGGCGTCACCGGCGGCGAGCGCGCGCACTTCCACGTCCAGCCCGCGCCGGCAGACGAGCGCGTTTTCCGGCGCTGCCGGGTCGATGCGGGAAAGGTCGCCCGCCGCATCGTCGGTTTGATGCGCCGCCCACAACGAGGCGATCGCCCAGCGCGAGCGCAGCAGCGAGCAGGCGGGCACGAAGCGCACGGCGAGGCCGGGCAGGGTCGCCGGCTCGGCGAGCAGCGCGGCGACCGCATCCGCCGCCACCGGCGTCGCGTCGGCGGCGTGAAAGACGAGCACGCGTGCATATTCGAGGCGGGCGACATCGGCGAGGTAGGGCACGCCCGCCGCTGGCGCAAAGCCGGCGACGAAGGCGGGAAACTCGTCGCCGTACCCGGCCAGAACCGGCGAAGCGGGTGGTGCCGCGCGCACAAACTCGCGCGCCATGGCGCGGAAGAAATCGACGCCGACCAGTGCCTGCACGACCGGAAAGGTATCGGCCAGCGCGTCGATCAGCGAAACGGTGACGTTGTTGCGATAGACGGCGAAACGCTGCGCCGGATCGGAACCGTTCCAGCTCGTCAGCCCGGCCGGCGCCGGCCGGGCGGGGTCGAGCAGCGCGGCGGCGAAGTCGTCTGGCCAGGCTTGCCCAGCCGGGAATAGCGGTGCGTTCATGCCGGCATCGCCGTCTCGTTCAGCGCGGCGATCCGCCGCCCGGCCTCCATCGCTTCGGCGCAGAGCACCGCGAAGGCAGGGATGTCGTTATCGCGTTCGATCAACGTCGCCACCGGGCCGGTGAGCATCAGTGCGGCATCGTAGAGGGTCCAAACCGCCTGCGCCACCGGCGCGCCGTGGCTGTCGATGAGCAGCGGGGCGCCACGGCTGTCCAGCGCGTGCGCGAAGCCGGCGAGGTGGATTTCGCCGACGGCGGCGAGCGGCAAGCGTTCGAGTTCGGCGTAGGGGTCGCGGCCGTGGTTGGTGCAGGAGACGTAGAGGTTGTTCACGTCGAGCAGCAGGCCGCAGCCGGTACGGCGGACAATCTCGCTGAGGAAAACCGGCTCGTCGATGTCGGAAGCGACGAACTCGACGTAGGTCGAGGGATTCTCCAGCAGCATGCGGCGGCCGAGACGTTCCTGCACGCGATCGATGTGCGCGCACACGGCGGCCAGCGTCGCCGCGTTGTAGGGCGCCGGCAGCAGATCGTTGAAATAGCGCTCGCCGTGCGAGGACCAGGCCAGATGCTCGGAAAAGGATTCCGGTGCATAGCGATCGAGCAGCACGGCGAGGCGGTCGAGGTGCGCTTCGTCGAGCGGACCGGCGCCCCCGATCGAGAGGCCGACGCCATGCACCGACAGCGCGTGGTCGGCGCGGATGCGGCCGAGGTAATGGTGGAACGGCCCGCCCGGCACCATGTAGTTCTCGGCGTGGATTTCGAAGAAGCCGAGCGCGGGCCGGGTAGCGAGGATATCGAGGAAATGCTCCGGCTTCAGCCCGAGACCCGCCGAGGCAGGCAGGGCCGAAGCCGGAACGGCGGCGAACGGGCCGCGCGGCGGTGCGCGGTGCGAGGAAGCCATCGCGGCGTTCTCCGTGAACGGTTGCGCGGGCTTACGCCTTCTTCTCCTTGAACTCCTTGAGTTGTCCCATGCCGGTCGGCGAAGTCGGCGAGGCGGTTTTCTCGCAGGTGCCAGCCGGCACATAGGACCACGCATTGCCCTGGTGATCGCGCACCGAAGTGCCGGCACAGGACGTGCCGGCACCGGCCTTGCAATCGTTCTTGCCCTTCATGGCGACGCCGTAGCACTTTTCCTTGGCGGCATCGGCCGCAGCGGCCGGGGCGGCGACAAGAGCAGCGCCCAAGGCAAGGGCGAGGGCAGCGGCGGAAGCCTGGCGGGAGAGATTCTGGCTCATGGTCGTACTCCTTTTCTCTGTTGCGGTTGAGGGTTCCATGGGCCTTTCGCGGGGATCGTTGCGTTCAATCGCCGGGAAAGCGTCGCAGGGCCTGACGCAGAAAACCCATCTGCGCTTCGAACCGACGACAGGCGCCGCACATCATCAGGTGTATCCGCACCGAGATGCGTTCCATGCGGGAAAGCTGCCGGTCCTGCCCCTCGATCACCAGACGGTGAACTTCCTTGCAGGTCTTCATTCGGCGGGCACTCCTTCTCCGAACCATCTCAACTGCAGGCACTCCCGAAGGCGCATTCGCGCCCTGTACAGCACCACCCAGCAATTAGACGTACTGATCTGCAACTCCTTACAGATTTCTTCGGTTTCCATCTCAAGAATTTCGCGCATGGTGAAGACGCGGCACAGATTCTCCGGCAGCGCCTTCATGCACAGCTCAAGTACATCGTAGAACCGGCTCTGCTGCAGACTGGCCTCGGGGTTGCCCCAGGCAGCGGGTTTTTCCTGCCAGTGGCCGTCGGCGGCGAAGAGGGCGTCGAAGGCGTCGGCATCGCCCTCATCCTCGTCGAGACCGGGCAGCGGGGCTTCGCGGCCGCGCTGGCGGATGCGGTCGACAATCTTGTTCCGGAGGATGGCGACCAGCCAGGTCTTCAGCTGCGCGCGACCGGCGAATTTCCCGCGCCCCTGAAGCGCCGCGAGGAAGGTGTCCTGCACGACATCCTCGGCGGACTGCTCGTCGCGCAGGTGCAGGAGGGCAAAACGCAACAGCGTCGGCCGCAGGTGCTGGAGTTCGGTTTCAAAGGCAGGATCGCGCACGGCATCCCCGGTAGAATTCGCCCCATTCATCCGGCAAGACTAATGCAAATTCCGCCATGTCAAACATGTTTTCCGCTTCCCGCGCTGCCCGTTCCGGCAGCCTTGCCCTGCTCCTGCTGCTCGCCGTCGGCAACGCCTGCGCGCACGGACACATGCCCGCGCTCGACGACCGGGATCCGCTGAGCGCCGACATCCGCCTGTGCAACGACGTGGTCGATGCCGCACTGCAGGCGCTCAAGGACCGCGATCTGGAACGCCCGCCACGCAGCTACCCCGGCGAGGATCTGCGCGCCCGGCTGATGACCGAGGTGACTCGTCACGTCTTCGCCGAGCCGCAGATCCGCAGCCAGAAATTCGCCATGGCCTACGCGCGCAGCCACTGCAACGATGCGCTGCAAAAACGCGCCGGCTCACCCCCTTGAAAATGCCGGACAGGTTCCTATATTCAGGTCGGAAGCAGTCATCCCTTCTTCATCGACCCGGAGGAACCCATGAGCAACATCACCCGACTCGACCCGTTCGACGATCTGTTCCGCGGCTTCTTCGTCCGCCCCGTCGACATGAACCAGCCCGCGACGACGCCTTCGATCCGCATGGACGTCACCGAGCAACCGAAGGCTTTTGTCGTCCACGCCGAATTGCCCGGTGTGAAGAAGGAGGATATTCATGTCCACGTGGAGGGTAACCAGGTTTCGATCACCGCCGAAGTGAAGCAGGAAAAGGAGGTCCGGGAAGGCGACCGCATCCTGCGCTCCGAGCGTTATTTCGGCCAGGTCGCCCGCTCCTTCCAGCTGGCCCAGGACATCGACGAGACCCAGGCCAACGCGAAATTCAGCGACGGCGTGCTCGAGCTCACCCTGCCGAAGAAGGCCGCCAGCGCCAGCAAGCGGCTGACCATCGAATAGCCGGCCCCGCCCCCCGGCCGGCGAGGCCGGCGGATGCGCCTTCGCGTGCCCGCCGGCCTTTTTATTTGCCGGCCCGCCGAGTAAAATCCGCCGGTCATTCCCCTGGATACCGCCATGACCGAACGCTCGATCACCCCGGCCGACGAGGCCGCCATTCTCGCCGAAGCGCTGCCCTACATCAAACGCTTCCACGGCAAGACCATCGTGGTGAAATACGGCGGTAACGCGATGACCGACGAGCATCTCAAGCAATGTTTCGCGCGTGACGTGGTGCTGCTCAAGCTGGTCGGCATGAACGTCGTGGTGGTGCACGGCGGCGGCCCGCAGATCGAGAACCTGCTCGCCCGGGTCGGCAAGAAGGGCGAATTCATCCAGGGCATGCGGGTGACCGACGCCGAGACAATGGAAGTCGTGGAAATGGTGCTCGGCGGCCAGGTCAACAAGGATGTGGTCAACCTGATCAACCATGCCGGCGGCAAGGCCGTCGGCCTGACCGGCAAGGATGGCAACTTCATCCGGGCGCAGAAGCTGCTGCTGCCGAACAAAGACAACCCGGGCGATCTGATCGACGTCGGCCAGGTCGGCGACATCGTGCAGATCGATCCTTCGCTGATCGGCCACCTCGAATCCGGCGGCTTCATCCCGGTGATCGCGCCGATCGGCGTGGGCAAGGAAGGTGAAACCTACAACATCAACGCCGACGTGGTCGCCGGCAAGATCGCCGAGGTGCTCAAGGCCGAGAAGCTGGTGCTGCTGACCAACACGCCGGGCGTGCTCGACAAGGCCGGCAACCTGATCACCGGCATCACGCCGAAACAGATCGACGAGATGGTCGAAGACGGCACCCTTTCCGGCGGAATGCTGCCCAAGATCGGCTCGGCGCTCGATGCGGCGCGCAACGGCGTGAAAAGCGTGCACATCATCGACGGCCGCGTGGAACATGCCCTGTTGCTGGAGATCCTGACCGACCACGGGGTCGGCACGATGATCAAGAGTCACTGATGACGCAGCACACGAACCGCCGGACACCGGTCTGGCTGTTCGATCTCGACAACACCCTGCACGACGCCCGACCGCACATCTTCCCGCAGATCCACCGCGCGATGATGGCGTACATCCGCGACCACCTCGGACTCGACGAGGCGGCGGCCGGCGCCCTGCGTCAGCACTACTGGCAGCGCTACGGCGCCACCCTGCGCGGATTGATGCGCCATCACGGCACCGATCCGCGCCATTTCCTCCATCACACCCACCAGTTTCAGGACCTCGCCCGCATGCTGGTCGTCGAGCGCGGGCTGCGAGCCATGCTGCGCCGCCTGCCCGGCAGGAAGATCGTTTTCTCCAATGCCCCGCAGCAGTACACCGAGTCCGTTCTAGAACTTGCCGGCATCGCCAGCTGCTTCGATGCGGTGTACACGGTCGAACGCCTGCGCTTCACCCCCAAGCCGGCGCCGGCCGCCTTCCGCCGCGTGCTGCGCGCCGAAGGCCTCGTGCCGCGCCAGTGCATCCTGGTCGAGGACACCCTGGACAACCTGCGGACCGCGAAACGGCTCGGCATGAAAACCGTCTGGGTCAATCCCGGCACGCGCCGCCCGCCGTGTGTGGATGTCCGTCTCGTCTCGGTACTTGAACTGCCCGCCCGCCTGCCGCAACTCTCCTGACCCGTCGAACCATGCGCCTGCCCTTCATTGACGCCCTCAAGGCCATCGCCTCCCAGCTCATCGTCCTGCATCACCTGGCCTTCTACGGCCCGATGTCCGACCGGGCCGAAACCCTGGCCCCGGCGCTGTTCGGCTGGCTCGCGGAACACGCACGGATCGCCGTACAGGTCTTCCTGGTTGTAGGCGGCTTCCTTGCGGCACGTACATTGGCGCCAACCGGCACGCTGGCGACGACGGACCCGCTTGCCGCCATTGCCCGACGCTACCGCAAGCTTGCCCTGCCTTACCTGGCAGCGCTGCTCCTGGCGATCGCCGGCACCGCGCTGGCCGGTCGCTGGATGACGCACGACTCGCTGTCGGCCCCGCCGCAGCTCGGGCAACTGCTGGCACATGCCCTGCTGCTGCACGACCTGCTCGACTACGAAGCCCTGTCCGCCGGCGTGTGGTATGTCGCCATCGATTTCCAGCTGTTCATCCTGTTCGTGCTGCTGCTCCAGTTGGGCCGCGGCCTCGGCCGGGGCCCAACCCCCGGCATCCTGCTGGTAGCCGGCCTGAGCCTGCTGTCGCTGTTCCACTTCAACCGCGATGCCGCATGGGATGACTGGGGACTCTATTTCTTCGGCGCCTACGGGCTCGGCGCCTTGGCCTACTGGGCCGGCGCCAGCGATCGCGCGTCGCGCTGGGCACTGCTGATCGGCACGGTTGCCGGCGCGGCGCTGCTGACCGACTTCCGTTCGCGACTCGCCCTGGCGCTGGTGATTGCCCTGGCGCTGCTCATCGCCCGACGCAGCGCGCTGCTCGGCCAATGGCCACGGCACCGACCGCTGGCCTGGCTCGGGCGCATTTCATACGCGGTCTTTCTGGTGCACTTTCCGGTCTGCCTGGTGGTGAATGCCGCCTTCGTGCGTTTCGCCCCCGACGATGCGGGAATCCAGGCCCTGGGCGTGCTGCTCGCCTGGGTCGCCTCGGTGCTCACCGGCGACCTCTTCCACCGACACGTGGAAACGCGCATCGACGGCTGGGGACTGCGACTGGCCGCTCTGTTGTGGCGGCCCGTGCGCAGCGGCTGAGGGGGCGGACTCTCAGCCGCGCAGCCAGGCGGCGGCGTCCAGCGCGAAATAGGTGAGGATGCCGTCAGCGCCGGCACGCTTGAAGGCCAGCAGGCTTTCAAGCACGACCGCCTGTTCGTTCAGCCAGCCGTTCTGGGCGGCAGCCTTCAGCATCGCGTACTCGCCGCTCACCTGATAGGCGTAGGTGGGCACGCCGAACTCCTCCTTCACGCGCCGGACGATGTCGAGATAGGGCATGCCGGGCTTGACCATCACCATGTCGGCGCCCTCGGCGATATCGAGCGCCACCTCGCGCAAGGCCTCGTCGGTGTTCGCCGGATCCATCTGGTAGGTGTACTTGTTGCCCTTGCCAAGATTGCCGGCCGAACCGACGGCATCGCGGAAGGGGCCGTAGAAGCTCGACGCATACTTGGCCGAATAGGCGAGGATGCGGGTATGGATCGCCTTTGCGCCATCGAGCTCGGCCCGGATCCGGGCAACGCGGCCGTCCATCATGTCGGAGGGCGCCACCACGTCGGCACCGGCCTGGGCATGCATCAGCGCCTGCCTGGCCAGCACTTCCAGCGTTTCGTCGTTGAGCACGTAGCCACGAGGATCATCGGCGGCAATCAGGCCGTCCTGACCATGGCTGGTATAGGGGTCGAGGGCAACGTCGGTGATCACGCCCAGTTCGGGAAACTCCTTCTTCAGGGTGGTGACCACGCGCGGCACAAGCCCGTCGGGGTTGTAGGCCTCCTCGGCCCCCGGTGTCTTGAGCGCCCCCTCGATCACCGGGAACAGCGCCAGCGCCGGCACGCCGAGCCGCTGCGCGCGCTCGGCCGTTTTCAGCAGGCGATCGAGGCTCTGCCGTTCGACCCCGGGCATGGAGGCCACCGGCTCGGTACGCCCGCTGCCGTCCAGAACGAACACCGGAAAGATGAAGTCGTCGGTCGTGAGCACCGACTCGCGCATCAGGCGGCGCGAAAAATCGTCCCGGCGCATGCGGCGCATGCGGGTGGCGGGAAAGCGTCCAGTCGATTCCATAAAAAAACCCATTCCGAAATAAGCAAAAATGATCGAAAAAGCTTCGTTCTTGCGGGAACCTTTCCGGCAAACGGCTATTCTTAGTGGCAGATGGTACACGCCGTCTCCCGCTTCACCTCCCTGAGCGGGTGCCTTAATCCAGTTAAGGCGTTTCGCCCCCGGCTACCCCTTTGCCGGGGGCTTTTTGTTTGTGCCGCCGGTACGGGCGCTCCAGCCGTGCGCTGCCCGATTCTTCGGCCGCGCCTGCTTTTCGGTGCGCGGCGCGGGCGGCGGCTTCGGCGTTTCCCGCGGAGTCATGCCCAGCCAGCCGCCGAGCACGGCCTCGGCCTCCTCGATGCCGCTCTTCTTGAGACTGGAAAAGAGCTGCGCGGTGCACTGTCCGCCGATCCGGGCCAGCGCCGCCGTCACGTCGCGCAGCACCAGGGCCTGTTCCTGCCGGGTCAGCTTGTCGGCCTTCGAGAGCAGGACGTGGATCGGCTTTCCGGTCGGAGCGAACCACTCGATCATCTGCACGTCGAGATCGGTCAGTGGATGCCGGCTGTCCATGATCACTACAAGACCGGCCAGCGGTTCGCGGTATCGCAGGTAAGGCGCGAGCAAGCCTTCCCACTGGGCACGGATTTCCTCGGGGGCCTTGGCGAAACCGTAGCCGGGCAGGTCGACCAGGTACTTCCCTGGCTCAAGCGCGAAATAATTGAGATGCTGCGTGCGTCCCGGCGTCTTGGAAACGAAGGCTAGGCGGGTGTGGTTCGCCAGCGTGTTGATCGCGGAGGACTTACCGGCATTAGAGCGCCCGGCGAAAGCGATCTCGCGTTGCGCGTCGGCCGGCAGGTCACGCAGGTGAGCGACGGTTGTGTGGAAAACCGCCTTTTGAAATAGAGGCATGAGGGGGAATCGCTGGAAACCGGCGGCACGCCGGCCTGATCAAAGTGTATTAGAATATCAGGTTTGTTGATTCCGTTCTCTGGCCACAGATTCGTCTTATAGGGAGTTTGGACATGATGCGTACCACGGCGCTCGCGGTTCTTCTGGCCGCCAGTTTCTCCGCCACCGCTGCAGAAGGGGCGAAACCGAAGATCGACCTGGCCAAGGCCAAGGAAATCGCCGAATCGATCTGCGTCGGATGTCATGGCGCCGACGGCAACAGCGCCGCGGCCGCCAACCCGCATCTCGCCGGCCAGATCCCGCAGTACATCTACAAGCAGCTGACCAATTTCAAGCCGGCCGGCGACAAACCTGCCGTGCGCGACAACGCCATCATGGCCGGCATGGTTGCCACCCTCTCCGATGAGGACATGCAGAGCCTCGCCGCCTATTTCTCGCAACAGAAGCTGAAGCCGGCCGCCGCCTCCGACGAGCAGCTGATCGCCGAGGGCCGCAAGCTCTGGCGCATGGGCGATTTCGACAAGGGTGTCCCGGCCTGTTCGGGCTGCCACGGCGCCACCGGTGCGGGACTGCCGGCGCAATACCCCGCCCTGGCCGGCCAGTTCGCCGAATACACCGAGGATCAGCTGAAGAAATTCCGCAGCGGCGAGCGCGCCAACGATCCGGAAAAAATGATGCGCACGATTGCTGCGAAGCTTTCCGACCGCCAGATGAAGGCCGTCGCCGAATACGCCGCCGGTCTGCGCTGACCGAAGCGCGCTTCGTGAAAGGGCGGCCGCACGGCCGCCCTTTTCTTTTGTGCGCCGCGACGGTAGGACGGAACCCCCCCGGCAACCCCTCTTGGCAAGGCGGGTATGACGCTCTAGTATTGTCCTCACCGCCTGGATAAAGGACACGTCATGAAAACGCTCAAACAGCTTCTGGCCGGATCGACCCGCCCGCTTGCCGTGGTTTCGCCGAAGGACACCGTGTTCCATGCGCTGAAGTTGATGTCCGACCATGATGTCGGCGCCGTGCTCGTGCTTGAGGGTGAGCGCCTGGTCGGCATTTTTTCCGAGCGCGACTACGCCCGCAAGATCATCCTCCATGGCAAGGCGTCGAAGGATACGCCGGTCTCCGAAATCATGACCGACAAGGTCTTCTACGTCACCCCCGACCGCACGGTCGACGAGTGCATGGCGATCATGACGGAGAGACGCTTCCGCCACCTTCCCGTCCTCGACGAGAGCCAGCGCGTGGTCGGCATCATTTCCATCGGAGACCTGGTCAGGGAAACCATCAGCGAACAGGAGTTCATCATCCGCCAGCTCGAACGCTACATCACCGGTTGACGCACGACCCCGGGCGCTCCGCCACCCGGGCCGGAACCCCGCGGGCGGTGCCTGGTCTATTTTGGACCAGCACCGGACAACGCGGAGTGCCGCCATGCCGCCCCCTCTCGCCTTCCCGCGCATCACCCCTTCGGAAATCACGCCCCCTGCCGTCTTCGCGGCACGGCGGGCCTTCATCAGGAGCACCGGCGCGCTCATCCTCGCCGGCGGCCTCGGTAGTGCCGGCACCGTCGCATTCGCCACACCGACACCGCGCGAACGGCTTGCCGTGAGCCGACGCAGTCCGCTGTCCACCAGCGAAGCCACAACTCCCTACCGGGATGTCACCCGCTACAACAATTTCTACGAATTCGGCCCGGACAAGGACAGCCCGGCTAAACATGCGCACCGCCTGCGGACGCGTCCCTGGAGCCTGCGCATCGAGGGCGAGGTGCGACGCCCCCAGACCATCTCCATCGAGGATCTGCTCGCCTGGGCGCCGCTTGAGGAACGCATCTACCGGCTGCGCTGCGTCGAGGGCTGGAGCATGGTGATTCCCTGGATCGGCTTTCCCCTGGCCGAACTGATCCGGCGTGCCGACATCACCGGCAATGCCAAGTATGTCGAATTCCATTCTCTCGCCGATCCGGAACAGATGCCGCATGTACGCACCCCGCTGCTGGACTGGCCCTACGTCGAAGGACTGCGCCTCGACGAGGCCATGCACCCGCTGACCCTGCTTGCCGTCGGTCTTTATGGCGAAGTCCTGCCGAATCAGAACGGTGCGCCGGTGCGGCTGGTGGTTCCCTGGAAATACGGCTTCAAGAGCGCGAAATCGATCGTCCGTGTCCGCTTCGTCGAACGGCAGCCGAAAACCGCCTGGGTCAAGGCAGCGCCGGAGGAGTACGGTTTCTACTCCAACGTCAACCCGGCGGTCGATCATCCGCGCTGGAGCCAGGCGCAGGAGCGTCGCATCGGCGAGTTCCGCAAGCGGCCCACGCTGCCCTTCAACGGCTATGCGGAACAGGTGGCGCAGCTATACGCAGGCATGGACCTGCGCCGGAATTTCTGATGCCGCCGAACGCACCGTCCCGGCCCGGCGGACAGCCCACGACCCGCCCGCAAACCGCCCTGACCGCGATCCGCGCGCTGGTTTTCGTCCTCTCGCTGCTCCCCTTCCTCCACCTGCTGCGGGGGGCGCTGACCGATGGGCTCGGCGCCAACCCGCTCGAATACCTGACACAACAGACCGGCACCTGGACCTTCAATTTCCTCCTGCTGACCCTGACCATCACTCCGCTGCGCCAGATGAGCGGAGTGCACTGGCTGATCCGCCTGCGCCGCATGCTTGGTCTTTTCTGCTTCTTCTACGCCGTGCTGCACTTTGCGGCGTGGGTCTGGTTCGAGCATTTCTTCCTATTGGAGGCGATGGCCCGCGACATTCTCAAGCGCCCCTTCATTACGGTGGGATTCGTCGCCTTCGCCCTGCTCGTGCCCCTGGCCGCAACCTCCAGTCAGTACGCTCAACGCCGCCTGGGGGGGCGTCGCTGGCAGACACTGCACCGGAGCATCTACCTGATTGGCATTCTGGCGTGCGTGCATTACTTCTGGCTGGTCAAGATCACCGCAATCGTTTACCCGCTGACCTACGCGATCCTGCTGGCGGTACTGCTCGGCTGGCGGGCCCGCGACCGCATCGCCCGCTATCATGGCCCGCCCCACCAGCGAATGATGGGCAAATAGCGAGCATCACGACGCGATGTATACTTGACGTTTTACACCGGAGTCCCGGCCGTGTTGCGTCCTGTTGTGTTTCTCGCCGCTCTTGTCCTGCTTCCTTCCGCAGCCCTTGCGGAGCGGGCGGTGACACTGCAGTTGCGCTGGACGCACCAGTTCCAGTTTGCCGGCTATTACATGGCGCAGGAAAAGGGCTTCTACCAGGATGCCGGACTCCAGGTGCGCATCGTCGAGCGCACCCCGGAGATGTCGAACAGCGTGGCCGAAGTACTCGCCGGACGAGCCGACTTCGGCATTGCCAGCAGCGCCCTGGTGATCGACAGATTGGCCGGGAAGCCGGTGGTGGCACTTGCCGCGATCATGCAAAGCTCCCCGCTGGTCTGGCTGGTCCGCGCCGATTCCGACATCTACTCCCCGCAGGATCTCCCGGGCAAGCGGGTCATGTCCTTCCCCTTCGCCGACAGCGCCGAGCTGATGACGATGCTGCATCAGGAACGCATCTCACCTGATCGCCTGCGGGTCATGCCACCCAGTCGGCGGGTCGAGGATCTGATCGAGAACCGGGTGGACGCCTACCCGGCCTACACCTCGAACGAGCCCTGGCTGCTGCGCGAAAAGGGCTTCGCCTTCCGCACCCTCAGTCCGCGTGAATACGGCGTCAACTTCTACGGGGACATCCTGATGACCCGCGACGATCTGGTCCGGCAATCGCCGGACACCGTCGCGGCCTTCACCCGTGCCAGCCTGCGCGGCTGGGAATACGCCCTGGCCCACCCCGAAGAGGCGATCGCCGTGATCCGCGAGAAATACGCTCCGGAAAAATCGAGCGAGCACCTGCGCTTCGAGGCTGGCACGCTGCGCAAGCTGATCATGCCCGAGCTGGTCCAGATCGGGCACATGCACCCCGGGCGCTGGGAGTTCATTGCGGAGAGTTACAGCGCCCTCGGCATGGCCCATGGCCCGGTCGACCTGCAAGGCTTCCTGTTCGCCGGCGCACAGGGAACGGACAACCGCCTGGCCCAGCGTATCGCCGCGGGGGCCGTGCTGTTGCTCCTGCTGTTCGGCGCGATCGCCATGCGCTATGCGCGGCTTTCCCGCCGCCTGGCGCAGGAGGCCGCACTGCGACAGGCCACCGAGGACGAGCTGCGGCGGACCAATGCCGCACTGGAGCAACTGGCCTCGCACGACCGGCTGACGGGCCTGTGGAACCGGCACCGTTTCGAGGATTTCGCCGCCAGCGAAATCGGGCAGGCGCACCGGCACCGGCATCCCCTGTCGCTGCTGATGTTCGATATCGACCACTTCAAGCAGGTCAACGATCTCTACGGCCACCAGACCGGCGACCGGGTGCTCGCCAGCGTAGCCACGCTGGTCCGGCAGCAGTTGCGCGAATCCGACGGCATTGCCCGCTGGGGGGGCGAGGAATTCCTGATCCTGGCGCCGCAGACGGAAGCAAGCGAAGCGGTCGTGCTGGCCGAGAAACTGCGCCAGCGCATCGCCGCCGAGGTTTTTCCCGAGGTCGGCCGGATCACCGTGAGTTTCGGCGTCTGCGGCCTGGGCAGCGGCGACACGCTCGCCACCCTGGTCCAGTGTGCCGACAACGCCCTGTACCGGGCCAAGGACAATGGCCGCAACCGCGTCGAGATCGCGCTGCACCGGCCCGACGGACAGGGACCGGACGGCATCCTCGACCCCTCGATCCTTCGTCTGCGCTGGAACAGTGGCTTCGTACTCGGCATTCCCGCCATGGACAAGGAACACGAAGGGCTATTCATCCGCCTCAACCAGGTCATCCAGGCCGTCGAGCAGGAGCTGGGCCACGCCGAAATCCTGCGGCGGGCCCAGACGCTGATCGAGGAATTCATCGCACACTGCGACCACGAAGAGCAGAGAATGCTGACTTCCGGCTACCCCGGTCGCGACGATCACATCGCCGCGCACCGCCAGCTGCACGCGGAAGCCGGACGCCTGGTCGAACGCTGGCAGAGCGCCAGCGTCCAGCTCGGCGAACTCGTCGAATTCATGGTGCGTCGCGTCGTCGCCCACCACATCATGACCTTCGACCGCGCCTTCGCGCAGCACCAGCTGACGCGCCAGGCCGTGCCCTTCTGATCCGTCCTAGCGAAGCGGTCGCCGCTCGAAGCGGACGATGGCGCGGCCGTCCTCGGTCTGGCGCGGTGCGGCCTTCCAGGCATGGCCATAGACCACCTCGAAGGTGGCCGGCAGGCGTCCCTCGCGCTGCAGCGCCGCGTAGGCCGCGCGCATCCGCTGCCAGCCGTTCCGGCCGCCCAGTCCGTGCGGCCGGGTCAGCATGGCGCAAGCCGATCCGCTTTGCCGCAGATCGCGCAGCAGATCGTCCACACTCGCATAGGTCAGGGTCAGGGTTTCCATGTCCATCACCGGATCGGCGAAACCGCACTCGACGAGCATGTCCCCGAAATCGTGCATGTCGGTGAAGCGCTGCGTGTGCGCATGCGCATCGGTGAAGCAGGCCCGCAACTCGCGCAGGGTGTCCGGACCGAAGGCGGAGAACATGAACAACCCGCCGACCTCGAGAACGCGATGCGCCTCGCGGAACACCCGCAGCGGGTCGTCGACCCAGGGCAGCATCAGGTTCGACCACAGCAGTCCGAACTGTCCGGCACGCAGCGGCAGATCGGCTGCATCGGCGGCCAGCAGGGCGCTGCGGTGGCCGCGGATGAACGGCAGCAGGCGATGCAGGCGGGAGCGCTGCCCGCGACCGGCGCGCAGCATCGGCTCGGAAAGATCGGCGCCGACCAGCATGGCCTGCGGGTAACGCTCCTGCAGCGCGGTCAGGCTGCCGCCCGTGCCGCACCCGAGATCGAGAATCCGTTGCGGCGCGATGCGCACATAGTCCAGTCGCTCCAACATGCGGCTGGCAATCTCGCGCTGCAGGACGGCAGCCGCATCATAGCTTGCCGCCGCGCGCGCGAAGTTCCGGCGCACCTGGCGCGGATCGACGAAACGGGGTGCTTCACGCATCCTGCGCTCGTCGCAGGCTCAGATCGGCCGCAGGCCGAGCTTGGCGAACAGGGCTTCGTCCCGATCCACATCGGGGTTGCCTGTGGTAAGCAGCTTGTCGCCGTAGAACATCGAATTGGCCCCGGCCAGGAAGCAGAGCGCCTGCATCTCCTCGCTCATCGCCTCGCGTCCGGCGGAAAGGCGGACGAAGGAGGACGGCATGGTGATGCGCGCCGCCGCGATGGTGCGCACGAACTCGAAGTTGTCCACGCCCTTGGCCGCCGCCATCGGCGTCCCGGGAATCGCCACCAGATTGTTGATCGGAACCGACTCCGGCGGCGGCGTCATGTTCGCCAGCTGGACGATCAGCGCAGCCCGGTTGCGGCGCGACTCGCCCATGCCGATGATGCCGCCCGAACAGACGTTGATGCCGACCTTGCGGACTTCGCCGATGGTGTCGAGCCGATCCTGCTGGGTATGGGTCGTGATCACCTGGCCGTAGAATTCGGCATCGGTATCGAGGTTGTGGTTGTAGTAATCCAGACCGGCCTCGGCCAGCTTCTCCGCCTGCCCTTCGCGGAGCATGCCAAGCGTCACGCACGTCTGCATCCCGAGCGCCTTGACCTCACGGATCATCTCCAGCACCGGCTCGAGATCCTTGTCCTTCGGCCCCCGCCACGCCGCCCCCATGCAGAAGCGCGAGGCGCCCTTTTCCTTGGCTATGCGCGCCGCCGCGACGACATCATCGACCGCCATCAGCTTCTCGCGTTCGAGTTCGGTCTTGTTCCGTGCCGACTGCGAACAATAGCCGCAGTCCTCGGAACATCCGCCCGTCTTGACCGAAATCAGCGTCGAGCGTTGAATCTCGTTGGCATCGAAATGCGCACGATGCACCTGTTGTGCCTGGAAGAGGAGATCCATCAGCGGCATCGCGTAAAGCGCCTCGACCTCGGCCACCGTCCAGTGCCGGTCTGCCGGCCCGGAGCCTGTCGCCGGGGACGAAGAGGAGGAGGGAGCGGTCTGGGGAATTGCGTTCATGGGGATGGCCTGCCGTGATCTGGTTGCTGTAATTATGAATTATCGAGTGACGGGGTACGGATGTCAATTTTAACCCGCCTGAAAGGCCCGCCGGGTGCGTCCGCCCTCGCCCGTCGGGTCGGGGGCGCCCTGGCGCGCCTGCTGGCCGACGATTGCCAGCTCTGCGGCCAGCACGATTGCGACGACACGCTGTGCCCGGCCTGCCGGGCCGACCTGCCCCGGCTACCGCCCTCCCGCTGCCCGCAGTGCGCCTTGCCCACGCCGCTGGGGGAACGGTGCGGTCGCTGCCTGCGCAAGGCGCCGCACTTCGATCGCACCCTGGCCGCGTATGCCTACGACTTCCCGCTCGACCGGCTGGTTCAATCCTTCAAGTACGGACACCGGCTGGCCCTCGGCGACTGGCTCGGCAGACAATTGGCCGACCTTGCCCGGAACCTGCCCGCCGACCTGATCGTTCCCATGCCGCTGCATCCTTCCCGGTTGCGCGAGCGGGGTTTCAACCAGGCGCTCGAACTTGCACGGCCGCTGCACGCGCTGCGCGGGATCCCGCTCGCACCCCGGCTGTGCCGGCGCACGCGCGATACCCCGGCGCAGGCAGCCCTGCCCTGGCGTGCGCGGGTCGCCAATGTGCATGGTGCGTTCCACTGCACGGCGGATCTGAGCGGCAAACATCTCCTGCTCGTCGATGACGTGATGACCACCGGTGCCTCGCTCGACGAATGCGCACGCACGCTCAAGCTGCACGGCGCGGCCAGCGTCACCCTGCTGGTCGCGGCGCGGGCGTTGCCGCCGGGCGAGCGCGGGGAAGGCGACGGGGCCGGGAGCGCGTGAGCGCCGCCTGTCCGCCTACTTCAGCTTCTGGTCGACGACCGCCGCAAGTCCGGCATCCAGATTGCCCGTCGCGCGCGCACGGCGGAAGGCATCGAGCGCCGCCTCCGGTCGCGCATCGGCCTCGAGCGCGAAGCCCAGGCCGACCCACCAGCGGCCCTCGTGCGGCGCGCCGCGCGCCGCCCGCTGGAAGCGCTCCGCCGCCTCGCGGAAACGCCCCTGCCGGTGCAGCAGATGCGCGTGGAAACCCAGATATTCCGGAGTCTCGGCGTGATCGCGCAACGCTTCGAGCGTGTGCAGCGCGGCCGCCACCTCGCCCCGCTCCGCCTGCAGGCGGGCCAGCGCGAGCGCCCACGGCGCCTGACGCGGGTGCTCGCGCAAACCGTCGGCCAGCACCCGCATGGCGTCCTCGGGGCGCTGCTGCTCGATCAGCAGTCGCGCCAGCGACTGCCTGGCCTGCACCAGTCCGGGCTGGCGCCGCAACAGCTCGGCGAGCAAGCCGCCCGCCTCGGTAGCCGCACCGGCGCGCCAGCGTGACAACGCGCGCTGGTGCTCCTCTTCGAACGGTTCGCGAGCAACGGCCCCCCCTTCGGCAGGGCGCTTGTCCACGCGAACCGAAGGCGATGTACTGCCGTCCGCCGGCGGCCGTGCCACGCCCTCGCCCTCCGTTACGGCACGTGCCTCTGCGGCAAGGTCAGCAAGGGCACGGGGTTGCGTGGAGGCTGCGGCCGGACGCGCCGGGGCAACGGCGGGCAGCGCGGGAACGGCTGGAATGGCGGTCTGGGAGGCGGCCGGAGCAACGGTCCGGGAAGCAGCCGGAGAAAGCACGGAAGAAGCCC
This sequence comes from Rhodocyclaceae bacterium, assembly GCA_026646875.1. GTDB lineage: Bacteria > Pseudomonadota > Gammaproteobacteria > Burkholderiales > Rhodocyclaceae > 66-26. The sequence continues at coordinate 8,080 of JAPKHL010000025.1, read as the reverse complement.
CCCGGGGCGCAACGGGCAAGGCTGCAGACGTGGGCGCCGGGGACATGGAGAGGGCGACTTCGGGCAGGGTATCGAGCAACGGCGACAGGCGCAGGGCGATTTCAGTCTCTCCGGGCAGAGCGGAAGCCGTCGGTATCGGAGACACCGGCATGACCTCCGGCACCGCCGTCCCCACGGCCTGCCCGCCAGCGGACAGTGAACCGGGCGCGGCCTGCGCGGCCACCCCGGGCGTGGAGGCTGGCAGCAGGACAGCCGTTCCGGGCCAGTAGGCGTGGATCGCCAGCAGCGCCGGCGGCAGGAGCAGCAGCCCCAGCCACACCCCGACACGGCGGCGCGGCGGCCTCGGCAAAGGGCGGACCTCGCGGTGCAGGGACGATCGCACCTCGCTCGCCTGGCGCTTCTCGAGATCCTGCAGAACGGTGTTGATCAGACTCATCGCGTGCCTACAGCCAGCCCGGTGACGCGGCACCTTCGGTGTCGCGGGCGGCCCGGCGCACCTGGCGCAGGCCGATCGTGTGGCGCCCCTCGCCGAAGGCCGTCAGCAAGGACTTGTGCGCCAGAATATTGATCAATCTCGGCGTGCCGCGCGAGGCCCGGCGAAGGCCGCGCACCGCGCGCGCGGAAAAGAGCGGATCGCCCCGGTAGCCGGCAACGCGCAAGCGGTGCTGGAGATAGAGGGCGATTTCCTCGCCGTCCAGCCCGGTCAGCCGATGGTGGAAAGCGATGCGCTGGCGCAGCTGGCGCACCGAGGGATCGGACAGCTTGCCATCGAGTTCCGGTTGTCCGAACAGCACGATCTGCAGCAGCTTGCGCTTCTCGGTCTCGAGGTTGGAAACCAGGCGCAGCGCCTCCAGCGTGGCCAGGGGCATGGCCTGCGCCTCGTCGATGCAGAGCACCACCCGTTTGCCGGCACGGGCGAAATCGAGCAGGGCGCGATTGATCCGGCGCAGGCGGTGGAAGGCATCGAGCCCGCCGGCATCGCCGATGCGCAGCTCCTCGGAGAGGGCCAGCAGCAGCGTATCGGCATCGAGGTTGGGGTTCGGAATGTAGGCTGTCACCACCTCCGGGCCGACAGCCTGAAGCAGGCGTCGGCAGAGCAGCGTCTTCCCGGTGCCGACCTCACCGGCGATCTTGACGAAGCCCTCGCCACACTGCAGGGCGACGAGCAGCGTGTTGAGCGCCTCCTGGTGCGCACGCGCCGAGAAGGCGAAGCTGGTATCGGGCGTGATGCCGAACGGAAGCTCGTTCAGTCCGTAGTGCTGCAGATACATGCCCGCCGGCGGCCGTCAGCGCGTCAGCGGATCGCGACGCGGGTCGAAATCGCGCAGGCGCTCCTGCGTATCGAGCAGATCCGGACGCCATGCCGCGTCACCCTGGATCACCGTCGGCTTGAGCAGGATGACCAGTTCGACCTTGCGGAAGCCCTTGTTGCGCTGCCCGAACAGGGCGCCGATGCCGGACATGCCGCTCAGCCCGGGCAAGCCCTCGCGGCCGATCGACTGCTCCTGCGCCATCAGCCCGCCGATGGCGACGATCTGTCCGTCGGCAACGCGCACGATCGCGTCCGATTCATTGACCTTGCTCGAGGCGAGCGGCAGCGTGTAGTTGCCGAGCGTGCCGAGATCGACCGATTTCTGCTTCTCGGTGACCTGGCTGATCGACGGATGGACGTGCAGGATGATGTTGCCGTCGCTGTCGATCTGCGGCGTCACGTCGAGCGCGATGCCGGAGAAGAAGGGAGCCAGCGAGATGGTCGGCGCGCTCACCGTCGAAGTGCCCGACGAGGTGACATTGCTGGTCACGTTGGTGACGAAGAATTCGTCGGTCCCCACCTTGAGCACCGCCTTCTGGTTGTTCAGCGTGGCGATGCGCGGGCTGGAGAGCACCTGCGTGCTGCCCTGGGTCTCGAGGAAATTGAGCAGCGCGGCGAAAGTCGCGCTCTGGAAGGCGAGACCGAAGAAGCCCTTGCCCAGCGCCGTCGTCTGCAGACCGCCATAGGTTGCGTCCACATAACGCCCCGGATACGACGTGACGTCGGGCGTGGCCAGCTTGCCATCGCCCTGCAGCGTGGTGCCCGGTGCGAGGACGCCGGTCTGCCAGCGGTTGTTCTTGCCGTTGAACACCGACCAGTTGACGCCGCTCTGGAACTCCTCGTTGAGCGCCACCTCGATGATCTTCGCCTCCAGCATCACCTGACGCTCGACCACCGCCTGCGTCGCCCGCAGGTATTCCTCGACGTTGCGCATGTCGCCCGGCAACGCGCGCACGACGACGACCCCCGAGCCGGGATTGATCACCGCCTGGGCGCCGTCGCGACCGGCCAGCAGGGCATCGAGCGCGGTTTTCAGGTCGGACCAGAAATCCTGGTCGGTGGTCATCCGCACTTCGCTGCTGTTGCTCTGCCGGCTTCCCGTGCCGCCGCCCGGGGTCGCCGGCTGCGGCAACCCGCCCGGGGCGGTGGCCGCCGTCGGCGTGCCCTGCTGCGGCAAGGCGGCAGCGATCGAACTGGAGGTGACGCGCACGTCGGACGAACCGGTGCGGCGGGCCGCCAGGTAATTGATCTTGAACATCCGGCTCTGCAGGGTGTTCGCCTTGATCAGAATGCGGTTGTCCTTGACCGAGTAATCGTAGCCGTAGAGATCGCGCAGCGTATCGAGCGTCTCGCGCAGGGTCACGTTCTTCAGGTTCAGCGTCACCCGGCCGGAGACCTCCGGCGGCACCAGCATGTTGTAGCGGGTGCCGCTGGCGATGGCCATCAGCACCTGCGACACCGGCGCATCGTTCACCGCGAGGTCGAAGCGCGATTCGGCAGATGCAGCGGGCGCCGGGACATCGAGCGCCAACTCGGGCAGCATCGCGCGGCCCACCGGTTCGGGCAGCGCATTGTTGCGCGGCTGGCTGTCGGCCGCCGTCGCGAGCTCGCGGCCGATGCGGTCATAGGTATCGGTCGGCGGCAGGCGCGTCTGCGCGCAGCCGGCCAGAAGAATCGCAGCCAGTAGGGTGCTTGCGCCGTTTCTCATGCTCATTCCCGGGTCCGCTTCCTGTTCGTCGTGTTCACAGCCACTCGTTTCTCCACGGCCGGCGTCAGGAACAGTTTTTCCTGTCCGTCGGGCCCTTCGACAACCACATGGGTTTCCGTCACCCGCGCCAGACGCCCGCCCGCGCCGGCCAAGGTCTCACCCAGCGTCACCACACGCCCGTCGATCGTCGCGCGGGGCTTGCCCTGGCGCGGGATGACGATCGACTGCAGGCGGTTTTCCGGCAGCGCGCCTTCGTCGAGCGTGGGGTCGAATCCCGGCGGCGGCCGCGTCGGATCGGCCGGCAGCGTCTGCGCCGGCAGCGTGCCGGGCAGCACGAGCAGGCACAGGGCGGCACGCCGGAGCAGCCCGCGGCGTCCCTTGCGCAACGCCCCCGCAAGCGCGCCACGTAACATGTGCGATGTCCGCATCGTCACAGTACGATCCATGCCTTGTCGGCTCCCAGGGTATACAGCCGCACGGTCAGGGCGACCGTCGGATAGTGCTCCGCCTCCAGCTTCGCCTCGCCCCAGATCAGCCGCTGCGGGTGTGCCTCGAGCGTGCGCAGATAGCCGTAGAGATCGGCATAGCTTCCCTCGACCCGTACTTCGATGCCATGGCGGTAAATCTCGAACTTCTCGATCTCGCGCCCGGCCGCCTTGCTCCCTCCGTTCTTGTCCGCAGCCGGCTTGTCGAGCAGGCTGGCGGGGGGCAGGCTTTTCAGGCTGGTCAGACGCAGGGCCGGATGTTTCTGCAGCAGGGTTTCGAGCAGAAGGTGCATGTGCTCGGGCGGCACCATCGTCGAACGCTGCGCGGCGATTCCTTCGAGCACCGTCTGCAGACGGGCCTGCAAGGTCGCCAGCTCGGCCTTGCGCGCGGCATCCGGATCGGCCTTCAGGCGCTCGCGCAGTTCGATCAGCTGGACCTCCAGGGCGGCCGTTTCATTTTTCGTCTGCTCGATGGCGCGCCGGGCCGACTTGCCTACGACGGTCTGTGGCTCGACCAGCAGCACCGCACCCAGCAGGGCGCTGCCGCCGACGGCCGCCACCGCGACCAGCAGCTTCTCCCGCCGGGCCAGCGCCGCAAAGCGCCCGGAGAGGGCCTGCCAGCGTTCGCGCGGAGTCATGGCAGCCTCCCGCCAGCGGGGGAAGGATCGACCCCCTTGAGCACGAACTCGACGTAGGGGCGGGTCGGCGCGGCCGGCACGCCGCTGGCGGCGCCCGCCGGCTCCGTGCCCGGCGCGGCCGGAACGACCCCCTTCATATCGAGCGCGGCGAACTGGCGCGCGTTGAAGATCGGCTCGCTGTTGAGGCGCCGGATATAGGCCGGCAGCAGTGCGGCATCGAGCATGCGGCCGCGAATCTCCATGCGCTCGCCGCCGATCGTGAAGCCGGTGAGCCAGACGCCGTCGACCGTCTGCCGGGCGAAACCGAGCATGAAGCGGGCAAAGCCGCCCGTGCCGCCACCGGCATCATGGCCGTGGCGATCAATACTGCCTGCAGCGTTCGGCGCCAGCGGTCCCTCCAGCGCGCGCAGGGCCTCCTCGCGCTGGGCGAGTGCCTGGGCGGTGCGCGCGATCTCCTCGGCCAGCGCCGGATCGGGCTGACGCTCGCCGATCATGCGCCCGAGGGTCTGCGTTTCCTCCTGCAGCAGCCTGCTGCGCGCCTGCAGCGACGTCAGCTCCTGTGCGAGCGCGGCATTGCGCTGGCGCTGCACGGTGAAGGCCAGGCCCTCGGCGAGCAGGATCAGGGCCAGGGCCAGGGCCACGTTGCGCAGCGTCAGCCATTCGCGCTGCGGACGCAGGGCGGGATTGAGCAGGTTGATCTGCTGCAGGGAATGCGATTCCGGCCCGCCCGCCTCGGCCGTGCGCAACGCCGCCCCGACCACCAGGAGCCGCTCGGCCTGCAGCGCGGGCTCACGCAGCTCGGGGACGGCAGAACAGTCGAGCACGGCCGCCAGGTCGAAGAGATCGACCGGGATATACACGTAATCGCGCAGGAAGGCGGCCAGGGGCTCGGCCAGGCTACCCGGGCCGATCGCCAGCCGCGACACCGAAATGAAGCTGAACACGCGTTCGAAGTTGTCGAGCGAACGCTGCAATTCGAGGCCGATCCGCTCGAACAGCGCCGTCCGCCGTTCGCTGTCGGCGACCTGCAGCTGCGTCGAACTGATGTCGATGCGGCGCGACAGGTACAGCTCGCCGCGCCAGGTGACCGTGAGCATGCCGCCGGCGGCATCGAAGGTGAGGAAGGCGAGGCCGCGGTTTTCCTGTTCGACCAGCGCGGCCAGATTGCGCTGCGCCAGCTCGGGCACATCGACGGCCTGCAGGGCCAGTCCGGCCGCATCGCAGGACTGGATGCGCGGCGCCAGCCGGGTATTGTCGGCCGCCACGGCGAACACCTGCGGCGTGCGACCGGCGGCCTCGTCGAGCGGAATCGGAAGGACATCGACGGTGGCGTTATCGACCGGAAAGTCGAGGGCGTCCTTCAGGCCCCAGCGCACGGCGGCGGCCATCTCCTCGGGCGGAACGGCCGGCGCCGGCACCTGCACCAGCTGGTAGGCCCCGGGTTCGAGCACTGTCGTGCAGACATGGCGCCCAAGCTCGCGCTGCTTGCGCAGCGTGGCCAGCAGGGCGGCCTCCTCGCCCTGCCGGGCGAAGGACTCCAGGCGGGTGACCTGCGGCCGGGCACCGGGTCGACGCTGCACATGCGCCACATCCACCCGCTCGGGATGGAAGGCGAGCGCCAGCCAACCGTCATTTTTCTGCCCGAACCACCGCAAGGACGACCCCCCGTTCTTTAAGTCTTTTCTGGATTTTAAAGCATAACCATTTAATAGCTATGAGTTTTTTCACATATCACCCGACCCGTGCCGACGTCATGGCCCGGCACAGACACCGGCGCTCAGGGTGCAATAGGCAACCGCCTGCCGGCTGCGCTCGACGTAGCCCGGCTGATAGGCGGCCGGGGCGAGCGGACAGGCCGCGGCGCCGCCGTTGCAGGCCGTCGCGACGATCTGGAAAACACGGACCTGCTGCGCCACGCCGGGCGCCGATTCGCCATCGTTGTAGGTACTCGCCAGACAGGCGACGGTGACGATGAATTCGGGATCGTCGGGACTCGCCCAGGTGTCCGTCCCGCAGACATTGCCCTGCAGCGCCCGGTGCAACCCCCACTCGGTGCCCGCGCTGGCCACCTGCAACGCGCGCGCGGCCAGCACGTCGAAGGCACTGGCGCGCTGCTGGCCGGCGGAAACCACGAGGATGGCGGCGGCCAGCGCGGCAAGGATCACCAGCACCATGATCGCGGCGATGACCCCGAAACCGCGCTGCCGGAAAAAGTGCGGCGTCATGGCACGTTGCTCACATGCACGCCGTAGGCCAGCGTGGCGCGCTCCCCGCTCTCCTGCAGGTCGAGCTGCAGCCAGAGGAGACCGCTCTGCTGGGTGGCGCCGGCGGCGGGGCTGTAGGTGAAGCTGCAGGCAGCGACGCGCGTGGCGAGGACCGCGCCGACATCGTTCGGGCAGGCCGCGGCGGCGGCCGGCGTGAGGTTGCGCACGACGCGCACCAGCTGGCCGGTGCCGCTGCCGTCGGCCAGCCCGGGATTGCGGCAAATGTAATAGACCGATGGAGCCGTCCCGTCGACGACGAAGAAGCGGCCGCCATCGTAGGCGGCGGGAAACTGCGTCGCCGCCGCCAGCGTGATGCGCCCCTGGCCGAGCGCCGCGCCACCGGGAACCGGCGGTGCGGCCCAGGCGGCGACGCTGCCGCGCGTCGCGCCGGTATAGACGTCATCGGTGTTCTGGTTGCCAACCACCACGAAATCGCCCGGCAGCGGCACTGCGGCAAGTGGCGACAGGACGTCGAAGGAGAGATCGGGCGCGGTGGTGTCGAGCGGGTCCGAGCCGGCGTTGACGCCGTCGGCGGCGCGCCGGTAGAGGCCGCCCGCCTTGCTGGGCACAAGCTCGAAACAGGCGGCGCTGGGCGTGCGGATCGAGTTGGGCACGGCCAGACGCACCTCGCGGCCGATACGGCGCAGCGCGGTATCGGCCTCGTCGGTCAGCACGGCGCGCCGGCGGGTATCGAAGTAGCCATCGACGGCCGGACGGAAGAACAGCGCCACCGAGCCGGCGATGATCCCGGAGATGACGATGACGATCGTCAGCTCGACCAGCGAGAATCCGGCCTGGCGACTCACAGCGCCCATCCGGTGCGGTAGCCGACCAGGGTCAGGGCGTCGGCGCCGCGGCTGACCGTCACCGCGATGCGCTTGGCCGGCACGCCGTTGAGCGGCACGTCGGCAACGGCGACGGTGACGGCGTAACCGGCCAGTGCGGGGATCGGGTTGCCGTCGAGGTCGCAGACATCGGGCTGGTTGTAGCCGGCATAGTCGTCGATGTCGTTGAAGGCGGCGCGGGCACAGCCGGCCGCCGCCACCGGCGCGGCCGGAACGAAGGAACGCAGGCGGATTTCCTCGAGCATCTCCTCGGCGACCGACAGCATCTGCTTGCGCTGCAGCGGATCGGCCGAAGCGGCGATCGACTGGTTGAAGGCAAGCAATACGCCGGCCAGCCCGACGCCGAGCACGACGATGGTGATCACCAGTTCGGGAAGCGTCACGCCGCGCTCAGTACGCATGGCCGGTCGCTCCGGAAACGACGACCGGGGTCTGCCCGCTCGGTGTCAGGGTGAAATCGGCGGGCAGCAGGCCGGCGGCATCGCTGGTCACCATGCCCGAGGGCTGGAAGAACAGCGTGGCGCCCGCCGGCACCACACTCAGGGTAAGCCCGGGCGCCGGCGCGGCCACGGCCGGCAGACGGCCGCTCGGTCCCGGCATCGGCAGGTTGCAGGCCGCCGCCGGAAAGCCGGCGGCCATCGACAGGTTGATCTGGTTGCCGCCGGTCGCGGCGCACACCAGGCGCCGGTGCGCTACGGCCGATTTCTGCGCGAAACGCAGGGTGGCGGCAATCTCGTCCCGGTATTCGAGCTCGGCGAAGGCGCCCACACTATCGAGGCGCGGCAGCACGGCCACGGCGAGGATACCGACCAGGATCAACACGGTGAC
>JAPKHL010000024.1 GCA_026646875.1 Rhodocyclaceae bacterium | reverse complement strand
TTTTCCGTTGTATACGAAACACTGAGCCTGCGTGGGCAAACCATTCGCAGCGGACGCATTCTCAGCGCGGAATTCACGAACGACCAAAAAACCTACGAAGCACACTGGTTCGTCGATCCTTCCACAGGCCAGGGCGCCTATTACACCCCAGAAGGGAAAAGCCTTCGCAAGGCGTTTCTCCGTTCACCGCTCGAATTCTCGCGCGTCAGTTCGGGGTTCACGAGTGCCAGGCTGCACCCTGTTCTCAGGACTTGGCGAGCCCACAAGGGTATCGATTACGCCGCACCGATCGGCACCCGCATCCGCGCCGTAGCCGACGGCACAATCGAATTCATCGGTCGCCAGGGCGGTTATGGGAATCTGGTCATCATCCGCCACCAGGGCAGCTACTCGACAGCCTATGGACACCTGAACGGATTTGCGTCGGGACTGCGCAAAGGCAGCAAGGTCAGCCAAGGAGACATTATCGGCCAGGTTGGACAAACCGGGCTTGCGTCAGGACCGCACCTGCACTACGAATTCCGCATCAACAATCAGCAGGTCAACCCGCAGACCGTCGCCCTGCCACAGTCCGTTCCACTCGACAGCTCAAAGATCGCCCGGTACAAGGACGCCATTTCCACACAGCGGCAGCAACTCGACCTCGCTAGAAGAATCAGCTACGCAAGCGTCGAGTGAGCATCGGCAACCGAGCAACCAAGCGCACCCAGTCAGGCTGGCATAAAAAACCCCCGCCAGCAGACTGGTCGGGGGAGGTCCTGTAGCCACCGCCCTATTCGCGCAGCGAGTGAGGGCGGGAAAAATCAAACCGAGAATGATGAGCCGCAGCCACAGGTGGATGACGCGTTCGGATTCTTGATGACAAACTGCGACCCTTCGAGCCCCTCGCTGTAATCGATTTCGGCTCCCACCAAATACTGATAGCTCATCGGATCGACGAGCAGCGTGACACCATTTTTCTCGAGCGCCGTGTCATCTTCATTCGCTTCTTCGTCGAAGGTGAATCCGTACTGAAAGCCGGAACAGCCGCCCCCGGTCACAAAAACACGGAGCTTCAGATCGGGATTCCCCTCCTCCTCAATCAGCTCCCTGACCTTGTTTGCCGCGCTATCAGTGAAAACAAACGGCATGGGCATCTCGGTCACTGCACTCATTACTCACTCCTTCGAATCTGATAATTGCTGGCCTCAGCCATTGTTTGACGCAAGCTTGAGCTCGATGGTTTTTGCGCTCGTGCGGTGGACAAGCCTGCCCTGCACAACCGCGCCCTGCTGCATTTCCAGACGATGGTACTCGACATCGCCTGTGACCTGCGCATTGGGCAAGAGTTCCAAGGACTCGCCAGCCACCACCGGTCCGATCACCGTGCCGTTAATAACGACATGACCAACCGAGATTTCCCCTTCGACACGAGCCTGCTCACTGATCACGAGCATGCCCGCGGGTCCCTCGACAGACGAAATGTTGCCATGCACCTCACCATCGACGCGCAGACCGCCGCTGAAGGCAATATTCCCTTCAACACGGGTCCCCGCACCGATCAGGCTATCAATCCTGTTTTGCGGCTTGCTGCCTTTTTTCGAACCGAACATGAAACACCTCCGGCTAGAGCTTGGTTGTCTGGCTTGCGAGCGTGGCACCGCCCTGGATTATTCGCGCCTCGACATCCAGAAGCAGCGCCCCGGCGGGAATCGCAAGCTCGCCTTCTATGCGCTGGAAGTTTCTGACATCAAAGCGGATGCCCTCGGCATCCGGGCCATCCGGACGCGGATATTCGATCATAACATCTTTACCCTCCTGCCGAACCCTTGCCAGCAAACGCAAGACACCGGAAAAGGGTTTTGCCTGCCGGGCATCGCCACCAACGACAAGCAGCCGGAATTTGAAGCGCCCCGCCTCGTCCAGGGGCAACACCTGAAGACGCTTGATGCTGACCAGCGCATCGCCAACCGCTCCGCCCGGCGACAGAACACCGTCGAAAAAAGCCAGATCCTGCTTGAGTCGGGCATTCTCGACTTCCAGCGAGCGGATCTGCTGCGCGATCCGCTCCTGCGCTGTGCGCTCGATCTGCAAGGCGCTTTCGGCAGCCCCCGCCGTCGCCCGCAAGCCGGACAATTCCGTCTGGAGAGCCGCAATCTGCCGTTGCAGATCGTCGATCTGCCGCGAAGACTCTTCGCTATGAAATCCTGCGAAACGGCGGCCGGCATCGTAAATCCAGGCGCTCAGAGCGAGCGACAGTGACAACACGAGAATGACCGCCAGCACACGCCAGTACCACGCCACATGGGTACGAATGGCCAATCTGGGGGCACCCGCGCCAAACCGGTGCCGCAGGCGACGAATTCTCAGGGATGCAGAGGAAATCGGCATTCTTGTCCGCCCGGGCAGCAAGTTAGCCAACCGGGCCGCGGGCAACATAAAAAAAGATAGTAAAACGTCGCCCGAAAAAAACAAAGGCCGCACGAGGCGGCCTTCGGAAGTACGCTGGAAATCAGCGCTTCGAGAATTGCTTGCGACGACGGGCCTTGTGGAAGCCGACCTTCTTGCGCTCGACCTCGCGCGCATCGCGCGTCACGAAGCCGGCACGCGACAGCGCAGGCTTGAGTTCAGCATCATATTCGATCAGGGCACGGGTAATACCATGCCGCACAGCGCCGGCCTGGCCGGACTCACCGCCACCGGAAACATTGACCATGATGTCGAAGGCTCCGGTCTGCTCGACCAGTTCCAGCGGCTGACGCACGATCATGCGGCCGGTAACGCGCGAAAAGAACTCATCGACCGGCTTGCCATTGACCACGATGTTGCCGCTGCCGCGCTTCATGAAGACACGGGCCACGGCGCTCTTGCGACGACCGGTGCCGTAGTAGAAATTATCAGCCATGTCGACCCCTTAGATGTCCAGAACTTTCGGCTGCTGAGCCGTGTGCGGATGCGAATCGCCCGCATAGCACTTCATCTTCTTGAGCATGGCGTAGCCGAGCGGCCCCTTCGGGAGCATACCCTTGACTGCCTTCTCGAGGACGCGCGCGGGGAACCGCTGCTGCATCTTGATGAAGCTGGTTTCGTAGATACCGCCCGGAAAACCGGTGTGACGGTAATACTTCTTGTCTTCGGCCTTGTTGCCGGTCACGCGAATCTTCTCCACATTGGTCACGACGATGTAGTCGCCGGTATCGACGTGCGGAGTGAACTCGGGTTTGTGCTTGCCGCGCAGGCGACGAGCGATTTCGGTGGCGAGGCGGCCGAGCACCTTGTCAGTGGCATCCACCACAAGCCACTCGCGCTTCACCTCATGCGGTTTGGCGGAGAAAGTCTTCATTTATACGCCGTCCTTTTATGCCTGATAACGGAAAGCCGGGCATTGTACGCAAAACAAAAACAAGGTGTCAAACATTTTTCCGCCCAAGGTTCCGACCCAGGGTGGGCGCCGCCCGCCCTGGCCATTGGCAGGAGCGACTGAAAAATCTTTGACGAAACCGGGCACACCAGTATAATGCGCGGTTCTTTGTCTCACTTCGTTCAGTTCTTTGGAGTCCAACATGTACGCGGTCATAAAAACCGGCGGCAAGCAGTATCGCGTTGCCGCTGGCGAAAAACTCAAAATAGAACAGATACCGGCTGAAGTTGGTGCAGAAATCACGATCGACCAGATCCTCATGGTGGGAGAAGGCGAATCCGTGAAGATCGGCGCCCCGCTGGTTGCTGGAGCCTCCGTCAAGGCCACCGTGCTCGCACAGGGCCGCCACGACAAGGTCCGCATCTTCAAGATGCGTCGTCGCAAGCACTACCAGAAGCGCCAGGGCCACCGCCAGAACTACACCGAAATCCGCATCGACGGCATCTCGGCCTAAGCGAAAGGATACTGACTCATGGCACACAAAAAAGCAGGCGGCAGTTCCCGCAACGGCCGCGAATCCGAATCGAAACGCCTTGGCGTCAAGCGCTACGGCGGTCAGCTCGTGCTTGCCGGCAACATCATCGTTCGCCAGCGCGGCACCGAGTTCCACCCGGGTGAAAACGTCGGCATCGGCAAGGACCACACGCTCTTCGCCCTCGTCGAGGGTCGCGTGCAGTTCACCATCAAGGGCGCCCAGCGCCGCCGCACGGTCAGCATCGTTCCCGCCGCCTGACCGGGCGCGTAGCGCACACCTGCCGCAGCACGCAGCAGAGAAAGCCCTATCCTTGCGGTAGGGCTTTTTAGTTTCTTGTCCCCGCCGCCGCTTCTTTCGCAACTGGCGGCATACCACTGAGAGCACCCATGAAATTCATCGACGAGGCGAAAATACTTGTGGCAGCCGGCGACGGCGGCAACGGCATCGTCTCGTTCCGGCGCGAGAAATTCGTGCCGATGGGCGGCCCGGACGGCGGAGATGGCGGCCGCGGCGGCAGCGTCTATGCCGTCGCCGACCGCAACATCAACACCCTGATCGAATACCGCTACACCCGCAAGTTCCTTGCCCAGCGCGGCGAGAACGGCGGCTCGACCGATTGCTACGGCAAGGGTGGCGAGGATATCGTCCTGCACGTGCCGGTCGGCACGGTGATCACCGACATCAACAGCAACGAGGTCGTTGCCGATCTCGACAGCGACGGAAAAAAGGTGCTGATCGCCAAGGGCGGACGCGGCGGGCTCGGCAACATCCACTTCAAATCGAGCGTCAACCGCGCTCCCCGGCAGTGCACGAAGGGCGAACCCGGCGAGGAGCGAGAACTTCGCCTGGAACTGCGCGTTCTGGCCGACGTGGGCTTGCTCGGTCTTCCCAACGCCGGCAAGAGCACCTTCATCCGTGCCGTTTCCGCGGCCCGCCCGAAGGTTGCCGACTACCCCTTCACCACGCTGCATCCCAATCTCGGCGTCGTGCGCGTCAGCGACAGCAAGAGCTTCGTGATTGCCGACATCCCCGGCCTGATCGAAGGGGCGGCCGATGGCGCCGGGCTCGGCATCCGCTTCCTGAAGCACCTTGCCCGCACGCGCATCCTGCTGCACATCGTCGACCTCGCCCCCTTCGACCCCGAGGCCGACCCCGTGCGCGACGCTCGCGCCATCGTCGCCGAACTCGAGAAATACAGCCCGGAACTCGCGAACAAACCCCGCTGGCTGCTGCTCAACAAGCTCGACCTGATTCCCGAGGATGAGCGCGAATCGCGCATCCAGGACTTCCTGCGCGCCTACGAAACGCAATCTCCCTGTTTCCGGATCAGCGCCATCAACGGCGAAGGCTGCCGCGAACTCGTCTACGCCCTGCAGGAAGCGCTGGACAAGCTCCCTGCCGCACTGCCGCCCGTTGCCGGCGAGAGCGATCAGGGCTTCCCCGACGACCCCTTCGAAGAGACCCCCGCATGAGCATGCCGACCCGCATCGCCGCCGCCCGCCGCCTCGTCGTCAAGGTCGGCTCGGCCCTTGTCACCAACAACGGCGCCGGCCTCGACCTACCCGCCATCGACGAATGGGCGCGCCAGATCGCGCAGCTGCGCAAGGCCGGGAAGGAAGTCGTACTGGTTTCCTCGGGCGCCATCGCCTGCGGCATGCAACGCCTCGGCTGGACCCGGCGACCGCATGCCATCCATGAGCTGCAGGCCGCCGCCGCCGTTGGCCAGATGGGATTGGCGCAGGTGTACGAAAGCGCCTTCGTCCAGCATGGCCTGCACACGGCACAGATTCTCCTCACCCACGACGACCTCGCCGACCGCAAGCGCTACCTCAACGCCCGCTCGACACTGACCACCCTGCTCGAACTGGGCGTCGTTCCGATCATCAACGAGAACGACACCGTCGTCACCGACGAAATCAAGTTCGGCGACAACGACACCCTGGGCGCACTGGTCGCCAACCTCGTCGAGGCCGACTGCCTGCTCATCCTGACCGACCAGGCCGGGCTGTACACCGCCGACCCGCGCAAGGATCCCGCCGCCACGCTGATTGCCGAGGCCCGGGCCGGCGACGCCACGCTCGAAACCATGGCCGGTGGCGCGGGCACCCAGTACGGCAAGGGCGGCATGATCACCAAGGTGATCGCCGCCAAGCGGGCCGCCCGCAGCGGCGCCCACACCATCATCGCCAGCGGCCGCGAGACCGACGTCATGCCGCGGCTCGCGCGCGGCGAGCGCGTCGGCACCCTGCTGCTGGCGGAAACCCCCCCGCTCGCCGCGCGCAAGCAATGGCTGGCCGACCACCTGCAGCTCAACGGCCGCCTGACGCTCGATGCCGGCGCCGCCAAGGCCCTTGCCGAGGGACGCAGCCTGCTGCCGATCGGCGTGATCGACGTGCAGGGTGAATTCGAGCGCGGCGCGGCCGTCGCCTGCGTTACCGAGGCAGGACAGGAGATTGCCCGCGGGCTGATCAACTATGGCAGCAGCGATGCCCGCCGCATCGCTCGCCGGGCCAGTCAGGACATCGAAGAAATTCTCGGCTATGTGGACGAGCCGGAAATGATCCACCGGGACAATCTGATCGTCATTTCGTGACGCCCCCACCGTTCCCCGCCGGCCATCAAGACCCAGGGGCCGGCCCCTCCAGCCGCAACTCGAAACAGACCCCGCCCGGACGGTTGTCCAGCAAGCGCAAGCGGTAACCGTGCTCCACCGCCAGCCGGGCGGCATGGAACAAACCGATCCCGAAGCCGCTCTCCGACGCCACCGGCGCCCGCAGCAGATCCCGCAGCACCTCGCCGGGCACCGGACTACCCCGGTCACACACCTTCAGCCAGCTCCCGTCGGCGGCAAGCGACACCTCGACTGCCGGCCCGCCCGCACCGCCCGGCGGCATTTCCAGGCGCAACTTGGCGAGGGCATTCTGCAGCAGGTTGTCGGCAACGCTATCGAACAGCATCGCCGGCAACTCCGCCCCGGGCGCGGGGGACAGCGCCGCGAAACGCACGGCGTCCTGCGCATACCGCTGCTGCAGTCCCACCCACCACGCTCCCACAGCCAGCCGCACCCCCGTCTCGCCCCCCGGTTTCTGCAGCTTCTCCAGCGTCTGCCGCAAGCGCAGTGTGATCTGCGGCAACTGCCGCTGCAGCAACTGCTGCACGCTCGCCGGATCCCGCCCTGCATCCTCCTGCGCCAGATAACAGAGATTGTTCAGCGACTGCAGCAGATTCTTCACGTCATGCGTCAGTCGCGCACCGGTTTCATGCACCGCCCGAAGGTAGCTCATCTGCTGCAGCTCCCGGGCACGCAACTTGGCCACGTAGTACTCGCTGATCAAGCGGGAAAGCAGACGGAAATGCCAGACCAGCACCGGACTCAGCTTGTAGCGGGTGTGCAGCCGCAAATGCAGCGGCGGCTCGGGGAAATCCTGGAAATGCGCAGCCCCCCGCCCGAAAACATGACGCATGCCGTCTCCCCCCCACGCCCCGCCCTCGACCCAGGGCAGCTCCAGCATGCTTTCCAGCGCCCCCTGGGCGAAGCGTTCAGGATCGGACTCCTGCTCCGCCAGCAGCGTCAGCCGGTGCAGCCACTCCTCGACGGGCAGGCCGATGGTCAGCAGATAACGCGAAAAGAACACGCCGACACCGGCAAACCCCGGGCGCGGATTCCACGCCCAACCCAGCAGCAGCAACATGCCGGCCATGGCCAGCAGCGTGTAGGCAACGGCCTCGATATACGGGGACTGGCGAAGCAGCATGAACGCCAGACTGCCCAGCACCAGCACCGCCACCAGGAGGAAAATGAACAGGCTGTAAAAAAAGTCGACAACCCCGCCATGAGGACGCGGCGCCCCCCGGCGTTCGGGCAGAAGCAACATCGCCAGGAACAGCAGGGGCGCCCCCCAGCCCAGTTCCGTCTCGAAGGAAGGCATGCCCCCCCCCGATCCGGGCACCACCCGCGGCACCAGCCAGACCAGCAGAACCAGCAGCAGGTAAGCGAACGCCAGCAGGTGAAAGATCCGGGTCGGCCGGTGATCGACGAACATCACCCGCCCGCCGACCAGCGCCGCCAGCACCGCCACCCAGAAGATCAGCAGCCACCAGCCGTAGAGCCAGGCGCCACTGCCGACGATCAGCGCGAACGCCACCAGCCCGCCGGCATCGAGCCGTCGCTCGGTACGGAACAGCGGTTGCCAGAGAATGAAGAGGCCGACGTCGACCAGCCAGAAGGCCAGGCCCACGCTCCCGGCGCCACCGGCGAAAAGCGCCAGGTGCAGCACCGCCAGCAGGCCGACCAGCGCCCACCGCTCGCGCAAGCGCAACTGGCTGCCGAGCGCAAAAAGGGGAATCAAGCCCCCCTCCCCGCAATCCCCCGGGAATATCCGGTTTCCGACAGAACTGTCGGAAATCCGACACTTTTCCGGCGACATGCCGCGCAAATGCCGGGAATATCATGGCACGGAAAATGCATCGAATCGCTTGTCAGAACGCCATCAACGGAGTGGAAAATGAACAAGCGGCAATCCGGCTTCACGCTCGTCGAGATCGCGATTGTACTCGTCATCATCGGCCTGCTGCTCGGCGGTGTGCTGAAGGGGCAGGAACTGATCACCCAGGCCAAGATCAAGAACGTCGCCAACGACCTCAACGGCATGGCCGCGGCGATCTACGGCTACCAGGACCGCTACAAACGCTTCCCCGGCGACGACAATGGCGCCGCGGCGCGCTGGACCAGCCCGGCGGCGGCGAACGGAAACGGCGACGGGCGCGTCGGCGCTGCCGGCGTGAAGACCATCCTCAACTGCGCGGCCGAAGCCCCGCCCGAAAACTGCCAGTTCTGGCAACACCTGCGCCTTGCCGGCTTCATCGGCGGCGACGCCGCCTCGCTGCTTTCCCCGCAGAACGCCACCGGCGGCGTGCTGCAGGTGCAGGACGGCGCGCTGGGCCTGTCCGGACTGGTGGTCTGCTCGACCAACCTCTCGGGCAAGATCGCCAACGCCATCGACGCGCAGTTCGATGACGGCAAGCCCGGAACCGGCCAGGTACGCGGCACCGACAAACCCGACGCGATCGACACCGCCCTCGGCACGGATGTCGGCTACAAGGACGACGGCAGCACCGTCTACGTGGTCTGCAAGCCCTTCTGAAGCGGCTGACCCCCGATCCCGACAGGCCCGCTCCGGCGGGCCTGTGTCGTTGACGGTTCAGCCCTTGAGCAACCGGGCCTCGGCCACCGCCAGCGCCTCGGCAGCGCCGAGCAGGACGACCACATCGCCCGCCTCGAAGCGGGTTTCCGGTGAAGGCTCAAGCGCGCGGATGTTGCGCCGGCGGACGGCGGTCACCTCGACGGCAAGGCCGTCCAGGGCCAGCTCGCCGAGCGTGCGGCCGACCGCGTGCGCGCCGCCGCCGAGCGGCACCGAATGCAGACGCGGCTCCTCGCCGTCGCGCACGTCCTCCTCGCGATCGCTGCCACCGTGGAAAAAGCCGCGCAGCGTGCGGTAACGCGCGTTGCGCGTCTGGCGCACGCGCTTGAGCACGCGGTTGATCGGCACCCCGACGAGAATCAGCGCATGCGAGGCGAGCATCATGCTGGCCTCGAGCGACTCCGGCACCACCTCGGCCGCGCCCAGCCGGTGCAACTGCTCGAAATCCTTCTCGTCAAGCGTGCGCACCACCACCGGCAGTTCCGGGCGCAACTCATGCACGTGATGCAGCACCTTCTCCGCCGCGCGCGTATCGGCAAAGGTGACGATCAACACGCTGGCCCGGGCGATGCCGGCGGCCACCAGCGTCTCGCGCCGCGTCGCGTCGCCATAGACCACGGTCTCGCCCGCGGCGGCGGCCTCGCGCACGCGCTCCGGATCGAGATCGAGCGCCACGTAGGATACTTCCTCCTGCGCCATGAAGCGCGCGAGATACTGACCGCTACGGCCGAAACCGCAGATCACCGCATGCTTTTCGGTACGCATCGACTGTGCGGCGATCGTCGTCAGTTCCATCGAGCGCATCAGCCACTCGCTGGCGGCGAAGCGCAGCACCAGCCGGTCGCTGTAATGGACGATGATCGGCGCCAGCAGCATCGACAGCACCAGTGCCGCAAGCACCACCTGCAGCGCCAGCGAGGGCGCCAGGTGCAGGCTGCGGATTTCCGAGAGCAGGACGAAGCCGAATTCACCGCCGGCGCACAACCACAGCCCGGTCCGCATGGCCGGCCCGGGCGGCGCGCCGAAGAGGCGGGAAAGGCCGGCCACCAGCGCGAACTTGACCAGCAGCAGGGCGGCCAGCACGGCCAGCACGAGCAGCAGGTTGCCGAGCACCAGCGGCATGTCGAGCATCATGCCGATGGTCACGAAGAAAAGCCCCATCAGCACGTCCCGGAACGGCTTGATGTCTTCCTCCACCTGGTGGCGATACTCGGTCTCCGAAATCAGCATGCCGGCAACGAAGGCGCCGAGCGCCAGCGACAGGCCGGCCAGCTCGGTCAGATGCGCCAGTCCGAGGGTGATCAGCAACACGTTGAGCATGAACAGCTCGGGCGACTTGCCGCGCGCGACAATGTAGAACCACTTGCGCATCAGGCGCTGGCCGAAGAACAGGACCAGGGAGAGGACGACGACCGCCTTGAGCACCGCGATGCCCATCATCGCCGCCATCTGCTCCGGCGATTTCGAGAACGACGGAATCAGGATGAGCAGCGGCACCACCGCCAGATCCTGGAACAGCAGCACCCCCATCACCTCCCGCCCGTGCCGGGCGTCGAGTTCCAGACGCTCGGTCAGCAGCTTGGTGAGCACAGCGGTCGACGACATCGCCAGCGCGCCGCCAAGCGCGACGCCGGCCTGCCAGGACAGGCCGAGTCCGGTGACGATGCCGGTGACCGCCGCCAGGGTGACGGCGACCTGCAGGAAGCCCAGACCGAAGACGATGCGCTTCATCGCGTACAGCTTCGGCAGGGAGAACTCGAGGCCGATCGAGAACATCAGGAAGACCACGCCGAATTCGGCCAGATGCTGCGCCCCGGAAAACCCCTCGACAAGGTTGAGCGCGTGCGGTCCGATCAGCGCGCCGACGAGCAGATAGCCCAGCACGGGTGGCAGGTTGAGGCGGCGGAAGATGATGACGGACACCACCGAGGCGCCCAGCAGCATCAGGATGATCGAAAGTGTGTCCATGGTGGAGGCCGGCTGCGGCATCCCGTGCCGGAGGAGGGTCGGAACGCAGGCGGCGCCGGCCGGGCGGGCGCGGGGCATCTGCTATACTCGCCGCAATCATAACCGCTCCATCCCCATGAACAAAACCCAGCCATCATCGCAGGCGCTCGAACTTGCGCGCCAGGTGCTGCGCATCGAGGCCGACGCGGTGGCCGCGCTGGCCGCGCGCGTCGACGGGGCCTTTCTCGACGCCCTCGCACTGATCCTCAACTGTCATGGCCGCGTCATCGTCAGCGGCATCGGCAAATCCGGCCACATCGCCCGCAAGATCGCCTCGACGCTCGCCAGCACCGGCACCCCCGCCTACTTCGTCCACCCCGCCGAGGCCAGCCACGGCGACCTCGGGATGATCGCCCGCGACGACGTACTGATCGCCCTCTCCAACTCCGGTGAAAGCGCCGAGCTGCTGACCATCGTACCGATCGTCAAGCGCCAGGGCGGCAAGCTGATCGCCATCACCGGCAACCCCGATTCCGCGCTGGCGCGCGAAGCCGACGCGCACCTCGATGCCGGCGTCGCCCAGGAGGCCTGTCCGCTCAACCTGGCGCCGACCGCCAGCACCACCGCCGCGCTGGCGCTCGGCGACGCCCTCGCCGTCGCCCTGCTCGATGCGCGCGGCTTCGGCGCCGAGGACTTTGCCCGCTCGCACCCCGGTGGCGCGCTCGGCCGCCGGCTGCTCACGCATGTCCGCGACGTGATGCGCGCGGGCGACGCGGTGCCGTCCATCGCCCCCCAGGCCAGCGTCGCCGACGCCATCCTCGAGATTTCGCGCGGCGGCATCGGCATGACCGTGGTGGTCAGCCCCGAGCGCCGCGTGCTCGGCGTCTTCACCGATGGCGATCTGCGCCGCGCCTTCGCCCGCAATCTCGACCCGCGCACGCTGACCGTCGCCGACGTGATGAGCCGCGACCCACGCAGCATCGGCCCGGACAAACTGGCCGTCGAAGCGGTCGAGATGATGGAGCACTACAAGATCAACCAGCTGCCGGTCGTCGCCGGAGACGGCGCCCTCGTCGGCGCGCTCAACATGCACGATCTCTTCCAGGCCAAGGTCCTCTGATGAACGCCGCTCCCGACGCCGCTGCCCGCGCCCGCCGCCTCCGCCTGATGGCCTTCGACGTGGACGGAGTCCTCACCGACGGCACCCTCTTCTACAGCGACGAGGGCGTCGAGATCAAAGCCTTCAACACCCTCGACGGACACGGGCTCAAGATGCTGCAGCACGCCGGCATCGCAGTGGCCATCATCACCGGGCGGAAGGCCCGCTGCGTCGAGCTGCGCGCACAGAATCTCGGCATCGACCACCTGTTCCAGGGCGTCGCCGACAAGCGCGCGGTGCTGGACTGCCTGCTCGCCGAACTCGGCATTGCCCGCGAGGAGGCCGGTTACATGGGCGACGACATCGTCGACCTGCCGGTCATGCTGGCCTGCGGCTTCAGCGCGACACCGGGCGACGGACACCCGTTGGTCGCCCGGCACGCCTTGCTTGCCACGCAGCGCGGCGGCGGCCGGGGGGCGGTGCGCGAAGCCTGCGAATTCATCCTCGAAGCCCAGGGCAAGCTGGCCGACGCCTGCGCCCCCTACCTCGCCGCCCCGCGATGAAACACTTCAGCAGCGCCATCTTCCCGCTCTCGATCATGCTCGTGCTCGCCGCGCTGACCTTCTGGCTGCGCCATGCGATCGAGCTGCCCGAGGGCGGCCGCGACGGGCGCCACCGGCACGACCCCGACTACATCGTCAGCGATGCGACGCTGCGCAAGCTCGACCCGACCGGCCGCCTGCAATACACGCTGAAATCGAGTGACATCCGCCATTTCCCCGACGACGACACGACCGACATCGCACAACCGCACCTCGTCTACCTGCACCCGAAAAAGGCACCGGTCACCATGACTGCCGAGCGTGGCCACCTGAGCAGCGACGGACGCCAGGCCGACCTGTACGGCAACGTGACGGTGCGTCGCGCCGCCTTCGGCAAGCGCGAGGAACTGGTTGCCGTCACCGACACCCTGACCGTGCTGCCGGATGACGAACAGGCATTCACCCGCAGCCCCGTGCACATCACCCAGGGACGCTCGTGGCTGAAGGGCGTCGGCCTGCGCATCGACAACGTCCAGCAAACCTTCGTCCTCGAATCGCAGGCCACCGGCGAATTCGAGAGTCCCAAAGCCAGGAAGGCAAAACCATGAAAGCCCCGTTCGTCCTCGTATCCTGCCTGCTCCTCGGCGCGGCCCCGACCGCGCTCGCCGAACGGGCCGACCGCGAAAAACCGATCAACCTCGAAGCCGACCGCATCAGCATCGACGACGTCAAGAAGGTCCAGGTCTTCGAAGGCAACGTGCTGCTCACCCAGGGCACGCTGCAGATCCGCACGGCCCGCCTGGTCGTCACGCAGGACGCGGACGGTTTCCAGAAGGGCTCGGCGACCGGCGGCGCCGGCGGCCTCGCCCGCTTCCGCCAGAAACGCGAAGGCCGCGACGACTTCGTCGAGGGCGAAGCCGAACGCATCGAATACGACGCGCGCGGCGAGCGCACGGAGTTCTTCAACCGTGCCTGGGTGCGCAGCGGACTGGACGAAATCAAGGGCCAGTACATCTCCTACGACGCCCTCACCGAGAAATACCTGGTCACCGCCGGCGGCGAAAGCAAGGCTGCCAGCGGTGCGCCACAGGCCCGCGTGCGCGCCATCATCCAGCCCAAGGGCAAGGCCGGCGCGGCGACGGAAGACCGCAGCGACCCCCTCGGCCTGAAGCCGGCCCCGGCGGTCACCCCCAAAGGAGACTGAAGCATGTCCACCGAATACATCGTCGTCGAAACGCACGGCCGCGTCGGCCTGATCACCCTCAACCGGCCGAAGCAGCTCAATGCCCTCTGCGACGCGCTGGTCGACGAGCTGTGCACGGCGCTCGACGCCTTCGAGGCCGCCGAGGACATCGGCTGCATCGTGATCACCGGCTCGGAGAAGGCCTTCGCCGCCGGCGCCGACATCACGGCGATGAAGGACTTCTCGTACATGGACGCCTACAAGGGCGACTACATCACGCGCAACTGGGAGCGGGTCAAGACCTGCCGCAAGCCGGTGATCGCCGCGGTGGCCGGCTATGCCCTCGGCGGCGGGTGCGAACTGGCGATGATGTGCGACTTCATCATCGCCGCCGACAACGCCCAGTTCGGCCAGCCGGAAGTCAAGCTCGGCACCCTGCCCGGCGCCGGCGGCACGCAGCGCCTGCCGCGCGCGGTCGGCAAGGCCAAGGCCATGGATCTGTGCCTGACCGCGCGCATGATGGACGCCACCGAAGCGGAACGCGCCGGCCTCGTCTCGCGCATCGTTCCCGCGGCCACCTTGCGCGAGGAAGCGTTGGCGGCGGCAACGAAGATCGCCGCTTACTCGCTGCCGGTGGTCATGATGATCAAGGAATCGATCAACCGCGCCTTCGAATCCGGCCTCGGCGACGGCCTGCTTTTCGAACGTCGCGTTTTTCACGCGAGCTTCGGGCTGGAGGACCAGAAGGAAGGCATGACCGCCTTCGCCGAAAAACGCCCGCCCCTCTTCAGGCACCGCTGAGTCCGCTCTGCGCCGCATGCCATAAACATCCCTGCGCCCGGGATCAACATCTTTTTTGTGCAACGCACAAAAAAGATGTTGACAGCCCTCGGACGGTGGCTATAATCGGAATCATGTTGCGGTGCAGCAATCGATTCCGGAGTATCTCAGCAGCTTCCTGGCATCGATCCGACAGTCATCGCACAAGTGAGTAACTTTTCAACTTAGGAGATGACCATGAGCTTTTTCAATCCCGAGCAGTTCGCCGCCGCCAACAAGGCTTCCGTCGAGTCCCTGCTGTCGCTGGCCAACACCGCCCTGGCCTCGGCCGAGCGCATCGCCGCCCTCAACCTGAACACCGCCCGCTCGCTGCTCGAAGACAGCGTTTCCAACACCAAGGCCATCCTCGGTGCCAAGGACGTCCAGGAAGCCATCTCGGTGCAGGCCTCGCTGGCCCAGCCGAACGTCGAGAAGGCCGTGGCCTACTCGCGCAGCGTCTATGAGATCTCGGCCCAGTCGCAGGAAGAAGTCTCGAAGCTGCTGGAGAGCCAGTTCTCCGAGTTCCAGAAGCAGATCGCCACCCTGCTCGACAAGGCTGCCAAGAGCGCCCCGGCCGGTTCCGACGTCGCCGTCGCCGCCGTGAAGTCGGCTGTCGCCGCCGCCAACTCGGCTTTTGACAGCTTCAACAAGGCTGCCAAGCAGGCCGCCGAGATCGCCGAGGCCAACGTCGCCGCCGCGACCAACGCCACGGTCAAGGCAGTCGGCGCAACCGCCACGGCCGCCAAGAAGAAGGCTGCCTGAGGCAAGCCCCGGAAAAGACCCCCGACTGGTTCGGGGGTTTTTTTTGACCGGCGTTCGACTTGCCAGATGAATAGTCTATAGTGCTGCAGTGCACATAAACAAAAACAGAAGCCGCCGGCCCGCACCGCCAGGCGACTCGAGCTGCCCCGCCAGTCATCACACCGTCAGGAGAAACCAATGAGCAACAACAATCTCGAGCAACTCGCCGCTGCACAGAAAGCCAACGCCGAAGTCCTGATGGCGCTGGTGCGCACCGCGTTCAACGGCATGGAACAACTGGCAGCGCTCAACCTCGCCGCCAGCCGCGAATTCTTCAACACCGGCGTGGCCAACACGCAGCAGCTGATGAACGTGAAGGACCCGCAGGAAATGGCACGGATGAGCGGCGCCCTGGCGCAGCCGAACGTCGAGAAGATCATGGAGTACTCGCGCAATGTCTATGATCTGGCCGCCCGCATCCAGAAGGAAATCACCTCGGTGATGGAAAGCCAGTACAGCGGCTTCACCCGCAATGCCTCGAGCGCCATCGAGAAGGCCAGCGCCAGCACGCCGGTCGGCGGCGACGTGTTCGCCGCGGCGATGAAGCAGATGCTGGAAGCCTCGACCAAGGCCTACGACAACATGACGACCATGGCCAAGCAGATGGCGGACATCGCCGACGCCAACGTCAAGGCCGCCTCGAGCGCCACCACCAAGGCCACGAGCGCCGCCCGCAAGAAATAAGCGTCCGTCGCCGCACACGCGAAACCCCGGCTTGCCCGGGGTTTTTCACGTTTACAGGGGGAATCCGGCGGAGCGATCCGGCCGGCGGTCGCTCAGTCGCGCCAGCGCCAGGCAATGCCCCGGCGCTCGACCTCAGCGCGAATTTCGGCGAGCGCGCGATCGACCAGCGCCTCCTCGCCCTCCACCCCCAGCTCGAGATGCCGCCGCTGTCCGTCCTCGCCCAGCGAGGGCAGGCTGAACAGGCGCAGCGACGGATAGTCGGCGACGATGCGCTCCATCAGGTCGAGCAGGGCGCTCTCGTAGGCGGCCGGACCGCTCAGCAGGAGCGCCTTGTCCACCGGCGGACGGCTGTTGAAGCAGTCGGCATAGAAGGTATCGAGCGCCCACTCGGCCATCGGATGCGCCATCTGCGGAAAGCCCGGCAGGAAGTGATGGTCGCGCACGCGGAAGCCGGGAACGCGGTTGAACGGATTGGGGATGATGTCGACCCCGCGCGGAAAAGTGCCGAGCAACAGGCGCGTCGGCGTCACGTCGTCGGCGAAGCGCGCGCGGATCTCGCGTTCCGCGTCGGGATGCAGCACCAGATCGACGCCCAGCGCCTCGGCGCAGGCCTGCCGGGTGTGATCGTCCGGCGTGTTGCCGATGCCGCCGAAGCAGAACACCGCGTCGCCGGCAGCGAAGGTGCGCCGCAGCGTGGCGGCGATGCGCCCCCGCTCGTCGCCCAGGTACTCGACCCAGGAAAGACGCAGCCCACGCGCGCCGAGCAGCGCCGCCAGCCGGGCGAAGTGCTTGTCGCTGCGCTTGCCGGAGAGGATTTCGTCGCCGACGATGATTGCCCCGAAGTTCATGGATTCTCCTCGACTCTCGTGTATTCGACGCTGCTCACCAGCGCACCGCCGCGCACCCGGCGCAGCGCCTCCAGACAGTAATGGATGTAGGCGATGGCCGCCAGCGAGGGGGCCAGCAGACCGAGCAGCGGCACATGCGCGAACAGCGCCAGCAGCCCCCCGAGCAGCAGCAGCGGCGCCGCGTGCCGGGCACGCAACTGGCGCCACTCGACATCGGTGGCATGCACGGCCAGCGCATCGTAGGCAAAGGTGCGGCGGTTGAGCCAGGCCATCCAGAAGAACGGCAGCACCAGCCCCAGGCCGGGCACCAGCCAGAGCGGCAGCGTGAGCAGCCAGCCGGCGACGAAGAGCAGCGCGGCGGAAACGCTGTTCCAGGTGGACGCGGTCACGCTGTCCTTGCCCATGCGCGCCAGCTCGGGATAATCGCTGGCGGCCAGATGATTGAGCAGCAGCGGCAGGATGAAGACGGCGGAAAGCAGGATGGCGGTGACGTAGGCGCCGGCGAGGATCAGCACCCAGCCGCCGAGCGCGGCCAGCAGCTTGGCCAGCCAGGCCGCACCCCAGCCGGTAAGCCAGCTCATCGGCGGATAGTCGATGAAGGTGGCGATCAGGCCGTCGAGCAGGAAGATCGTCAGCCCCAGCCAGACCATCAACGCGGCCACCGCCGGCCCAACCAGCAACAACCAGACGCGCGGACGCGCCAGCGTGCCCAGCGTGCGCACCAGCGCCTGGATCACCTCGCTCACGACCCGACTCCTTTCCCCGACATCACATTGCCTCCCACATCTTCTGCAGGCGCTTGCTCGACACCGGCGCCGGCGTGCGCAGTTCCTGCGCGAAGAGCTGCACGCGCAACTCCTCGAGCATCCAGCGGAACTGCTGCACCTGCTCATCGATCACGCCCTGCTTGGCGAGCACGATGGCACGCCGCTCGTAGTTGGTCCACAGCGGCGCGTACTCGGCCAGCAGGCGGGCATCGCGCGCCGGGTCGGCCTTCAGCTTGTCGAGGCGCAGGGCGGCCGCCTTCAGGTAGCGCGGGAAATGCTGCAGGCGCTCGAAGGGCGTGTCGAGGATGAAGCGCTTGCCGATCAGACGGGCGACCTGCTTCTCGATATCCTGCTGCGCCGCCGCGTGCGCCTTGAAGGCGACGAGCTTCTTCTGCAGCGCCTGCCAGTCGGTCAGGATCTGTCCGACCAGGCGGCAGATCTCCTGCGCGAGCAGGCCGAGGCGCGTCTTGGCCTCGGCACAGCGCGCCTTGAAGGCGGCCTCGTCGGCCGGCCACGGCTCGACCAGGCAGGCGCGCGCGAAGGTCAGCTCGATCAGCTGGCGGCGCAGGTCGTCGAGCGAACCGAGCGGCATGAACTGCATGCCCATCTGCGTGAGATTCGGCAGATTCTTCTCGAAGTACTTCACCTGCTCGCGGAACTGCAGCATGAAGAGGCGCAGCAGGCCTCCCCGGTGCGCCGCGCGCGCCTCCTCGGGCGAATCGAAGACGCACAGCGAGACGCTGTCGGCATCGTCCTGCAGGCCGGGATAGCCGAGCACCGTCTGCCCCGGGGCGACCTCGACCTCCATCAGCTCGGGCAGCTCACCGAAGCGCCAGTCGGTCATCCCGGCGTACTCGGCCGGCGTCTCGTGCAGCTCGGTGAACTCCTGCTTCGCCTCGCGCCCCCACTCGCCGCGCAGCTCCACGAGGCTGCGGCTCATGCCGAGCTGGCGGCCGTGCTCGTCGACAAGCTTGAAGTTCATGTTGAAGTGCGCCGGCAGCGCGTCCGGCCGGAAGGCGTCGGGCGTGATCTCCCAGCCGCGCGCGTTGAGCCCGCGCGACTGCAGGATGTAGTGGATCAGCGCCGGGACCAGCGGCTTCTCGGCGGGCGGCACGGCGGCCACGAAATCGGCGGCGAACTCCGGCACCGGCACCAGCTTGGAACGGATCTTCTGCGGCAGCGTCTTCACCAGCTGCACCACCTTCTCCTTCAGCAGCCCCGGCACCAGCCACTCGCAGCGCGCCGGCGGAATCTGGTTGAGCTGAGCCAGCGGCACGGTCAGCGTGACGCCGTCCTTCGGCGAACCCGGCTCGAAGTGGTAGGACAGCGCGTAATCGACGCCGCCGAGCCTGAGCTGGTGCGGGAAGGCCTCGGTGGTGACGCCGGCCGCCTCGTGGCGCATCAGGTCCTCGCGCTTGAGGTAGAGCAGTTTCGGCGCCTCCCGCTCGGCCTCGCGCCGCCACTTGTCGAACTCGGCGCCGTTGCTGACGCCCTCGGGGACGATCTGGTCGTAGAAGGCGAAGATCAGCTCGTCGTCGACCAGCACGTCGGGACGCCGCGACTTGTGCTCCAGCGTCTCGATGTCGAGCATCAGCTGGTGGTTGTGGCGGTAGAACTCCCAGCGCCGGGCGAACTCCTCGGCGATCTCGCCGCCGACCAGGCCCTGGCGGATGAAGATCTCGCGCGCCTCCTTCGGATTCATCGGCCCGAAATTCACGCGCTTCTTGGGGTTGATGACGATGCCGTAGAGCGTCGAGCGCTCGAAGGCGACCACCTGCATCGCCTTCTTTTCCCAGTGCGGGTCAAACCAGCTGCGCTTGATCAGATGGCCGCCGACCTTCTCCAGCCACTCCGGCTCGATGCGCGCCACGCAGCGGGCGAAGAGCTTGCTCGTCTCGGTGATCTCGGCGGCGGCGATCCATTTACCGGCCTTCTTCTGCAGCGCCGAACCGGGGTGGATCAGGAACTTCATGCCGCGCGCGCCGAGGTAATGGCCGGAATCCTCCGACTTGCAGCCGATGTTGCCGAGCAGGCCGGCGAGCAGCGCGCGGTGGATGGCGTCGTAGGTGGCGGGAATCTGGTTCTCGCGCCATTCGTGCTCGGCCGCGAAGGCATGCAGCTGGCTGTGCACGTCGCGCCACTCGCGCATGCGCAGCGCCGACAGGAAGTTGGCGTGGCAGGCCTGCACCAGCTTGCGCTGCGACTTCTTGTGCTCGACCTCGCCCTCGTACCACTGCCAGAGCTTGAGCCAGGAGAGGAACTCGGACTTCTCGTCGGCAAACTTCTTGTGCGCCATGTCGGCGCTGCCCTGCTTGTCCTGCGGGCGTTCGCGCGGGTCCTGCACGGTCAGCGCGGCGGCGATCACCAGTATCTCGCGCAGGCAGCCCTCGTCGCGCGCGGCGACGATCATGCGCGCGATGCGCGGATCGAGCGGCATCTTCGCCAGCTCCTGGCCGACCGGGGTGAGCGCGTAGTCCTCGGTCACCGCGCCGAGTTCGAGCAGCAGCTGGTAGCCGTCGCTGATCGCCTTGGGCGGCGGCGCCTCGATGAAGGGGAAATCCTCGACGTCGCCGAGGCGCAGCGATTTCATGCGCAGGATGACGCCGGCCAGCGAGGAGCGCAGGATTTCCGGATCGGGGAAGGCCGGCCGCGCCCTGTAGTCGTCCTCGTCGTAGAGGCGGATGCAGACCCCGGCGGCGACCCGGCCGCAGCGCCCGGCACGCTGGTTGGCCGAGGCCTGCGCGATCTTCTCGACCTGCAGCTGCTCGACCTTGTTGCGGTAGGAGTAGCGCTTGACGCGCGCCAGCCCGGAATCGACGACGTAGCGGATGCCCGGCACGGTGAGCGAGGTTTCGGCGACGTTGGTCGCCAGCACGATGCGCCGGCCGCCGTGCGGCTTGAAGATGCGCGACTGCTCCTCGGCCGACAGGCGGGCGAAGAGCGGCAGGATCTCGGTCTGCGGCGGGTGGTGTTTGCGCAGCGCCTCGGCCGCCTCGCGGATCTCGCGCTCGCCGGGCAGGAAGACAAGCACGTCGCCCGGCCCCTCGCGGTGCAGCTCGTCGCAGGCGTCGACGATGGCGTCGTAGAGATCGCGCTCCTCCTCCTTCTCGGCCTCCTCGGTCTGCACCGCGCGGTAGCGCACCTCGACCGGATACAGGCGGCCGGACACCTCGATCACCGGAGCCGGCTTGCCATCCACCGCGAAATGCCGGGAAAAGCGCTCGGCGTCGATGGTCGCCGAGGTGACGATCAGCTTGAAATCCGGCCGCCTGGGCAGCAGCTGCCGGAGGTAGCCAAGCAGGAAATCGATGTTCAGGCTGCGCTCGTGCGCCTCGTCCAGGATCAGCGTGTCGTACTGGCCGAGCCAGGGATCGCCCTGCGTCTCGGCGAGCAGGATGCCGTCGGTCATCAGCTTGACGTAGGAATCCTTCGAGGTACGGTCGTTGAAACGGATCTTGTAGCCGACGTGGCCGCCCAGCTCGCTCCGCAGCTCCTGCGCGATGCGCGCAGCCGTCGAGCGCGCAGCGATGCGCCGCGGCTGCGTGTGGCCGATCAGGCCGGTCGTGCCGCGCCCGAGTTCAAGACAGATCTTGGGCAGCTGCGTGGTCTTGCCCGAACCCGTCTCGCCACAGACGATCACCACCTGATGCTTCTCGATCAGCGCCGCGATCTCGGCGCGCCGGGCATTGACCGGCAGATCGTCGGCGAACTCCGGTTTCGGCAGGCGGGCGCGCCGCGCCGCTACGGCAGCACGGGATTTTTCCGCCAGCGCATCGTGCTCGGCCTGCAATTTGTCGCGCTTGGCGCCGAAGGCGTGGCGCATGTCGCGCGACAAGGAGCGCAGGCGGCGCTGGTCGACGGCAAGACAATCGGAATAAACGGTGGCGGAACGCGGAGGTTTCTGGGTCATCTTGAATCGTCGAGCGGGCTGGCCACGCCGTGGCCGCCCCGGTTGAGTACATGCGTGTAGATCATCGTCGTCTGCACGTCTTCGTGCCCGAGCAACTCCTGCACCGTGCGGATGTCGTGGCCGTTCTGCAGGAGGTGGGTGGCGAAGGAATGGCGCAGCGTATGCGGCGTCGCCGGTTTGACGATCCCCGCCTCGCCCACGGCGCGCTTGACGGCGCGCTGGATGGTCTGCTCGTCCAGATGATGCCGGCGCATCTTGCCGGAACGCGGATCGAGCGAGCGCTTGGCGGACGGAAAGACATACTGCCAGCCCCATTCCCGGCCGGCACCCGGATACTTGCGGTCGAGCGCATAGGGCAGATAGACCTCGCCGAAGCCCTCGGCAAGGTCCTGCGCGTGCAGCGCGCGGACGGCAAGCAGATGGTCGGCCAGGCGGCCCAGCGCCGCCTCGGGCAACATCGTCACCCGATCCTTGAAACCCTTGCCCTGGCGCACGACGATCTCCCGCCGCTTGAAATCGATATCCTGCACGCGCAAGCGCAGCGCCTCCATCAGGCGCAGCCCGGCGCCGTAGAGGAGCGCCGCCACCAGCCAGTGCGAACCGTCGAGCCGCGCCATCAGCGCCCGCGCCTCGTCCGGCGTGAGCACCACGGGCAGGCGCTTCGGACGCTTCGCCTGCTCGACGTTGTCGAGCCAGGGCAAGGCGCAGCCCAGCACCTCCTTGTAGAGGAACAACAGCGCGCTACGCGCCTGATTCTGCGTGGCCGCGGAAACCCGCCCGGCCACCGCGAGATGCGTCAGGAAGGCCTCGACCTCCGCCGCCCCCATCTGCGCCGGGTGACGCTTGCCGTGATGAAGCACGAAACGTTTTACCCATTGGACATAGACTTCCTCGGTCCTTACACTGTAGTGCTTGAAACGAATCCTCTCGCGCACGCGATCCAGCAGTTTCGGCGGCTCAGTCATGCGAGGCATCTGAAAGCGCATTAGGGGGCCTAATTTTAACGCTCCTTGTTGATTTTCAGGAGCTTTGTTTTTCGACAGAGGTTTTTTGCCTTCTTTTTAGGAGGTCTACTTTAACGTTATATTCAACAGAACCACGGAATCCCAAATGAGTAATCAAGCGGTAAGCGTAGTTCGACTTACGCTCTTCAAATACAGTCATCAATCATTCGTAGCTGCTTTAGATGAAGCACAAATTCATCATGAGCGTGCGCAACTCTTTTCTACTCAACCTCAAGCATCTGGAATTGTAGAAAGCATCTCGGCACTTTCTGACGCCATGCCATGGAACTCGCTAGCCAAGATAATTATTGCTTGGATCGATGCGAGGAAAAGCCGAGAGGTAATTATTCAAACAGAAGATGGCAGAGTGATTCATGCCAAGGGTTACTCCGCGAGTGATATTCAGAAATTTCTTCCTCTTTCTGTGAACATTACCGTCATCGACACCAAACCTGCCGATGAAATATAACTATCCGCTCCAACCGACCGTCAAAAAGCTACGCTTTTTGCCGTCGGCTGAGCTAGCACGTTATGCAAATGAATGACCGCGCCAAGGATGATCGATCACACGAAAGAAAGTCCATCGAGATTTTCTACGAGTTCCAGTGGCGATCGCTTGTCCAGACAGTTGAGTTACTGTCAAAGGCCGTTACTTATTACTTCGCAATCCTTGCTGCCCTTGTTGGGTATCTCTTTACGGCAAAGCTATCGCTATTGGACCAACAACTGATCTCTCGCGTTATCTTCTTTGTTTCTGGCTTCTTCATGCTCCTTGCAGTCGCTATGTCCTACGGAATATTGCGCGGCATCGCAGACTTGAAAAGCACACTTACACGTTACAACCCCACCGCGTTTCAAAAGGCAGAGCTTCATCGCTATTTTCGTCGCGGTCAGATTGTTGGCATTGTTGTGGTTGCTTCGTCACTATCAATTTTAGTAACCATCTGTGTTGCACTCGCATTTAAGTTTTTTGCATAACATGGCAGTCAACCGGACCTGCGCGAAAAGCCGCGCAGGCCGGTTACTTCTACGTTAGGCATCATTAAACCGCGCATATGAGCATAAAAATTCTGCCGAAACTTGGACAACCCGCGGACACCGAGCAATTAGTGGAGTGTACGAAGTGCTCTGGAAAAACGTCTCACTCAGTGCTCGCCATTGTTGATGTGCGGGGGAGCGAGGGGGATCATAGATATTCGTTCGACTGGCATACAGCGCACCAACTTATTCAATGCCTTGGCTGCAAAACAATTTCATATCGAGTTGTTAGTTCAAATTCCGAGGGGTACTACCAGGATGAGAACGGCAATACCGTCTATGAAGAGAGCGAAAAACTCTACCCACCTCGCATTGCTGGGGTAAAAGGATTGGGCGACGAGGTCTTTCTATTACCCCAGAAAATTCGCCAAGTTTACGAAGAGACGTTGACGGCCCTATCGGTAAATACTCCGGTACTTGCAGCAATAGGCCTACGAGCTCTCATCGAAACTGTATGCAAGGAGAAAGAAGCAGAAGGCGGAGATCTCTTCAGGAAAATAGACTCACTGGTTGAAAAGCGCGTTCTTACGCCAGTTGGTGCCACGATCCTCCATAAGATCAGAACGTTGGGCAATGCGGCAGCACACGAAGTTAAGCCACATAGCGAGAAGCAACTGTCACTTGCACTCAACATTGTTGAGCACCTACTTAAAGATGTATTCATCCTGCCCAAACAAGCCGAGTCGGAATTCGCAGATGATGCCTAACTATTCCGTCGAGAGGGACCGCCCACAAGCTGCGCTTGTGGGTTCACTCCGCGGCTTCGCCGCTACGGCGGCCCCTCACGTCAAACGTTAGGTGCCATAAACCATGCTCTCTTTCAGCCAACGTAAAGGCATCGTTCCAGTCGACCAGATAATTCAGCTGGATGGAATGAGCGACACCCTACGTAACTCTCTATGGAACGTCTTCGATGTCGCTGTTTGGTCAAGCGACAGATTCATGTACGTGCAACATGGCTCACCGGGGATTAACGCTTTCAGTAGAGATCTCTGGTTCTACTTCTTCAAGAGACCGATTGATACCCGCCCCCAGTACAGTTCCGACAAGCTCAAGCAAATTCGACAGTATTTCTTCGAATGCAAATGGAACGAGGTCTACGATTTCATCGAGTTTGTTGTTTCAAACTACTCTCGATCAATGCGGAATTTGCCAGACCTTCTAAACCGTGTCCTGGAGCGTGAATCGGCGGGCTATCGCATCATCTCCGGCCACGTCGTCGACATTACGTCGAAGCAAGAAGTTGAAATGCTTGAAGAAGCGATGAGGGACACCCGTTTCGCGGGCGTCGCCGCACACCTGACGCGTGCGTTGGAGCTTCTCTCTGATCGGGAGCACCCGGATTACCGCAACTCTATCAAGGAATCTGTGTCCGCCGTCGAGAGTATGGCGCGGATCGTCGCGGAGAACCCGAAAGCAACTCTCCCAGACGCACTCAAGGCGTTGGAGAAGAACGGTCGCCTTCACACAGCCTTAAAAGATGGCTTCGTCAAGCTTTACGGATATACCAGCGACGAACAGGGCATTCGTCACGCGATGCTAGACGAACCGGAAATCACGGCGGCAGACGCGCGATTCTTTCTCTTGTCCTGTACTTCATTTGCACAGTATTTGAAAGCGCAGCTGGCGTAGCGGTATGGCACCTAACCCTGCGCTCAACCGGACAGCCCAACAGCGGCGCTGCGCACCGCTGTTGGGTGCCCTCCGCGCTTCGCGCTCCGGCTGCCGGTTAGCTCCACGTTATGCGTCTTACCTTTCAAACCACCTTGCAAATTAGCCATACCGCATAGCCACTACTATTGACCGATAGGAATACCACCATATGCCGTATGTAAATATACAAATCACGAAGGGCGCAACTAGGGAGCAGAAAGCCCAATTGGTCAAAGACGTAACCGACTCACTAATCCGAGTCCTGGGAAAGAAACCTGAGCACACGCATATTGTCATTCAGGAGATTAACGAAGAAGACTGGGGCTTTTCAGGCTTGCTGACTGACGAATGGAAAAAACAGCAACAACAATCTTCCTCAGAAAAATAAAGCCAAGCACCAGATTTATGCGTTTTTTCAGCCTCCTCATTCTGCCGCTTGTTTTCGCCTTGTCCGGATGCACCACCATTTAGCGCACCGCCCACATGTACAGCAGCGAAGCGCCTCCACCGCTCTCGTTTCAATACAAAGATGGCGGCTCAAGCACGTATTGCTCGTTCAACGTCGGTGACGCTCCGCAGATGGATACCATGGTTTTCTTCTATGGGGCGACAGGCTGCCCAAGTTGGAAATCCGTAATGCCCAGCCATGCCGACTGAGGTGCCCCCGGTTTTAGTGCCAAGGGCGCTCTGGTAATGCCCCTTGGCTGGCGCTGCCAAACAGTTTCTTGCTGCTGGTTGTCGCCCGCCGCTCCGCCGGAACACCCTGCCGGCAAGCCGGCCTAGCCCTTGATGTTGAGGATCGGCCGCACATGCGCCACAACCTCGACCATGTCGCCCTGCTGGGCCATCACGCTGAAAATGTCCTTGTAGGCGAACGGCGATTCATCGAGGGTTTTATCGGTCACCCGCGCCACAACCCCGGTCATCGTTTCGGTGAAATGCGCCATGCTCAGCGTGCGCTTCGCTTCCTTGCGCCCGAGCACGCGGCCCGCGCCGTGGGAACTTGACCACAGCGCTTCCGGGTTGCCCTTTCCGCGCACGATGAAGCTGCCGTCGCGCATGTTGCCGGGGATCACGCCCATCATTCCCGCTTCGGCGTGTGTCGCACCCTTGCGGTGAATCCACAGGCCGTCTTTCTGTTCGGCGTGGTTGTGGTTCCGGTTGATGAGCGCATCCCACTCGCCAGCCCCGGTGCAGTGCTCCGACAGCACGGCCTCGATCCGCCGCATCATCTCGCGCCGGTTCTCCAGCGCGAACGCCAGGCAGAAGGCAAGGTCGGTTGCGTAGTCGCGGCCCTCGGCGCTGTTGGCCGAGAAACCGAAATGCCCTTCGCGCGCCTTGCCATCCGGGCTTGCCGCGCACATGTAGTGCGTGGCTGCCGCGTGTCCAACGCCCCGGCTGCCGGAGTGAATCACAACCCACACCTTTCCGGTTTCATCCTCGCCGACTTCCGCGAAATGGTTGCCGCCGCCCAGGCTGCCGAGTTGGCGAAGACCGTTCTTGTCGAAAATCGCCTGCATCCTGGCCGTCC
Organism: Rhodocyclaceae bacterium; assembly: GCA_026646875.1. Lineage (GTDB taxonomy): Bacteria > Pseudomonadota > Gammaproteobacteria > Burkholderiales > Rhodocyclaceae > 66-26. Next base: position 1,726 of record JAPKHL010000024.1, on the reverse strand, counting down.
GCGGAAAATCGTCGCCGTCGGCCCATTGCGTATCGCGGGCGTTGTACGAGAAACCCACCGGAACGGCCCGGTAAATGCCGTCGAAAATCTCCCGTGCCTTCTCGCGCACGTCGGCGGCGCGGTAGCTCGTCGGCAGTGCGCACATTCCGCAGCCGATGTCGTAACCCACCCATGCCGGGAGCACGACGCCATCCGTCGCCACAACCGCGCCAATCGGCAGCGAATAGCCGGTGTGAGCGTCCGGCATCAACGCGCCGCGCACCGCGAATGGCTGCCGCAGGGCGCTCTCGAACTGGGTTAACGCCTCCTGATCGAGCACTTCGGCATAAATCCGGTACGGCTTGTCGGTATTGATTTGCATCTTCTTCTCCCCCGGGGCGCCAGGCCCCGCTGCCAGACAGCGGAGTCTATAGAATCCGGCATGGATCGGGGCGGGGAGGCATGCGCATTCTTCCGGCAAGCGACGACGCAATTTTTCCTGACCTCACTCACGGAAGCCTGCGCATCGAATCCGCATGGGATAATCATCCCGGTTACCACGCCCTTCCCGACAATCGAGCGACCGATTCATTTTTGCGCAAGTTTCATCCTGAACACTGCATGGCCGCGCTGGCCGATCGCATCCCCTGAAGAAAGCCTCCCCGATGGACATCCCGCGAATATTCAACATCACCGAGCGTGCCCACCGCATTCACAACCCGATCACGCCGGAAAAACTCGCCACGCTCGGCGCGGCGCTGCGGCTGGAGCCGGGGACCCGCGTGCTCGATCTCGGTAGCGGATCGGGGGAGATGCTGTGCACCTGGGCGCGCGATCACGGCATTGTCGGCACGGGCGTCGACATGAGCCGCCTGTTCTCCGCGCAGGCGGCTCAGCGGGCTGCGGCGCTCGGCGTCGCCGGGCGCGTCACGTTCATCCATGGCGACGCCGCGGGCTACATTTCCGCCGAGAAGGTCGACGTGGCCGCATGCGTCGGCGCCACCTGGATCGGCGGAGGCGTCGCCGGCACCATCGGACTTCTGGCGCGGAGCCTGAGCGCCGGCGGGATCGTCCTGGTCGGCGAGCCGTACTGGCGACGCCTGCCGCCGACGGAAGAGGTTGCCCGGGGCTGTCTCGCCAGCGCAATCGCCGACTTTCTCACGCTGCCGGAACTGCTCGCATCTTTCGGCCACCTCGGTTACGACGTCGTCGAAATGGTTCTGGCCGACCAGGACGGCTGGGATCGATACGAGGCGGCCAAATGGCTGACCATGCGCCGCTGGCTCGATGCCAACCCCGACGACGAACTGGCCCCGGAGATTCGGGAAAAGCTGGGCACGGAGCCCGTCCGCCACGCCACCTTCACGCGCGAATACCTGGGTTGGGGCGTCTTCGCGCTGATGTCCCGGCATTCCGCCGGACCGGCGTGAACCACACGCGCACGCCTGCTTTCCCTTCCTTCCGAACCCGCCCCTCCGGCCTCCCGCCTGCAAGCCCCCCATGCTCGACACCCTCCTCTACGCAGCGCTCATCCACGTTCTCTGGAAACCGCTGGCGATGAACACCATCGGCCCGCTGATCGTCTGGAAGACGGTGAAGATCCCCACCGAGATCACCTTCGTTCCGCTCGACGAAGAGGCTTTCATGGCCGAGCGCAACGAACGCTTCCGGGCCTACGATCAGGATCTCGGGAAGCTCAATTTCAGGACGATCGGCACCTCGACGCTGAGCGACACGCAGTCGTCCT
>JAPKHL010000023.1 GCA_026646875.1 Rhodocyclaceae bacterium | reverse complement strand
GGCCGACATGAGCCGGGTCAACCTGGCCGAGCGACGCGGCCCTTCCAGCATTGCCGCCTGCCAGCTCTGCGCCGGCGTGACTGCCGTCGAAACGCTGAAACTGCTGCTCGGCCGGGGTGGCGTCAAGGTCGCCCCGTGGGCCAGCCAGTTCGATGCCTACCGGATGCGGTACGTACACACCTGGCGGCCGGGCGGACATCGCAATCCGCTGCAGCGTCTGATGCGCCTTCTGGTCCGCCGGCAGCTCGCCCAGCGCTGATGCCCATCGGCCGAGCCCACCTGCCGTCACGGCCCGGTGTGCTGTCCGGGCCGGTGCCGGAGGATCAGGCCAGCGGCGTGAACTCGTAACCGTCGCCACGCCTCGCCAGCGTGCCGATCGCGGCCCCGGGCAGGTGATACCCCGCCAGCAGCAACCCGTCTCGGATCACCCAGTCGGCCAGTTTGCGACGCGTGACGCGCGCGGCCTCCGGGTCCATGTCGAACATCACCGCCCAGTCCGGATTGCGCACGAATAGCGGAGCGACATTGGTGGCATCGACCCAGTAGAGCATCCGCTGCGAGCCTCCCTCGATCATGAACGCCGTATGGCCGGGCGTATGCCCGAACGCCGGCAGGGAACGCACGCCCGGCAGGATCTCGGTCCCCGGCTCGAATTTCACGACGCTCGAGGCGAGCGGCGAGAACACGCGGCGGGTGGCGGCAAAGGCACCCTTCATCGCCTCGGGAGCCGCTGCCTGGCGGGTATCGTCCATCCACCAGTCCCATTCCGGCTTCGGCACGAAAATCCTCGCTTTCGGGAAGACGATGTTTCCGGCCTTGTTGCGCAGCCCGTTGATGTGATCGCCGTGAAAATGTGAAAAGACGACCGCAGAGATCGAAGTCGTGTCGATGCCGGCCTTGCCCATGTTCTCGAGCAGCCTGCCGGCCGTGGCGGCTCCGAATTCCCCATTGCCGGCATCGAACAGTACGCGCTGCCCGCCGCCTTCGACCACGAAGGGGGTGAAGGGCACCTCGACCCTGTCGGTCGGCAGTCCGGCGGCGGCAAGCGCTGCCTGGACTTCCGTCAGGGGGGCGTTTCTGACGAAACCGGCGTCGAGCGGACGGGAGAAGGCACCATCGCTGAGCATCGTGACGGCAACCGCTCCGAGGTCGACGCGGACAGTCCCGCGCGCCATGGTCGTCACCCGGGGCGACATGCCGGCACATCCGGCCAGCGAGCCACCAAGCCAGGCCGTACCGATTGCAGCACCGGTGAACAGGAACTGTCTGCGGGTCATCGACATGGTGCGCTCCTTGCTGAGGGATGGAATGCACTGATTCTATGCCGCTGCCCGCCGTCCAGCCAGTATCGGCGCAGGCAGGTCGCCCGTGGCCGACGGGCGGCAATCCGGCACGACAACACCGAAGGAGACAGCCCGGAAAAGACGAAAGCCCCGTTGACGGGGCTTTCCGGGGCGATGCTGGCGGAGACGGAGGGATTCGAACCCTCGATACGAGTTTTGGCCCGTATGCTCCCTTAGCAGGGGAGTGCCTTCGACCTCTCGGCCACGTCTCCAGGAGGGCGCGATGATAGCGGTTCACACGCGCCCGGTCAAACCGAATGTGCTGCCGCGCTTACGCTTCCTTGTCGAGACCGAAGGTCTTGTGCAGGATGCGCACGGCAAGCTCGAGATATTTCTCGTCGATCACGACGGAAATCTTGATTTCGGAGGTGGAGATCATCTGGATGTTGATGCCCTCCTCGGCCAGCGCGCGGAACATCTTGCTGGCAACGCCAGGATGCGAGCGCATGCCGACGCCGACGGCAGAAACCTTGCAGGTCTTGTTGTCGCCAACGATCTCGCGAGCACCGATATGCCCCTTGACGGTTTCCAGCACACCGAGCGCCTTGTTGTAGTCGCCACGGTTGACCGTGAAGGAGAAATCGGTCGTACCGTCGTGACCGACGTTCTGGATGATCATGTCCACGTCGATGTTGGCATCGGCGATCGGACCGAGGATCTGGTAGGCAATGCCCGGGCGGTCAGGAACGCCGAGGACGGTGAGCTTGGCCTCGTCGCGGTTGAAGGCGATGCCGGAGATGATCGGTTGTTCCATTTGCTTGTCTTCCTCAACAGTGATCAGCGTGCCTTCGCCTTCGTCCTGGAAGCTGGAAAGCACGCGCAGTTTGACTTTGTATTTGCCGGCGAACTCGACGGAGCGGATCTGCAGCACCTTGGAACCGAGGCTGGCCATTTCCAGCATTTCCTCGAAGGTGATGGTGTCGAGCTTGCGCGCTTCCGGCACGATGCGCGGGTCGGTGGTATAGACGCCATCGACGTCGGTGTAGATCTGGCACTCGTCGGCCCGCAGCGCGGCAGCGAGCGCGACTGCGGAAGTATCCGAGCCGCCCCGGCCGAGGGTGGTGATGTTGCCGTGCTCGTCGGCCCCCTGGAATCCGGCGACGACGACCACGTTGCCATCGGCGAGATCCTTGCGGATGCGGTCATCGTCGATCTTGAGGATGCGCGCCTTGGTATAGGTGCTGTCGGTCAGCACGCGAACCTGATGGCCGGTATAGCTCTTGGCCTTCAGCCCTTCCTCGTGCAGCGCCATCGCCAGCAGACCGATGGTCACCTGCTCGCCGGTCGAGGCAATGACATCGAGCTCCCGAGGGTCGGGATTCGACGAAATTTCCTTGGCCAGACCGATCAGCCGGTTGGTCTCGCCGGACATGGCCGAGGGCACGACGATGATGTCGTGCCCTTGGGCCTTCCAGCGGGCGACGCGCCTGGCCACGTTTTTGATGCGGTCCGTCGAACCGACCGACGTGCCGCCGAACTTCTGAACTATCAGCGCCATTCCTAATCCAATTTGAGACGAACGAAAAGCCGTGATTTTACCGCATTGTCGGCTTGAAAAGACAGGGATCTTCGAGGGTCGGACGATCTACCCGCTTGTACTGCAACCATGCTGCTTGCAAATTTATGTGGATGTTCTATACTGGCGCTGTTATGACCTAGGTCATAGAAATTAGGTCATAGATTCGGTAGCCTGCCGACCGCCTCATCCGCATCGGCAAATTCAATCTGAAAGGACAGTCATGAGCAACGTCAAAGCCATCGAGAAGATCGATCCCCGCGAAATCCGCCGCAAGCTGGGCCTGAACCAGCAGCAGTTCTGGTCGAAGATCGGTGTTACGCAAAGCGGCGGTTCGCGCTACGAGAGCGGCCGTAACATGCCCAAGCCGGTGCGTGAATTGCTGCGCCTCGTGCACGTCGAGCAGATCGACATCCAGCGCATCAAGCGCGACGAGATCGAAGTGATCGAGTACCTCAAGAGCGAGGAGCCTGATCTCTTCAAGACCCTCAAGAAATCGGCCAAGAGCAAGATGCGCAAGGCTGCCTGAGGATGGCCGCGCGGGCGTCAGGGGTTGCTGACCACCTCGACGCCAAGCGCGGCGATCCGCCCGGCGAAACGCTGAAAGGCTTCCGGCGCAACCCGCGAGAGTCGTTCCGCCATGGGCTGCAGTGAAGGGCGTGCCAGACCGTAGAGGTGCACGCCCTTGATTTTTTCACGCACCGCCCCGATCAGCGCCAGGTAGGCGGCCTGCTCGGTCTCGCTGCTCTCCTGTCCGTCGATGGCGAAATAACAGGTCTGCACCCAGGTCGGCGCCAGCCCCGCGCACTGCATGAGCGCATCGCGGGTCTTCTCCGGCGCGTGCCGGATCCCGTTGATGCGCGCGACGCCCGCCGCGGTCGCCGCATCGACCTTGAACCACACCTCGCCGGCCGCCGCCCCGATGCGGGCGATCCCCCGCCGCACGCCGGCCCGGTGCAGCAGGCTGCCATTGGTGATCAGGCGCAGCGTGAGCATCCCGTCCAGCCCGAAGTCGGAGAGCACCCGCACGACGAGATCGACCGCCGCATCGAACTCCGCCGCACTGGTTGGTTCGCCGTTTCCCGAAAAAGCCACATCCATCAGCCGGCGTCCCCCGGCCGGCACCTGCCGCGACAGGAAATCTCCCGCCGTCGCATCGTGCAGGAACCCCCGCAGTTCCGCGTCGAGGCGAGCCAGATCCACCGGCGGTGGCCCTCCCCGCTGCAGATCGGGCACCTGGCAGTAGACGCAGGCCCAGTTGCAGGCATTGTTGACGTTGAGATTGATGCCGATCGAAACCCCTCCGGCCCGCCGGGAAACCACGGGATAGACGTAGGTGAGGCCGGCGCTGTCGCGGCTGTGGTCGGTGACGGTGAGCATCGGGGTGGACATCGGTGAGGCGTGGCGGGCAGATGGCCAATCCAGCGGGGACGGGCGATATCGCAATGATATAATCTGCGGCCGGCGCATTGCCGGTATTTTTGCCAGCCCCGATGCTCATCACCCGCCGCCTCGAATTCGACGCAGGACACCGTATCCCGGACCACAAGAGCCAGTGCCGCCACCTGCACGGGCACCGCTACGCGATCGAGATCACCCTGGCCGGCGACATCATCCAGCGCGACGGCGATGCCGCCAACGGCATGGTGATGGACTTTTCCGAAGTCAAGGCGCTGGCCCGTCAGCATCTCGTCGACCGCTGGGACCACGCCTTCCTGGTTTACGCCGGCGACGAACCGGTGCTGCGCTTCCTGCAATCGCTGCCCGACCACAAGACGGTTGCCCTCGACTGCATTCCGACCGCCGAGAACCTTGCCCGCGAGGCCTTCCGTATCCTCGACGCGGTGTACCGGGACACCTACGGCAACCACCTGCGCCTGCAGCAGGTGCGGTTGTACGAAACGCCCAACTGCTGGGCCGACGCAATCCGCAACGGCTAGGCGAAACACCGCCGCGAACCGACGACCGACAGGGAGAGAATCATGGAAACCTCCGCCCGCTCCCGCGAATACTGGCAACGCAACCTGCGCATCACCGCCTTCCTGCTGCTCGTTTGGTTTGTCGTCACCTTCGTCGCCAGCTTCTTCGCCCGCGAACTGAACGACATCGTCGTCTTCGGATTCCCGCTCGGTTTCTACATGGGCGCCCAGGGCGCCCTGATCGTCTACTTCCTGATCATCTGGTGCTATGCGCGCTACATGAACCGCCTGGACAGGGACTACGGCCTCGATCAGGACGAATGAGCCAAGCCCTCCCCCTGCTCCTCTCGGTGCTGCGCGCCCTCACCGAAGTGGCTGGCCTGGCCCTGCTCGGCCAGGGCATTCTGCACGTCCTCGCCGGCGCCGGCCGCGAGCGCAACCCCATCTACCGCCTGTTCCGCCTCGTCGCGCGTCCCGCCGTCGCCACCCTGCGGCGGATCCTCCCCGCCGCGATCCTCGACCGCCACCTCCCCGTGCTGACCTTCTTCGTCCTCCTCTGGCTGTGGATCGCCCTCGCCTGGCTGCGCCAGGCCTATTGCGCCGACGGCGCCTGCGCCTGAGACAGCCCGGCCGGCCACGCAATCGCACCGCACGACGGGTGCGCATGCCGACAATCTCGCGCGCATTTCCGGTTTGGTGTTCGCCAAGCCTTCTGCTAGAATGCGCGCTCTTCAGGAGAGGTGGATGAGTGGTTTAAGTCGCACGCCTGGAAAGCGTGTATAGGTTAATAGCCTATCGGGGGTTCGAATCCCCCCCTCTCCGCCAGAATGCCTGGCACCATGAAAAACGGCCCGCGAAGGGCCGTTTTGCTTTTCCGGATCGCGATCCTGCCGGTTCAGTGGATCGGCATGTGGGGAGGTGTGCGAAATGGCACTGAGACAGGATCGCCGCCGCCCCGATGAAAAGCAGTAGCCACGCGGGATTGGGCTGGGAGGGGGCAAAAATTTCGCGGCTCTGTTTTTTGCACAAAAATGGCCGGGAATCGGTGTTTTTTGTGCTGGAATTGGCATAGGCCATCAACAAAACGAGCAACAGCAATAGCAGGAGCGCAGCGAGGTCGTTTGCGGCACTGCTGGGCGGGTCATCCAGACGGCCGCAGACGGATTCGATGGTCAGCATCGCTGCCATGCCTGTCGGCGGCTCTTTATCCTCCTCCCATCGCCATTTGAGCTTTGCCGCCTGGACAAGCCAGTGGTAGCGGTCTTCTTCTCTCCCCATGCGGGGAGTATGTCATGGCAATACGCGCCTGGAATTGATGCGCGTCGCTTAGGCAGCGGCCTTGCCGCCGTCGCCTATCCCATCCTGAGTTATTAGCCCCTGCTCAATGGCGTCTGTGTAGTAACGCCAAGCCGTCGGGCCGACCTTGTCGGCTGGTGCTCCAGCCTCGATCAGGCCACGAATGATCGCAGACAAGGCCGGAACGTTGATTTGCGGCGCTGACGGCTTCGGCGTGAGGTCGGCGAGCAGCATCGGGCCTTCGCCGGTCAGCAGCCAGTTGGCGTTGATGCCGGCGCGGATGAAGGCTTCTATTGCTCCAGCACCAGGAGCCTTCAGGTCTCGCTCATAGTCTTGGTACGTCCTTGGCGGCACCCCAAAGTGTGCCGCCGCATCTTTTTGCGAGAGAGACTCCCCGTCTCTCCACGCCCTTAGACGCAAACCAATGCTGTGCACCGCTTTCATGCAAGAAAGCGGTGCACGAAAGCGGTGCACTCATTCCTGCGCACCACTTTCGCAACTATTTGTTTAATTGAGAAAAGCACAAGAACACCCTTTAGAGTGAAAAACAGAAAGCGGTGCACGTCAAAAGCGTTGACATTTGCACCCTATGAGGTGTCTAATGCCACCCATCGCACCACGACCAAGAGGCGAAAAAGATGGCAACCGACACCGCTAAAAAAACCAGTCGAGACGACTGGCACCCAGCAAAAATCAAAATGGAACTGCACATGCGCGGCATCACCCTCTCGGGCCTTGCCGAGGCGCACGGGCTGACCAGTTCCTCCACCCTCTCGGCCGCACTGACCCGGAGCTACCCGGCCAACGAACGCCGTATCGCCGCCGCCATCGGCGTTCATCCGAAAGTGATCTGGCCGTCGCGTTACTTCGACGACGGCACCCGCAAACCCCAAGGATTTCGCGCACTGCAGTGTACCGCAGCTGATATGGCGCGCAATGGCAACGTGCGCAAGGCGGCGTAGACATCATGAGCACCCTCTCCACGCTGTCGGTCAAGCACACGGCGACCTTCCAGGGCGCGCCACTGGTCTGCTTCAGCGACCTCCCGGGCCCGGATGCCGAGCTGACGCCGGCACAAATCCGCGCACTCGCCGCCACCCTGCTGACCATCGCCGAGGATTGCGAGGTGCACGCCCGAGGCATTCGGCGCGCTCTCGATGTCCGGCGCGACTACCCGATCGGGGTCTGATATGCGCCGCGCCCACGACACGCTGACGCTCGACCTCTTCGAGGTGCCGGTGCCGACCACGCCGCTGCCCGGTGCCTTGAATTTCAACCTGCAGTTGCGCCATCTGCTGTCGGAGGCCCTGAAAGCGTGCCCGATCACGCGGGCCGAGGTAGCCACTCGCATGAGCGAACTAACCGGCGAACACATCACCAAGCACCAACTCGACGCCTGGACGGCCGAGAGCCGCGAGGGCTGGCGCTTTCCCCTTGAGTACCTGGCCGCCTTCGAGGTTGCCGTCGAAACGACGACGCTGACGGCATGGATCGCCAGCATTCGCGGCGGAAAAGTGCTGATGGGCAAGGATGCGCTCGACGCCGAGATCGGCAAGCTGGAGCGGCTGAAGGAAGACGCCGCCCGGAAGATCAAGCAACTCAAACACGCGATGGGAGAAATGGAATGACCGCTTTGACATTCGGCCGCATAAAGCGCCTTACGGCGATGATGCTTCGCGCCCCAACTCGTTCGATAGCGCCTGGGAATACTCAGCAATCAGGCGAGCAGCCATCGGCGCTCCCTCTTCGAGTAACGACAACTCCGAGTTTCGCATCTGTTCAAGAAACTCAGTTTCCGGTAGCCGGCCCGTCCGGCGTAGCGCAGTAATGAGTGCGAAGAGGGTGCCGTGCAAGGACATAAAAAGGTCATTGGGCGTCAGCTCTCTATTTTCAGGTTCCATGAGGGGTCTCCTGTGAAGTTGCGTGAAATGCAGATTGGATGCCTGCCGCTTCATTCTAATGGAATGGCGAGGCCCCTCACCCCTACGCAGGTGATGCTATGAACGCCCCGCTCCCTCAAGGTGTGCAGCGCTGCACGCTCGCGGAAATCGCCGCAGCGCTCGGCAAGCACAAGACGAGCGTGATGCGCCGCGCCGAAAAAGAAATGTGGCCGTTCGAGGAAGAGCCAGCGCTTGGCGGCAAAAAGCGTTACTACCCGCTCGCCACACTCCCCAAGCCCGTCGCCGACGACCTGCAGCTGGATCACCTGAACAAGCACATGGCCGCGCTGCCGGCCGCTCCCACAAGCTCCCCCGGCGCGATCTTCAGCCCCTTGGTCGCGCCGCTTTCTCCTGCTGCCAGCGTGCCGGCGGCAGGCCTTTCTCTTCGCACCACCGGCGCCGACGAGCCGGCGCTAACCACCCGCCAGCTGGAGATCGAGCGGGCACGTGATCGGCTGCTCGATTTCGTCGCCGCCTTCCCCGGATCGATTGCCCGCGCCATCGACCACCTCAACGCCGAGCGTTACGCCGGCCGCCTGCCGCTGCCGCTTGTGTGGGCCTTCGACAATGCCTGGGACAAGCCGCGCGCAACGATGCGCCTGACGGTGAAGACCTACCACAACTGGCGCAGCGTCAAGCAGAAGCGCGGGCGCGCCGCGCCGAAGAAGATCCAGAAGGACATGGAAATCAAGCCCTGGTACGGCCTGCTGCTGGCCCTGCGCCAGCGGCCGCAGGGCAGCTGCTACAGCTGGATTCACACGCAAATCGAGGAGCAGTGGGACGTTTCCTGGGGGGACGACAAGCCCAGCTACGACGCCGTGCGCCGCGTGTGCCTGGAAAAGCTCTCGGTGATCGACCAGCTCAAGGGGCGCCTGACCGGCTCCGCCCTGCGCTCGCACAAGCACTGGAAGCCGCGCACCTCCGCCGGCATGGTGCCGTGGCAGGAAGTACATGCGGACGGCTGGAACACCCACTTCACCGCGCCACACCCGCAGACCGGCGAGTTCGTCACCTACGAGGTCTGGCACTTCCACGACGTGGCCACGCGCTTCGTGCCGCCGCCGGGCATCGGCCTGACCGAAACCTACGAGGTGATCACCGCCGGGCTGGAGCGCTGCGTGCGTGCCGGCGGCGTGCCGGCCATCCTGCAGACGGACAGCACCAAGGTGGTCAAGGCCTCGCCGCGCTTCACGGCCGATCCGTTCTCCGCCCTCTCCGAGCGGGCCGGAATCACCGTGGTGCATCCGGTCGAGGTCGGCAACTCGCAGGCGAACGGCATCTGCGAGAACTTCAACACCTGGCTCGACAAGCAAGCGCGCGAACTGGCCACGTACCAGGGCAAGGGCATGGACAGCCTCTCGCTCAAGCGCGTGAAGAAGCTCACCGAGAAGATGGTCAAGGCCGCCAACGCCGGCGACGTCGTCGAGCGCGACCGACTGCACCGCGAGGCAGAGCGCGCCGGCAAGGGCCGCGTGTTCACCAGCGTGCAGGAGGCCGAAGACTGGATCAACGCCACCTGCGAGCGCTGGAACGACAAGCCGCACCGCAGCCTGCCGAAGATCGCCGACCCGGTGACCGGCAAGCGCCGCCACCAGACCCCGCGCGAAGCCCTGCAGGCGCACGTCGCCGAGGGTTGGGAGCCGGTCGCGCTATCCGAAGAACACCTCGTCGACCTCTTCAGGCCGCATGTGCGCTGCAAGGTCACGCGCGAGGCCGTCAGCCCGGTCGGTAACGGCCAGCGTTACCACTTCGCCGGCCTCGGTGCCTGGAACGGTCAGGAAGTCATGGTCGCCATCGATCCGATGGATTGGCGGGCGGTCTGGATCAAATCCCTGGACGGCGAGTTCCTCGGCGTCGCTGGCCTCGTCGAAGCCAGCGGCTACCGCGCCAAGAGCCAGTACGAGATCGCCGAAGAGAAGCGCGCCACCGCGCAGATCAAGCGCAAGACCGGCGACATCGCCAAGATTCGCGCCCGTACCGGCCTGCAGATCGCCGCGCCGGTCGCCAGCCAGGTCGTCATCGGCGGACGCGTGATCGACGCCGCCGACATCTCGTCCATGGCCGTCCGTGTCCCGGCCGAGGCGCCGCAAGCGATTCAGGCAGCGATGGACGAAATGCCCTCGGTCGCCGCCGAAATCGTCCGGTCCGCCCCGCGCAGCCGCCGCGACATGAGCAGCGACGAGCTGATCGCCGAGTGGCAGGCCATCGACGCCCGCCTCACCGCCGGCGAGGCCGTCGGCGACGACGACACCTTCTGGCACGGCAGTTTTCAGCGCCACCCGATCTTCCGCGCCTGGGCCAAGACGCAAGAAAACGGCAGCACCAAAAGGTGGGCCGTCGCGTAGCAGCAACTACGGACGGCCCGGTTTGAAGCACTGACGCAAATCAGCAGGGAGATTCTACATGACGCAAATCAGCAAGGGAGATTCCAGATGACGCAATTCGCAGCAATCCACAACCTCGGGCTCGTCGCCACGGCGGTCGAAAAGCTCTGCAGCCGCAGCAACGGCCTGCCCGGCTTCGCCGTGCTGTACGGCCCGGCCGGCTGGGGCAAGAGCACCGCACTGCTTGCAGCCGCCAACGCCAGCCGCGCCTACTACGTGCAACTGCGCTCGGCCTGGAGCCGCAAGTCCTTCCTCGAGAAGATCCTGGTGGAAATGAGCATCCGCCCGGCCGGCACCATCCCGCAGCTGCTCGACCAGGTCTGCCAGCAGCTCGCCGCCTCCGGCCGGCCGCTGATGATCGACGAGTTCGACTACTGCCTCAAGAGCAACGGCATGGTCGAGCTGGTGCGCGACATCTACGAAGCCTCGCAGTCGCCGGTGATCCTGGCTGGCGAAGAGCTGCTGCCGCAGAAGCTGATCAAGTGGGAGCGCTTTCACAGCCGCGTGCTGTCCTGGATTCCGGCGCAGCCGGTGAGCGTAGCCGACGCCAAGGCGCTGGCGCCGATCTACTGCCCGGTGCCGGTGGCCGACGACTGGCTGCAGATGGCGGTTGCCGCCTCGGGCGGATCGGTGCGCCGTGTGTGCGTGAATCTCTCCAACGCTGCCGACGAAGCCGCCATCGAGGGCTGGCGCGGCATCGACCGCGAGGTGTGGGGCAAGCGGCCGATCTACACCGGCGAGGCGCCGGCGCGGAGGGCTGCGTGATGGCCATCGGTCTGCTGCAACGCCTTATGAGGTGGATTCCCGTGCAGGAATGCCTCCCGGACTCCGATCTGACCGTCATCACTTTCTCGCCCACCGGGTGCGACGATCCTGTCTGGCTGGGCTACTGGGACGGTGAGTACTGGTTCAGCGCGGAAGGATTCCGGATCGTCGTGACGCACTGGATGGATTTGCCCGAACCGCCGGTGGAGGCCAGCCATGGCGCGTAAGCCCATCCACCTCGAGCTCACCGGCGGCAAGGGGCTGCGCCAGCGCATGTGGGACCGCATCCGCGCCCTGCATGGGGCGGAGTTCACCCTGCGCGGCATCGTGCTCGGCGCCGAGTCGCTGGAGACGGCGCGGGACTACGTGCTTGCATTGGAGCGCGGCGGCTACATCGAGTCCCGCGAAGAGCCCAACAAGAGAGGGTTCGGCACCGGGGTCAAGATCTACAGACTGGCCATCGATTGCGGCGCCGAAGCCCCGCGCGTCAAGCGCGACGGCACGCCGGTCACGCAGGGTCTCGCCCAGGAGCAGATGTGGCGGACCCTGCGCATGACCAAGGGCGACATCAACGCCCGCGAGCTGGCCGCGCACGCCAGCACGCCGATGGTCGCCGTAACCGAGGTCGCCGCCAAGGGCTATCTGAAGATGCTCAACGCCGGGGGCTATCTGGACACCACCCGCAAGGGGCACGGCCATGGCAACGGCGGGGTGCTGGCGCGTTACAAGCTGCTGGCGGCGCGCGACACCGGCCCGCGCCCGCCGATGGTCTGTCGCACCAAGGTGATCTACGACCCGAACGAAAACCGGATCGTCTGGCAGCCGCCGGTAACCGAGGAGGATGCGATCCATGGACGCTAAGCCTCCGATCGACATGGCGCTCGCCATGCGGCTGCTCACCGAAGCCGTCAACGCCGCCGGCAAGAAAGGCAAGGCGGCCGTCGCACCACGCCTCGGTGTCGGGCGCAGCTACATCTCGCGCGTGCTCTCGCCGAATGATCCGTGCGTGCTCTCCGAAGCAGTGGCACGCAAGGTCATTGACCGCTTCCACGTCATCCCCGAGTGCCCGGCAACGCTACAGCAGCAGCCGCGCAGTGAATGCGTGCGGCTCGCGCGCGCGCCGGCCCCCACCCACAACCCTCTGTCCATGCGCATCTGGAAAACCTGCCAGAACTGCCCGAATCGACCCGAAGGAGCCGAATCATGACTGTTGCCGTACTTGAACGCCGCGCCCGCCACCGGGTGCCCGAGTCCGAGCTTGAGGCCCGCCGGCGCAGCGCCACCACGCTGATCACCAACCTGCTGCGCTGCGTGCTGTGGCTGATGGGCAACGGCATCCACGTGATCGGGTTCGATGGGAGCCGCCGTGGCGACAGCGATCGCGTCACCGTTCGCGTCACCGCCAGCCCATACCTGCACATCCTGTTCGGCGTTGACGGTTGCTACTGGCGCCGGCGCCGCCAGGAGGGCGTGCTGACCATCTACACCTGGTGCGCCGAACGCTTCGACTGTCGGATCGAATGGGAGGACGTGCAATGCCGCGCCTCCTGACCTGGCTCGACACCGTCGCCCGCCGCTGCTGGCTGGCCTGGCGCTACGTCCGCGCGCTCGGCTACCCGCTGCCGGTGGCCTGGGCCAAGGCACGGCGGGTGCCGTCGTGAAGATCAGCGCGAACACCGCCATGGGCCGATTGCTGCTCGCCCTGCGGGCCGGCGGCATGACCGCCGCCCAGCTGGCCGAGCGCTTTGGCGGCAACAGCGGCATCAGCCAGCTGGTGCGCGCCGGACTCGTCACGGGCGACGCCGACGGCTATCGCCTCACCGACGCCGGACGAGCCGCCTGCCCATTACGCAATCCGCTGGCGGCCCGCGTGCCGTCGGCCCCTACCGCAACCCTCCGCCGGATCGATCCGGCGCCCACCGGAGAGATTTCCATGGCCAACAAGAGAACCCGCATCAAACAAGCCGCCGCGTCGGTGACTGTGCCGCAGACCCGCGAGCAGGCCGCTGAAGCAATTCGCGAGATCGGCGAACGCCAGCGCGAGCTGTGCCGACTGACCGCCGACATGAACGACGAGCTCGCTGCCGTGAAGGAGCGCTGGGAAACCGCCGCAGACCCGCACAAGCAGCGTATCGACGCACTCACCGAGGGCGTGCGGATCTGGAGCGAGGCCAACCGCGACACGCTCACCCAGGGCGGCAAGGTGAAGACCGCCGCGCTGACCACCGGCGAAGTGCAATGGAGACTGCGCCCGCCGTCGGTGCGCATCACCGGCCAGGAGGCCGTGCTCGACCTGCTGCGCCGCCTCGGCCTGACGCGCTTCATCCGCACCAAGGAGGAGGTGAACAAGGAAGCGATCCTCAACGAGCCGGAAGCCGTCGCCCACGTCGCCGGCATCGCCATCAGCCAAGGCGAGGACTTCGCCATCGTGCCGTTCGAGGCGGAGCTGGCTGGGGAGGCGGCGTGAGCACCTCTCAACCACCGGGCGCCTCGCACGCCGTGCTGAAGTTTACCGGCACCCCTACGGAGATCGGCGCTGATCTCTGGATACGTCTTTGCCTCCCGGCCATACAAGGCGTTGCCAGGCAGTCGCCGGATATGACCGTGAAGCTTTATGCGGGGTTTTTTATGGCGGCAGCGGGTTCGATGTCTGCGGATTTCGGGCACGAGCAGACGCTGGAAATGATGGAAATGCTCGTCGAGTCATTTGCCGGAATGGGCGAAAGCCTCGGCGGCAGCACGGCACAGCAGCCCAAGTCCGCGCCGCATTAACTTTTTTTAACCACTCCCACGAAAGGGGAAAACATGAACCAATCCGAACTGATCGCCAAGGTCGCCAGCATCAGCGGCGAGAGCCGCAGGGCCGTCGAGGCCGTCCTCAAGACCACCGCCGACGTCATCGGCTCGACGCTGCAGGCCGGCGGCGAAGTGGCACTGCCGGGCATCGGCAAGCTGCAGGCCAAGAGCAAGGCGGCCCGCATGGGCCGCAACCCGAAGACCGGCGAGCCGGTCGAGATCCCGGCCCGCCGCGTCCCGGCCTTCTCCGCCGCCAAGGCGCTGAAGGACACCGTCAACGGTTAACAGCCGTCTGGCTCGATGGCCTCGCAAGGGGCCATCCGGCAAGCCGACTACCGGAGAAAACCATGAGCGAGCGCGACAAAATCATCGAGAAAATCAAGAAGTGCCTGGCACTGTCGGTCAGCTGCAACGAGCACGAAGCGGCGGCGGCCCTGCGCCAGGCGAAGAAGCTGATGGAGCAGCACGGCGTTAGCGACCTCGACATGCAGGCAGCAGAGGTGAGCGAGAAAAGCGCTCGTGCTGGCGCCATGAAGCACCCGGCGAATTGGGAGGCGAGCCTCGCAAGCGACATCGCCAAAGCTTTCGCCTGCAGGTGCCTCTTCGGCTACAACTGGACGAAGGGTTGCGGCGAGTGGACCTTCGTCGGCACCGGCGCTGCGCCCGATGTGGCCGAGTACGCCTTCAAGGTTCTATTTCGGCAAGCGAAGGCTGCGCGTGCAGCGCATATCAAGACGCGCTTGCGGCGCTGCAAAGCGGGGACCAAGACCCGCCGCGCGGATCTGTACTGTGAGGGCTGGGTTCGTTCGGTGACGGCGCTTCTCGGCAAATTCGCGGGGGGGGAATCCAACCCGCAGGCAATGGATGCGTACATGGCGACCAACTACCCGAGCCTGCGCGACCTGCAGTCCAGAAATCGCAATGCCGAGCGCAAGCTGCGGGAGCACGAAGAAATGGATTATTTCCACGGCCGCGATGCGGGGCGCAATGCGGAACTCAATCGCGGCGTGGGCGGAGCTACCGCACCGCTGGCGCTGGAGTAACACCATGGCCGTATCCGCTTCCCTCCGCGCCATCGACCGCCTCAAGGCCAAGCGCCGCGCCATCCACGTCGCACGCCGCCAGCTCGACCTGGACGACACCAGCTACCGCGCGCTGCTCAAGCGCGCCGCCGGCGTCTCCTCGAGCGCCGATCTGGTAACGCTCGACCAGGCCGACGCCGTGCTCGATGCGCTCGCCAAGATCGGCTTTGCCCATCGCCCCAAGAAAGTCCGCCCCGACCAGCACCCCGGCACACCGCACAACCTCGATTGTGTGTTGATGCTCCAGAAGGTCGAGGCGCTGCTGGCCGACATGGAGCTGCCGTGGTCCTACGCCGAGGCGATCGCCAAGCGCCAGACAAAGCAGGCCGGCGGCATCGAGCGCCTGGCATGGGTGCCGGACGCCGACCTGGTCGGCGTCGTCGCCGCCCTGCACCGGGAGAAGAAAAAGCGCCTGGCGGTCGCCCTCGATACGCTCAAGGCGGCGCTGCAGGCGCGCGGCCTCACCGCCGAATGGGCGCGGCAGCAGGCCGAAGACATGGGCCGCCTGGCCCAACCCTGGCCCTGGTACGAATGCCTCGAAACGCTGCGCATCGTGACTGCGCGGCTGGGAGCGTGAGATGACTCCAGAGCTGCTCGCCGAGCTGGCCCGCCTGCCGCTGTTTCCGCGTACCGCGCTGGAGCTGATGCGGATTGCCGGCGCGGATGCAACGGCAGCCCTGATCGCCGCCTGGCCTGGGCAGGAATTCCCGGTGCCGCTGCTCGGCGGTCGCAAGTCGCCGCTTGGCATGCGGCGATTCGACCAGCTCGCGGAGATCGTCGGCGCCGAAGCGGCACGGGAGATCGTGAAGCACTGGGGAGGGCAGAAGCTCTCGATCCCGAACCTGAAGGAGGTCCGCTGGCAGTATCGACAGCAGCAGATCCGCAGCGAATATGACCGGCTGACCGCCGGTGGCTACAGCCATCCGGAGGCCGTGTTCGAGCTTGGGATCGCGCACGGGGTGACCGGCCGTGCCATCGAGCTGGTGCTCAAGCGACCGGACGCGATCCCTGGGGACGCGGCGCAGGGGTGCTTGTTTTGAAAACGCTCCGGGCGTACCATGCCGGCGTCGCGGTCAATCCCGCGACCGGGA
The DNA here is from genome assembly GCA_026646875.1 of Rhodocyclaceae bacterium. Classification (GTDB taxonomy): domain Bacteria; phylum Pseudomonadota; class Gammaproteobacteria; order Burkholderiales; family Rhodocyclaceae; genus 66-26. The sequence continues at coordinate 36,780 of JAPKHL010000023.1, read as the reverse complement.
TTGGCGTCCCGGAGTCAAGGCGGACAACCGCCCACCAGCGGTTTTTTTACGTCCGTCAGCATGGCACTCCCGTTTTTGGGCGGGCCGTGCGGGGAGCCTTCGGGCTCACCGGTTCCTTGACCCGGCACGCCAACCCGCACGGTTCCGCCCTCCCGATTGGCGTCGGGGCGGCGGTTCGACAACCGCTGTCAAGGAGTATTGCCATGCGTCAATCCGCAAGTTCCGGCACGCCCTGTGCCGTCATCCCGTTCCCCCGTTCCGCCCGCCCGCAGCATCGCCGCCAGGCCAACCCCGGCTTCGGCTCGGCCGACTTCGACGCCGGCTTCGAGTTCGCCATGTCCCTCGTGCGCCATCTCAAGGCACACGGCCAGCTTTCGCAACTGAAAGGAGTCTGACCATGCACCAGATCATCAGCGCCGAATTCAACGGCACCGCCGTCGACATCATCGACCGTGACGGCAAGAAGTGGCTGACCGCCGAGCAGGTTGGGCGGTGCCTCGGCTATAGCGAGGCCAATGCCAGCCAAGGCATTCGTAACCTTTATAACCGTCATGTCGACGAATTCACCGACGACGATACACGCCAAATCAATTTGATTTGGCGTGACGGTAAGCCGCGAGAAGTAAGGGTTTTCTCGCTCTCTGGTTGCATCACCCTCGGATGGTTGTCCGGAACTCCTCGGGCACGACAGTTCCGCGAATGGGCCAAAAACGCCCTCCAAAGCCAGATCACTGACACCGACCGAATCAGCATTACGGAAGAGGAATGGATTAATGTGACCCAACCTTCCCATGATAAGAACCAAGAGCATGAACGAATTCAAAAGGTGTTGGCAATTGAGGAGCGGCACCGGGCAATTGAGGAGCGGCACCGTGCAGGAAAAGCGGTAGCAACTGCATTCTCATCCCACCGGGGGAGCGACCTGACACTAGCCCATGAACTCGGGCAGTTGAAAGACACGGTGACAGCACAACAGAAGCTGATTGCCGGCCTGACCCGGCAACTGCTGCTCGCCAAGGACCGCGAAATCCGCGCCCTGCGCCAGCGCATGGAAGAGGACACGCAGCGCCGCATCGACCGCGTGATCCTGCTCGAAGCCGCCGGCACGCCGCGCGCGCAGATCGTCGCCACCACCGGCCTGTCGTTCAACTACGTGCGCCAGATCGTCTTCCGCGCCCGCCGCGACGGGCATCTGGGTATCGACGTGACGCCGCAGCAGGGCAGCCTCGCGCTCGGGGGCGCCCAATGACGGCCGCCGCCCATATCCCGAGCAAGTTCTACGACGTCTCCGGCCGGATCGGCACGATTGCCGCGTTGGCCAAGGCGGCAATCGAGTTTGTTCCCGCCGTCGTCTCCGGCGGGGACGAGGGCAGGATTTGTGTCGTCGCCGGCCTGCTCGACGCGCAGGACGAGCTGCTGGCGCAGATGGCCCGCGATATCGATGCGCTCGAAGGCCAGTTGATGGAAATCGGGCTGCACCCCTGACGCCGCACCACTCCACCAGCCCCGGCCCAGTGCCGGGGTTTTCGTATCTGCCGAACCCCTTCCCCCTGTGCCAGCCCCCGAGCACACGCCACACTCCGGCGCATGATCTGCGCCAAGTGCATCCACTACGACCCCTCCCGGCTTGATGGCTACGGCTACTGCACGGCCGCGCCCACGCTGGTCGGCCGGGCGCGCCTCTTGCCGGCCGGCAGTGCCTGCACCGTGCCCGGTCGCCACCACGCCCGTCAGGAGCCTGCGGCATGAGCCATGGCCCGCGCATGACGGTCGCCATCATGGTGCTATCCGCCGCCGGCTTGGTCAGTATCGCCACCCATGAGGGGTACACGGACGCGGCTGTGATCCCGCTGCCCGGCGACGTGCCGACCGTCGGCTTCGGCACGACCCGCCGGCCCGATGGCTCGCCAGTCCGGATCGGCGACAGGACCACGCCGCCGCAGGCACTGGCACGCACCCTGCGGGACGTGCGCCAGTTCGAGGGCGCGTTGCGCCAGTGCGTGACCGCCCCCCTGCATCAGCATGAGTACGACGCCTATGTCGGCTTGGCCTACAACATCGGCGCGCCGCTCTTTTGCGGCTCGACGCTGGTGCGCCGGCTCAACGCACTGGACTACTCCGGCGCCTGCGCCGAGATCCTGCGGTGGAAGCGTTACAAGGGGCATGACTGCAGCGCGCCGGAGAACGCTCGCCTGTGCGGTGGCTTGTGGACGCGCCGGCAGGCCGAATACCGTCAGTGCATGGGGGGCGGCGCATGAGATACGCCGCCATCGCCTTCCTGCTATCCGGCCTCGGCCTCGGCGCCGGGTGGTGGGCCGACAGCCAGCGCCATGCCGCCGAAATCTCCGGTCTGCGCCTGCAGATCATGCAGCGCGATCTCGACGTGGCCGAGGCTCAGCGCGCGGCTGAGGCCACCGCCCGCGCAACTGAAAACGCCGGAGTCCGGCTCACCCAGGAGATCGATCATGCCTATCAAGCGGATCTTGCCCGCCTTGCTCGCGTGCCTGCTCGCCGCCTGCGCCTCGCCGCAAGCGATGCCGCCGCGACTGGCGCCGGCCTCCGGCTTCCCCGTTTGCCCGAAACCGCCGGCAGCCCTGATGCAGCCACCGCCGACCCTGTACCTGATCCGGGATGCGATCGACTCGCCGTCGACGCCGCCAAAACCACGCTGATGCTGTACCGCCTGCAGCAGTGGGCTGCACAGGCTGCCACGCATTTGCCGCAGGGAGGCGGCGCGCTCCATGGAAATTAGAGACTGGCTGCTGACGATATCGATGCTCGCCCACTTCGGGCAGACGCTGTACGCCTACATCGAGCGCCGGGGCGACAAAACGAACGAGCGCATCGGCGAGCTGGCCGGCAAGGTCGATCAGTTGGACAAGGATGTGACGGAGCTTAAATCAAGCGCCCGCGCGGCGCCAACGCATAGCGACATCGGCAAGGTTTATGAGTCGATCAACGGGCTTGCCGAGACCGTTCACCAGCTCGTTGGCGAGAACCGGGGGCAGAGCGACACGCTGCGCCTGATCCTCAATCAGATCGCGCAGAAAGGCATGAAATGAGCCTCGCCGCCCGTAACGCCGAGCTCACGCGCCGCCGGGGCATCCTCGCCCTGCTGTTCTTCTCCCCGGGCCAGGTGCTCACCGCGCGCAAGCTGCGCGACGAGCTGGAGGCCGTGCACGGCCAGGTGGCCACCGTCGACAAGGTGCGCGCCGATCTGCTGTGGCTGGCCGACGTCGGGCTGCTGCAGGCGACGGCCGACACCGCCACGCTCACCGAGCGCGGGCGCGAGGTGGTGCAGGATCGGGCCGTGATGCCGGGGGAAGCGTGATGTCGAGCAAGCGCGCCCTGCGCAGGAAGTCCTGCCGCCACAAGGTGCGGCATCTGACGGCCGAGTGCGCTCAAGCGACCATCCGCGCGCTGCACGCGCAGAGGGGATGTCAAGGCCGCATGAACGCCTACCTCTGCCGGTTCTGTAACGGCTATCACATCGGGCACACGCCGAGACAAGGGGAAAGCCATGGCCCACGGTGAGGAGAAAATCCGCGCCGTGCGTGCCAGCTACGTTTTCGACCAGCTCGGCCTCGAGGTCGCCGCGATGAAGCACGGCGTGCCGGACGGCACCGCGAAGCGGTGGAAGCGCGAGGCGAAGGCCGAGGGCGACGACTGGGACAAGGCCAAGAGCGCGCAGATGATCGCCGGCGGCGGTATCGAGGACGTGGTGCGGCAGACGCTGGCCGTGGTGGTGCAGCAGGTGCAGGCCACCGTCGAAACGATCCAGGCCGCGCCGGACATGCCGCCGGCCGAGAAGGTGCAGGCGCTGGCCAGCCTGGCCGACGCCTACAACAAGCTGATGGCCGCCTCGAAGCGGCTGATGCCGGAGACCGACAAGCTGGCGGTGGCGATGGACGTGATCAAGCGCCTGGACGCCTTCGTGCGCGAGAGCTACCCGCAGCACGCCGGAGCCTTCGCCGAGCTGCTGGCGCCGTTCGGGCAGGATCTTGCGAGGGCGTATGGCTGATTTCCGCCAAACCCACTGGTATGTCCGTGGCGGCCCGAAGAACGGCGGCCACTTCGGCTACTTCGAGAATGGCCGCATGAAAATCGGCCGGAACCATCTGCCGGCAACGAAGAATTCCCGCACCCGGATGATGCGCCTCCGGTGGCAAGAGCTACGGAGGCTCGGGTGCCGTGGTTAATAGGCTGTTCAGAGCGATCCCAGTCGGCCTTGGCTGGATTTTCCTGGCGCTGAACGCCATGGCGACGCTCGGCTTCGGTGATTCATTCGTTCTGGTTGGCGAATCCGGAATCTACTTCTCTTGGGTGATTGGGCGATGAGCGTCCAACCAACCACCGAAAAAGACTTCCTCGCCCAATGCGAGGAAATCGCCCGCGCCGCCCGCGCCGAGATCGAAGCGCGCCAGGTCGGCCTCGATCCGTCGCCGGAAGCCCGCGCCGCCCGCCGCCGCCGGGTGCTGGTCGACCGCGACTTCGAGTTCTTTGCCTACACCTACCTGTCGCACCACATCCGGCCGCCGGCATCGAACTTCCACCGGCACTTCTTCGAGCGCTTCCCGCAGATCCTGGACAAGCCGACCGGCGCCAAGGAATGGTGGATCGCGCCGCGCGGCGAGGCCAAATCATCGCTGACCACCAAGGTCGGCCCGGTGTGGTGTGCCGTCATTGCCCTGGTGCAGAAGGAAAGCATCCGCAAGGAAATCAACTGGCCGGCCGTGCGGCCGCTGCCGTACTTCATCGACTACATCACCATGCTCGGCGCGGAAACCAAGCTGCCGACCAAGCTGCTCGAAGTCGTCAAGGTCGAGCTGCTGTTCAACGCCGCGCTGGCACTGGATTTTCCGGAAGCCTGCGGTGGTACCAAGCAATGGAAGATCGGCGAATTCACAACCCGAGCCGGCGTGAAGATGGAAGCCTTCGGCGCCGAACAGGCGATCCGCGGCACCTTCCACGGCGCCAGCCGGCCGAAGCTGCTCCTGGGCGACGACCTGATCACCGACAAGGAAGCCAAGAGCCCGACCGAGCGCGACAACCGCTGGGACTGGCTGGAGAAGGCCGTCGACTTCCTCGGCCCGCCGGACGGCACGGTGAAGTTCGTCGGAGTCGGCACCATCCTCAACAAGGATGACCCGATCAGCCGCGCCAAGAAGGCGATCGGCCACCTGGTGCATCACTTCCGCGCGATCGAGCGCCTGCCCGACCACATGGATCTGTGGGAGCGCTGCCAGGAGCGGATGCTGAACGACGACAAGCCGGCCGAGGAAGAAGCGGCGGGCCGGGGCGAGGTACTGGAAGAGCACGAGCTGCCGTCGTACCGCTTCTACCTGGCCAACAAGGCGGAGATGGACGCCGGCGCCGAGATCTCGTGGCCGAAGGTGCGCAGCCTGTTCTGGCTGATGCGCCAGCGTGCCAAGAATGCCCGCGCCTTCGGTACCGAAATGCAGGGCGAGCCGCGCAGCGACGAGGACAAGGTGTTCTCGCGTTACCAGTTCTACGTCTCGCGTCTGCATCACTGGGTCATGTTCGGCGCCTGCGACCCCTCGATGGGCAAGGGCGAGAAGAGTGACCCATCGGCCCTGGTGGCCGGCGCCTGGGACCGCGATCGGAAGAAGCTGCATGTCGTCGAGGCCAGCATCAAGCGCCGCGTGCCGTCGAAGCTGGAGGCCGATCTGATCGACTTCCAGCGCGAGTTCCGCTGCCAGGCGATCGGCTTCGAGAACAACAACGCCTACGAGCACAGCCGCCAAACCTTCATCAAGGCCGGGCTCGACCACCCGAATCCGGTGGCGCTGCCCCTGATCGGCGTTACCGCGACCGTCGATCAGGAAGTGCGCATCGACTCGCTGGAACCCTTCATTACCGATGCCTTCGAGCCGCGCATCCTGTTCAACCCGGCACTGACGCAGCTGCTGGCCGAGCTGGACAGCTGGCCCGAGAAGCAAGGGCATCACCACTACGACGGCCTCTGTGCGCTGCACATCCTGTGGGTGATCGCCAGCACGCGCGGTCTCGGCAGTGGGGCCGGCGGATTCCAATCCATCCCCCGCAATAACCACGGCCGCGACGACGATGCCGGATATGGTTCCAGGAGAATGATGTAATGGCCCAACTCATCGACCAGTGGGGTCGCCCCATCGAGCGCAAGGTGCTCGAAGAGCCGCAGACCGCGCGTATCGCGCACCTGGCCAATACCTACCTGACGCCGGCCCTCAACGGCCTCACGCCAGCACGCCTAGCGGCTGCGCTGCAGGCGGCCGACAACGGCGATCTCGTCGCGCAACACCGGATATTTTCGGACATGGAGGAACGCGACGCGCACATCCAGTCGGAAATGCACAAACGCAAGCTGGCGCTGCTCGATCTCGATTGGGACATCGTCCCGCCGCGTAACGCCACCGCCGCCGAGAAGGCAAATGCGGAATGGGTCGAGGAAGTGCTCCGGGACATGGCCGATCCGATCGAGGATTTGATCCTGGCGTTGATGGATGGTGTTGGCCATGGGTTCTCGGCTGTCGAGATCGAATGGCGTAGCGAGGGGGGCGAATGGCTGCCCACCTTCCACCCCCGCCCGCAGGAATGGTTCCGGCTCGACCAGAGCCGCACCGAGATCCGCTTGCAGGATGGCAGCACGGATGGTGCCCGGCTCGCTTCGATGGGCTGGGTGTGGCATGCGCACGGCAAGGCCAAGACGGGCTACATGGGCCGGCTCGGCCTGTACCGCACGCTGGTCTGGCCGTTCCTCTACAAAGCTTATGCGCTGGGGGATTTTGCAGAATTTCTGGAGACCTACGGTCTGCCAATAATCGTCGGCAAGTATTTCGCTGGCGCGACGGACGCCGAGAAGTCCAGTCTGTTGCGCGCGGTGACAACGCTCGGCCACGATGCCCGCGCGATCATGCCGGCCGACATGCAGCTGGAGATCCAGAAGATCACCGGCAGCGGCGATAGCACGCCGCACATGGCCATGGTCGATTGGGCCGAGCGGGCCGAGAGCAAGGGCATCCTCGGGCAGACCACGTCGGCCGAGGCCAAGGCGACGGGCATGGGCAGCGGTGTCGCCGATCTGCATGGTGACGTGCGCGACGACATCCGCAATGCCGATGCCCGTCAGATCGCGGCGACCATCATCCGTGACCTGATCTATCCGCTGATCGCCCTCAACCGTGGCGGTATCGACGGCCTGCGCCGCTGCCCGCGCCTGGTGTTCGACACGGGCGAGGCCGAGGATCTGGCCGCCTATGCCGATGCTTTGCCAAAGCTGGTCGGCGTCGGCTTCAAGGTGCCGCGCCCCTGGGCGCAAGAGAAGCTGCGCATCCCCGAGCCGCAGGAAGACGAGGACGTGCTGGCCGTCCCTGCTGCCGAAGCAACGCCACCGCAGCCGCCCGAGCCGAAGCTGGAAAAGGTTGCAGCCAATACTGCCCAGCTATCGGCGCTGCCGACCGAGATCGACCCGACCGGCGCCATCGCCGAGCACCTCTCCGAAGCCACCGGCGAGCCGTGGCGCGCACTGCTCGACCAGGTGCGCAACCTGGTCGATACCGCCGAGTCGATGAACGAGCTGGAGGCCGCGCTGGTCGCCAACTACGGCGGGCTGGAAACGGCCGCACTGACGCGCATCATGGCCGCAGGCTTCGCGCTGGCCGAACTCAAGGGCATGGCGGACGTGGCCGATGGCCGATGATGCGCTGGCGTTCAAGACGCCATTCGACGAGCAGATCGACTTCTTCCGCAAGAAGCTGAACCTGCCGACTGAGCGTTGGGACGACATCTACCAGGCTGCGCACGACCGCGCCTTCATCGTCGCTGGCGCCGCCAAGGCAGATCTGCTCGCCGACCTACGCAGCGCTGTCGATACGGCGATCGCCGACGGCAAGAGCCTCGGCTGGTTCCGCCAGCAGTTCGACGCCATCGTGCAGAAGCACGGCTGGTCAGGCTGGACAGGCGACAGCTCCAAGGCCGGCCGCAACTGGCGCACGCGCATCATTTACCAGACCAACGTGGCCACAAGCTACGCCGCCGGCCGATGGCAGCAGCTCAACGACCCAGACCTGGTCAAACTGAGGCCGTTCTGGCAGTACATCCACGCCGACGGCGTCATGCACCCGCGCCCGCAGCACCTCGCCTGGCACGGCCTGACGCTGTCGCGCGAGCACGCCTTCTGGCAAACGCACTTCCCGCCCAACGGCTGGGGCTGCCACTGCCGTGTCCGCGCCGTCGGCCAGGCCGAATACGATGCCGCCGCCGCGCATGGGCGCGGGCCGGACGCTGCGCCGGAGGCCGGCGACACCGAAGGCATCGATCCGGGCTGGGCCTACGCCCCCGGCGCCAACCGGCTGACGCCCTTCGCCCAGCTGGTCGAGAAAAAGCTGCTGAATCTGGAAGCGCCGATCGGTGCGGCGATGATGGCGGCGCTGCGGCCACTGCTGCTCGCCGAGCAGAGCACGGTGTTCCGGACCTTCGTCGAGGAAACGCTGGCAACCGCACGGCCGCAGGGCCGCGCCATGGTCGTCGGGGCATTGAAACCGTCGTGGATCGAAGCCGCCAGCGTTGGCGGAATCCAGCCCGCGACGGCCGACATCACCGTGCGCGACCGGGACATCTGGCACGCCTTCCGCGACAGCAAATCCGGCAAGCTCGATCGAGATTGGTACGCCGCGCTGCCGCAACACCTCACCGAGCCGCAGGCCGTGGTGCTCGACTCGACGCATCCGTCGGAGCCGGCGTTCCTGCTGTTTTTTGATGGTGGCGACGAGGCCGGGAAAAAGCTGGTGGTTCGGATCAACTACCGGATGAAGAAGCTCGGTACCGGGAACGTTGTTGAGACGGGGAAGCTGGTCAATCTGGATGGCGTCCGCGCCATGGTCGGCCACGGCTACGAACTGGTGGAGGGATACCTCTGATGCGGGGTTGGACTCGAACCAACATCAGCGACCCCTCCGTTTCCGGAGGGCGCCCCCTTACCCATCGGGGTACACCGCGCCAGAGGATGATTCAAGGATAGCACAATGCCAACCCCCATCAAGATCGCCTTCGACGACGCCCGCGCCCGTGCCGCGCTGGCCAGCCTGCGCGAGAAAACCGGCAACCTCCGGCCGGTGCTCCTGGCTATTGGCGAAGATCTGGAGGAGTCGACGAAGCGCCGCTTTTCGACGGCCACGGCGCCGGACGGCACGCCCTGGGCGCCGAACACCGAAACCACCATCCTGCGCTACCTCGGCGTCACCCGTGGCAACTACAATAAGGATGGTTCGCTGAGCAAGAAGGGAACGGCGCGCCTCGGCGCCAAAAAGCCACTGAGCGGCGAATCCCGCTCGCTGTCGACCACCATCCATCATCAGGTGCGCGGCAACGTGCTCGAAGTCGGCTCGCCGAAGCTGTACTCCGGTACGCAGCAGTTTGGCGCCGCTCAGGGAAGCCTCGGACCGAATGCCCCCTGGGGCGATGTCCCCGCGCGGCCGTTTCTGGGTCTCTCGGCGGAGGACCGGAGCATGATCGAGCGGCTGATTCTGGACTACCTGAGCACCTAAGGGCCGGCATAAGGGCCGAACGCGCGTGTGCGCCGCACAGGCCGTTTTTGTGGCCCGGTTGCGGCGATGGTATATCCAGATCGGCGATCGAGCCGCCATGGCGCGGGTAACGCGCTGGTAACGCCATTTGCAGGCGAGGCGAGTCACCGAACCCCTTCCCCCTGCGCTAGCCAGTCCCCGCGCCCGATCATGGGCGCATGGCTACCCGCACCCCCAATCCTCGCTATCGCATCGCCGCCTGCGCCGTCGCCCTGACGGCCGGAGGCGATCTGCATCTCATCCCGGCCGGAGAGTTTCGCGGCCGTGACGGGCGTCCCAAGGATGTCCCCGCATGGCGACTCGATGCCGATATCGCCGGCCGCCTGATCGCGCGCGCCGCCGCCCGGCAGACACGCATCGTCGTCGACTACGAGCACCAGACCCTGCATGCCGCCAAGAATGGGCAGCCGGCCCCGGCGGCTGCCTGGGTCGATGGCGCGCGGCTGGAATGGCGTGATGGAGAGGGGCTGTTCGCCACCGGCGTCGACTGGACCGAGCGCGCTGCGGCAATGGTCGCCGCGAAGGAGTACCTCTACCTGTCCCCTGTCTTCGCCTACGACGATGCCGGCGCCGTGCTCGATCTGCTGATGATCGGCCTCACCAATTTTCCGAATCTCGACGGTCTCGACGAGGTAACGCTTGCCGTAGCCGCAAACAGCTTTCTGTCCACCCAACCAACGGAGGAAAACATGGACGAACTCCTGGAGCGGCTGCGCTGGCTGCTCAACCTGCCCATCGCGGCAACCGCCGAGGATGTTCTGGCGCAGCTGGACAAGCTGAAAGCGCAGATCACTGAAGGCAATACGGCCACCGCCGCAAATGGCGCTGACCTCCTGGCGCTGCTGACCGAAAACAGGGCCCGCATCGCAGCCCTGACCGCCCAGGTCACCGCTGACCCGGACCCGGCCAAGTACGTACCGATCGCCAGCGTGCAGGAGCTGCACGGCCAGATCGCCGCGCTGACCGCGCAGATCGGCAGCGACGAAGCCGGCCGCCTGATCGAGGCAGCCACCGCCGATGGTCGCCTGCCGCCGGCACTGGTCGGCTGGGCGAAGGATCTCGGCAGCAAGAACATCGCCGCGCTCAAGGGCTACCTCGCGCAGGTGGCGCCGGTGGTGCCGCTGGGCGGCACCCAGACCGGCGGTGCCGTATCTGCCGCTACGCCTGGCGAGCTCTCGGAGACGCAGATGGCCGTCTGTCGCCAGATGGGCGTGTCCCCCGAGGACTACCGTAAAACCCTGGCCGATCTGGCGCAGGGCTGATCCTTTAACAACCGGAGACCAGCATGCCCCCGTTGACCGCAGACCGTAACACCCCCTTCAAGGCTACCGACACCCTTGTCGTGCCGATGGCCGCCAATGCCCGTGTCTACGCCGGCGCCCTGGTCGCCGCCAATGCCGCCGGCTTCGCCGTGCCCGGCAGCGTGGCCACCACGCTGACGTACCTCGGTCGCGCCGAGCAATACGTGGACAACACGGGCGGCGCCGACGGCGCCAAGACGCTGCTTGTGCGTCGCGGCAAGGCATTCAAGTGGGCAAATCATGCCGCCGACCTGGTCACCCAGGCCGAGCTTGGCAAGACCGTCTACATCGTTGATGACGCAACGGTTGCAAAGACCAACGGCGGCAACACCCGTTCGGCGGCCGGCAAGGTTGTCCAGATCGAATCCGACGGCGTCTGGGTCGAGTAACTCCACCGTCCATCTAGTCCATCTATCAAGCACCTGGAGAAATCTCATGAAAAAACTGCTTGTCGCATCGGTGTTGTCGTGCGCCGCCCTGGCCGGGCTGGCCTTCGCCATGCCTGCCATTGCCTTGCCTGACGCGGAGGGCATGGCATTCATTGGCTTCGGCGGCCTGATCGTCAATCGCGAGAGCCTGGCGGCGCTCTTCACCAGCCTGAAAACCACTTTCAACAACGCCTTCGCGGCAGCACCTTCCACCTGGCAGAAGATCGCCATGAAGGTGCCGTCGACCACCGGTCAGACCGATTACGCCTGGCTGTCGAAATTCCCGAAAATGCGCCGCTGGATCGGCGAGAAGAACGTCAAGTCGCTCGAGGCGGCCAAGTACACCGTGACCAACGAAGACTGGGAGGCCACGGTCGAGGTCGATCGCAACGATATCGATGACGACAACCTCGGTATCTACGGCCCGCAGGCGCAGATGGCCGGTGAGTCGGCCAAGCAGATGCCGGATGAAATCGTGTACGAGGTGGTCAATGGTGGCTTTACCACCAAGTGCTATGACGGCCAGTATTTCTTCGACACCGATCACCCGGTGCGGCAGGCGGATGGCTCGATCGCCTCGGTCTCGAACCGGGGCACCAAGGCACTGTCGGTGGCGACCCAGGCGGCGGCCATGGCCAGCTTTGGCGCCGCGCGCACCGCGATGCGAAAGTTCAAGGACGACGAGGGGCGGCCGCTGAACATCACGCCGAACATCCTGCTGGTGCCGCCGGCCCTGGAGGATGTGGCCAACCTGCTGATGACCACCGACCGGCTGGAAGATGGCAAGCCGAATCCGTACAAGGGGACGGCCGAAGTGGTGGTCGACGGGCGCCTGTCCAGCGACACCGCGTGGTTCCTGCTCGACACCACCAAGCCGGTCCGCCCGGTCATCTACCAGGAACGCAAGGCGCCGGTCTTCGTCCAGCAGACCGATCCCCAGGCTGACGACGTGTTCAACCGCCGGAAATACAAGTTCGGCGCCGAGGCGCGCGCGGCCGGTGGTTACGGCTTCTGGCAGTTGGCCTACGGTTCGGACGGCACGACCTGATACTTCGAGCGGGGCTTGAGGCGACCCTGGTGGGGCGGAGTTGGCGATTCTCCCGCCCCCCGGCTAAGCGTACTGCCCAAACTTGAAATCGCCAGAACGCCGCCCGGAATTGTCCGGGCGGCTCAGGAAACCTCCGGGAGAGATCATGATCCGCATCACATCGAAACACGCCGGATTCCGCCGCGCAGGCGTGGCCCATCCGGCCGAACCGACCGACCACGCCGACGATGCCTTCTCCGAGGCGCAGCTCGCGCAGCTGATGAGCGAGCCGATGCTCGTCGTTGAGCAGATTGACGGCGCTCCGGGCGATCCCGGCCAGGGCGGTCCCGCCAAGGCCAAGGCCACGGGCAAGAAGTAAATGAGCGATTACGCCAAGGCATCGGATCTGATCGCCCGCTACGGCGAGGATGAGTTGATCCAGCTGACCGATCGGGACGGTAGCGGTGGCTACGACCCCGCGACTGTCGGCCGGGCATTGTCCGATGCCTCGGCGATCATCGACGGCTATGTCGCGGTGCGGTACACGTTGCCGATCGGCAATGTGCCTGCGCTGCTGGCCGGGCTGTGTTGCGATCTGGCGCGGTACGCGTTGTACGCCGACGCCGCGCCGGAAATCGTCAAGGATCGCCGCGATCAGGCGCTGGCCCAGCTGCGCGACATTTCCGCCGGCCGCCTCCGGCTGGATGTCCCCGTCCCGGCGGCGACACCGTCCGGGACGGTCCTGGCGACGTCCTGCGAACGCGTGTTCTCGCGGGCAGCGCGCTGATGCTCTCGCCCGAACCCGCGCTCGCCGCGCGCCTGGCCGAAATCGACGGCCTGAAGGGCGTGTACGGCCTGCCCGAGCTGGCCCCGGAGGCCATGGGCAAGCTGGCGCCATGCGCGTATCTGATCTTCGACGGCTACGCCATCGAGGAACATTCCGGGGATCGCCGCCAGGCACGCGTGAGGTCGCGCTGGCTGGTGGTGTTGGCGGTCAAGCATGCCGGTCGGGCCGGCGACGGTGCGCCGGCGCGTGCGGCGGCCACCCCTCTGGTGAGCGCCGTCATCGGCAAGCTGCTCGGCTGGCGCGGAGCGGGAATGCTGCGCCCCCTGGAGCTTGCTCCCGCGCCCCGAGCCGAGTTCCACGCCGGCACCCTGTTTTTCCCGCTGGCGTTCACCTGCGTGCACAACGTGAGCGGAGAGCGTTGATCATGCCGGCCATCCTGAAGAACCTGAACATCGAGATGGGAGGCATGAAGCGCGTGCGCTTCACGCCGAGGACGGCGGGGGGCGTGCCGCTGGACCTCTCCGGGTACAAGGCGCGCATGCAGATCCGCGACGAGGCCGGCATGCTCGTCGACGAGCTGACCTCGGATAACGGCCGGATCATCCTCGGCGGTCCGGCCGGCACGGTGGAGATCGCTTTCCCGGCGACGGTGACGGCCACCGTCACCGTGCTGCGCGCGAGCTATGACCTTGAGCTCGAGCCGCCGGCCGGTCCGGAGGAAACCTGGAAGCTCGCGCGTGGCTCGGTCCGCTATCTGCCCGAGGTGACGCATGGTTGATGTTGTCGCCGTGGTGGTCGAGGAACGGGAGCTCGTCGCCGTCGAGATCTCCGAGCCGGGACCGCCGGGTCCGCCCGGCCCGGCGGCGCCAGTGGGCGGTATCTCGGCCGACCCGGACAACCGCCTGACAACCGGCGCCGACGGCGGGCTGTATGTCCGCGACAATCTCGTTCCGGACCCTCTGGCTTATTACATTCTGGCGAAAGGCTGACGATCATGAGTCTCGAATCCCGCATCATTGTTCTTGCCCAGGCGGTGGGTGCCGACATCAAGGCGCTGCGCCTGGCCGACGGCGATCTGACGGCGTTGTCGACGACGGCCAAGACCAGCCTGGTGGCGGCAATCAATGAGCTGTACGGCATGGTCGGCGGCGGAGGCGCCACGATCAACGATGCGGCGGGCAACGGCGACACGCTGGTCACCTGGTCCGCCGACAAGATTTTCGACACCGTCGAGGCCGCCAAGGCCGCCGTCAAGGCGGATCTGACGAACGGCGCCGCAGCCGCGCTCGACACACTCGCCGAGCTTGCGGCGGCGCTTGGCAACGATCCCTCGTTCGCGGCGACGATTGCCGTCGAGATCGGCAATCGGTTGCGGTACGACGCGGCGCAGGCGTTGTCGGCACCGCAAAAGGCGCAGGCGTGCGCGAACATCGGCGTGGGCGATCCCGAGCACGATTTTGCCGCCGACTACACCGCTGCGAAGGCGTAACGCATGAGCCTGCAGGCCCGCATCACGGCGCTTGCCGAGGCCATCGGGGCGGACATCAAGTCCATTCTGGCCGCACTGGCCGGCAAGGCGTCGCTCGGAGGCAACACCTACGCGGGCGATCAGGATCTCGACGGCAATCGCCTGCTCGGCATCAAGGTGGCAGCCCTTGGCGCCGAGTACGACGCCGGGAGCAGCGGCGCTACCCCCGCCATCGACTTCGCCAATGGTTCGCTGCAGCGGCTCACGCTGACTGCGAATGCCTCCGCCACCTTGACGTTCCCCGGCCCCGGGACTTACACCCTCCGGCTGATTCAGGATGCTACTGGAAACCGGACGTTTGCCAACCCGGTAGGCACGAAGGCGGTTGGTGCAGCAGTAAGTATCAAGCTCACGGCCGGCGGCGAGACGTTCCTTATCTACAAGTACAACGGTACGACTGTGTACTGCATGAGTGGGCAGGTGCAGTGATGACCATCGCGCATATCAGCACGACCGGGGGGTCCGGCGTTCAGAACCTCTCCGGTACGTGGCCTGCAACTCAGGCCGGTGACCTGCTTGTGGCGACGATGCAGTCTTCGGGGGTGTCCAAAACGTGGGCCGCTAACGCTGGGTGGACTATTGAGTCCGGCTCGCGGGTGATGTGGCGGCTGGCGACTGGCAGTGAGTCCGGGACGTTCTCTTTGGCAACCAACGACTCGGGTGGGTCCTACGACCTGAACGGGCGGCTGCTTCAGTACCGTGGCGTCGGGGCGATCACCAAGACCGCAACCGATTACCGGGCGCTCGGTGCAAGTCCCGGCACGCTCACCCTGAGCGGGGTGTCCGGCGAGCATCTGCTCCTGTGCTACGCGTGGGGCGTTCTGGGAACAACGTCGGTGGGCACCCCCACGGGCTACACATCCCGCGCCAATAGCTCGTCATCCAGACCCTGGCGCGTGTCCGATTCGGCCTACGCCTCGGGGGCCGCCAAGGCGACTTTCTCGTTCGCGGGGTTCGTGTTTGCCACGTTGCTTGCGTTCAAGGATGCCGGCGGCATCAATCCCTTCTTCTTCGGAGGCGAGTTGTGAGTGTGAGATTTATTGATCCGACCACCGCGGCCATCCGCACCGAGTGGGAAATCATCCAGTCCCTCCCGCACGTCTGCTTCGGCGCGCTGGGCAGCAATCCCCCGGATGTCTTCGAGCCCCATGGTTATCGCCCGATCGTTGAATCCAGTCCTCCCGAGCTGGGGGGTTTTGTCGCGGAGCAGGATGGGGTCGAGGATGTCGGCGGGGAGTGGCGCACGCGCTGGCGCTTGGTGCCGGCGCCGGTGCCACGGTCGGTCACCCGCCTGCAGGCGCTGGCCGCGCTCGACGGCGCGCAGCTGCTCGACGACATCGAGGCCTGGGTGGCCCAGCCGGACACGCCACGCATCGTTCGGCTCGCCTGGCAGAACGCGCAGAGCTTCGAGCGAGATTCGCCGACGCTGCGCTACATCGCCACGGTCTTCGCCCTGACCGACGAGCAGCTCGACCGGCTGTTTGTCGCCGCTCACCGAATCGAGGTCTGACCGGCACCGCTGAACCCCTTCCTCCTGCGCCGGGCTGATCGCGCGCGCAGAATGACCCGGCACGTTCCCGTTCCGGGTCTTTTATTTGGAGGAAGTCATGTCGCAAACCGAAAGTTATTACGGCTCCGGCACCGTTTACATCAAGCGTCGCGGTGCGGCCGGCGCCGCTCGCCGGCCGATCGGCAACTGCTCGAAGCTGACCTTTGCCGTGGCCGACGAGAGCAAGGAGCAGCAGAACTACGAGGGCGGTGGCGGCACGATTTCGAAGGTGACGCGCATCAAGTCGGTAACGGCCGCCATTACGGCCGATTCGTTTTCTGCCGACAACATCGCGCTGGCCCTGCGCGGTACCGCCACCGTCAATGCAAGCACGGGGGCCATCGCCGACGAGCCGCATGCCGATATTGTCCGGGGGTCGTTGATCCTGACCGATCGCCTGCCCAATCTTGGCTTGCCGCTCGAGGTGACGCTGGGGGGAACGCCCGTGCCCGAGGAGGGGAACTACGAGCGCAAGCGCAGTGGCATCTACATCCTGCCCGACGCAACGGACCTGGCCGATGGCGCCGACATCGAAATCGGCTACACGCCGCTGGCGGATGACCTGATCGAGGCGCTGACCGCGTCGGGCGACGAGTACGAACTCGTCTTCGATGGCCTTAACGAGGCAGCCTCGGGCGAGCCGACCTTGATTGTCTGTCATCGCGTGTCGTGGTCGCCGACCAAGGGGCTCGATGCGCTCGGAGACAACTTCGGGGCGCTGCAGCTGGAAGCCACGCTGCTCGCCGACGGGAGCGTTACCGGGACGGGGAAATCCCGTTACTTCACTGTGCGCAAGGGACGGCTCGGCTAGCAGCGTGACGAGGCCTCCCGGCGCTGCGGCCGGGTCGCGCGGTACAGATTGATGCCGCCGCTGGCGTAGAGCGTACACACCCCGCCCGCCAGCGCGGCCAGTGCGAGCCAGCCCGCGCCGGGCCATCCCGAAATGAGCACCATGGCCGCCACGGCGATCAGCGCAAAACCCGTTCTCAGCATGATTCCCTCCGTGTTTCCTTCCTGAAAGTGTAGCCCAGGATGACCGATCTGCATGCAAAACTGAAGGTGTCCGCCGAGGTCAGCGGGACCCCGCAGGTCGATGGGCTGGCGCAATCGGTCGATCGTCTTGGGGATGCCAGCGCGGCCGTCGGTGGCGGCACCTCGGATGCGGTGGCGGGGTTCCGCAACCTCGGTGCGGCCGCCGAGGATGCCGGCCAGAAAACCGCGTCATCGCACCGGAAGATCAGCGATGGCGTGCGGTCGATCAGCGAGCAGCTCTCCTTCCTGACCTCGGCCATCGCCGCCTGGTCGTCGGCGCAGGCCACGGTATCGATTGCGGCGGACATCGGCCGCACGACGGATGCCTACAAGGGGTTGCTGGCGCGCATGCAGCTGGTGACCGGCGAGGGCGAGGCGCTGCGCCGGTCGTTCGATGGCGTGATCGAGACCGCGCTGGCCACGGGGTCGGCGCTCGAGGGCACGGGCCAGCTGTTCACCAAGCTTGCCCAGGCAGGCGCCGATGCCGGGCTGAGCAGCGCGACGGCGATCGCGCAGGCGCAGGATCTGGTGCGCACGATCAATCAGGCGATCCAGGTATCCGGGGCGTCGGCGCAGGCATCTGAGGCGGCGATCACGCAGCTGGTGCAGGGCCTGCAGGGTGGCGTGCTGCGCGGGGATGAGTTCAACTCCGTGATGGAGCAGGCGCCGCGCCTGGCACGCGCGATGGCCGATGGCCTGGGCGTGACGACGGGCGAACTGCGCAAGATGGCCGAGGCCGGGCAGCTGACCTCCGAGGTGGTGATCGGGGCGCTGCGCGGCCAGGCGGCGGCCGTGGAGAAGGAGTTCGCGGCGCTGCCGGCGACCATCGGCCGGGCGCTCGAGAACCTCGCGACGCGCTGGACCGTGTATGTCGGCGAGCAGGATGCCGCGCTGGGTGCCAGCGCAACCGCCGCTGCCGCCATCGATGCGCTGGCCGAGAACCTGGAGACGGTCGGCGATGCGCTCGCGAACCTCGGCCAGGGCTGGCTGGCCTTCAAGGCGTACGGGATCGCGCGCGAGTTCCTGGCGATCCAGGTGGCGACGGCGGCGGCCGGTGCGGCGGTGCGCAAGGGGGTGACGGACTGGGCGCAGTTCGGTATCGCCGCGCAACTGGCGGGGGCGCAGGCGCAGGCGTCGACCGCCGGGGTGGCCAATGCCGCCGCCGGGGCGTCGGTGGGCGTGGGGCGCCTGGGGGCCGCGCTTTCCCTGCTCAAGGGGTTTTCGCTGGCCTTTCTGGTGACGAATCTCGTCGATATCGGCAAATGGCTCGGTGAGACGGCGGCCAAGGCTTCTAGCACCGTCAAGGCCATGGAGGCGCATGAGCGGTCGCTCAGGGCGGCCGAGAAGGCCGCGAAAATGGCTGCCGATGCCGATGCGGAGCTGGCGCAGAAGATGAAGCTGGCCGAGGAGCGGGCGCTCGGTCTTTCCACCGCGAGCAAGAAGCTGATCGACGATTTCGAGAAAACGGTTGCGGCCGGTGGGCGGACGTCGAAAGCGCTGGAGGATCTGGCCAAGGCGCTCGATCTGTCCGACATCGACGGGATCGCCGAGGCCGGCGCGGCGCTCGATGCGCTGGCCGCGAGGGGACGGGCGTCCGCCGAGGAAGTGCGCTCGGCCTGGCAACGCGCGCTCGACGGGAAGGATCTGCAGAAGTTCGAGGTGGAGGCACGGGCGGCCTTCGATGGCAGCGTGGAAGGCGTGCGTCGACTCGAGGCCGCGCTCGACGCGCAGTTGCGGGAGGCGATTCGCCGGACCGGGCTGGACATGGGGGCTCTGGCGGGCGAAATCAATACGGCGGCGGTCAGCGCGCTGAACGATTTCGACACGCTGATCGCCCGGCTCGCCGATCTGGAAAAAATTGGCGTCGATACCGGTGTGGCGCTGAAGGCCAGTCTCGATCAGGCGTTGTCGGCGGCGACGACGGCGCCGGCGGTGCAGGCGGTGATCGATCGCTGGAAGTCGCTTGGCGAGCAGGGGCTGCTGACCGGGGACCAGCTGGCGGAAGGGTTGCGCCGCGCCGGGGCGAAGCTCGACGAGATCCGGCCGGGCATCGACAGCGTTGCCGAAGCCTACAAGGCGCTTGGGATGAAAACCCAGGACGAGCTGGCGCGCACGGCCTCGACGGCCAAATCCGCCTACGACACCATCCGGCAATCCGGCACCGCCTCGGCGCGGGATCTGCAGACCGCGTTCAAGGCCTACGCCGAGGCCGCCATTGCCGCCAATGGCGGCGTGGCCAGCGAGATGCTGCGGGCGGAGGCGGCGGCGCGCGCGGTGACGGTCGAGGTGGATGCTGCCGGTGGTGCCGTGGTGAAACTCGCCGACGAGACACGCAAAACGGCCGATGTCATGCGCGATCTGGGAAATGTGCAGCAACAGGTGGCGGGCGGATCGGGAGGCGTGGTGGCCGGGGCAAATGCGGAAGCAGATGCTCTGGAGAACGCCGGGAAGATCGTGCGCCGGAACAAGGCCGACATGCGAGAGATGGCGGTTTCGCACGCGGACCTGGCGCGACAATTGGGGTTGAGCGGTGCGGCGGCCGAGGCGTTCAGCCGCAAGTTCTCCGAGGTGCTCACGCCATCCATCCAGTCGTCCATGTCGACCTTGCAGGGCATGGTGACGACAAGCGGATACCTAGACAAGTTTGTGTCCGGGTGGGACACCGCCGAGAAGGCGGCAAAGCAATATGCCGAGTCGCTCGATTACGTGAACAGGCTGACCGAGGATCTTGGCCGGGCTTCATCCGGTGCCGGTGGGGATTTGGAGGGGTTGGTGGCGCAGGCCGAAGCGGCCGCCGGTGGCATCTCCGGCCTCGGCGAGCAGGATCTCGCGGGGCTGCGCTCCGCCCTGGCAGCCGCCAGGTCGCAGATGGATGGCCTGCGGGACAGCGCGGAATCGGCGTTGTCGAGCCTGGAAGTCGAGCTGGCTCAGATGAACGGCAATTACGCGGAGGCGGAGCGCTTGCGCATCGCGTCGCGGCGTGCCGATCTTGAGGCGCAGCTTGCCATTGCGCAGGCTCAGGGCAACGGCGCTGCGGCCTCGGCGCTGTCGCGGGCGATCGCGACGCTCGATCAGATCGCGGCGCGCAAGATCGCCGAGGCGCGCCAGCGCGAGAGTGAGGAGCTGGCGCGGGCGGCGCAGACGTCGTCGGCGGCTTCGCGCGCGGCGACGCAGATTGCGGCGGCGGCCAGCCTGCCCCGGCAGTCCGCCGGTGTCGGCATCTCGCAGGGCGGCGGCACGGGCGGTAATGGATCGCGCCTGGAGGCGGGCATCGGCGAGGCTGGCGGCCGCGAGCTCGGCGGTGGGGAAGGCGGTTCGCGCGAGACGGTCACCAATCATCACTACACCACCATCAAGATCGAGGGGGTGCTCGATGTCAACGATCGGGCAACCCTCGAAACCCTGGGGCGCAAGCTTTCGCCGGTGCTTGGCGAGATCCGGCGCCGGGGCGGATAGAGAGGGTCTTCATGCAGGCGATCATTGCCAACAATTCTTCCGTGCTCGCCGGTGCAACGCTGGCGGCGTCATCGGTGCGGCCGTCGTCGGTTTTCGAGCGGCTTTCGGTGGTGCGCGAGGGGAACGGGGAAATCCTGCTGGCCGGCGCCTATACGGGAGAGGACGAGACGACGGTGGAGGTCGAGATCCTCAACGGGGGTGGCGTTCCGGCAGCAACCGCGCCGGTGTTTGCCGGGGTGGGAAGTGGTCAGCTGGTGGTTACGGACGTGGATGCCGGAGCGGCGGTGCAGTCCATCGTGTTGACGCTGGCCGATCTTGGGGTGACGACGGCGACCGCGCAGCTCGATCTCGGTGCCGTGGTGCTGCGCGCACGCGCGGCGGGCGAGCCGGGCAACCAGGTGCGGATATCGGTGCTGCCGGCGCTGGCGCGCGCGGCGACATCGTGGTCGCTGCTGCGCGAGTGGGCGGCCGGCACGGCGACGCAGAGCGGCGAGCAGTGGGATTTCGGGGCGTTGCCGCTGACTGCCGCTGGCGAATTGGCGCCGGGGACGCCGCGTATTGCCTTCGGCAACGATCCGGCGGTGTACCGTCCCTGGAAGCAGTTCAGGGACGGTGCGTGGGTGTTCGGCCTGTCGCCGGCCCTGGAGCGTTCGGTGCCGGCCGGTGCGCGCGTCTGGTCGGTGAGCGGCGGTTACGAGGTGACGGTGAGCGATGGCGTGGCGACCGAGGTCTATCCGGCGGTGACGTTGCACGATCTCCTGACGCAGCTGGTCGGCTCGGCGCTGGTCGAGGTGGCCGGGGTGGTGGCGGCTGACCGTCGTCCGGGCGGCGCATCCGTGGTCGATGTGCCGATCCGCACGTCGGCCTGGGTGGCGCAGTCGTCAGGCGTGGCGGTGATCGATTATGTGCCGGTGGCGGCCGCGCCCACCGAAACCGTGGTGTTCACGTGTACCGAGAGTCGCCCGGGGGCGGATCGTTGGTCCGTGGCCGGGGCGGTCTCGGGCACCTTGCCGCCGGCGATGACGGGGGTGCCGTACGCCGCCGGGCCGGTAGCCAGTGCGGTGATTCCGGCACGCGGCGGTGCCGATGCGGTGCTGGGCGAGACGAGTTGGAGTTTCTCGCCGACCGGGCGCGGCGACGAAGATCCGGCGGTGCCGTCGGTGTGCCTCAATCCCGTTCGCCTCGGTGCGGCGGCGACGGCGGGGCTGTCCGTCACATTTACCTACACCAAGCGTCCCGATGCGTCCTGTTCCTGCGCAGGGAAGACGGTCGGGGCGATTTCCGATTTCTTGTTGGGACTCACCGGAGGGGATATGAGCGATCTTGATCCCGCCTTGCAGAGCCGCGCGACCGCGCTGTTCGCCTGGCGGCGTGCGTTCGTGGAGACGCACTGCGGACTCGGGCAGCGCTGGCGGGTGCGCATGCGCGAGTCGGGGGACACTGCGTTGCGCCTGCACATCGATATCGAGGGGTCCGAGGCGGATGCCAGCGACTATGCCGATGCCTTTATCGGCAAGTCGGTCGATGCGGAGTCAGGCTACATCGCTTGGGACCAGCCGACCCTGCCATCCCTGCCCGCGCCGCCCGGCCCGAAATCCTTCGGGAATCAAGTCTGGGTCGAGGGGGTGCGCTTTGCCGGCGGCGGTCCGATCGACGCGGTGGAGATCTTTCCCGCGCCGGCCCGCTGGAGCGTTACCGACACGGCCTGGCTCGATGCGGTGGTGGCGTTGCTGGCCGAGTGCCTGCAGCAGGTGTATTCCGATGCGACGGCGCTGGATGCCTGGGACGCCTGTTTCAGCGATGCGCAGACGCAGGCTGCGGCGTTGGCTTCGTCCGGCGACGATCTGTCGCAGGAGGAGCTGGTCGATCAGCTCTATCAGCGGCAGCGCGCGCAGATGGATCACGTGCGGGTTTTGGGGGGCATCCTCCCAAAATCTGACGCCACAACCGGCGGCGGGTCCGGTGTGTGGCGGGACGATCCGGCCGCGACCCATTGGTGGGTCGATGAGTCGGGGCGTTATCTACCCGCCTTCAGCAATCGTGTTTATTACTCGGCGATGCGCGATACCGGGTCGCTCACGGGCAAGGCGGGGGCGGTCGTCAATCTCCGCGAGTTTGCCTTCGGGCTGGTGGTGCCGTGCGAACACGCGCTCAAGGAGGGCGACCGCATCACGTTGCGCGTCAACAGCGTGGCCGCCCGTTCGACCAGCTATCAGCCGGGTGACGAGATCCGGGTCGATGTGGTGGGCGCGGCGCCGGCCTGGCTGTCCGGTGGGGTGACGGGGGACGATACCCGCACCTGGCTGGTGTCCGGGACGGTCTCCGGTGTGCTGCCGGCGCTGTTGGCGCCGCTCGGGTCAGTGGCTTCCCACAGCGTGGCGGGGGTGTCGCTCGAGCTTGTCGAGGGGGGCGTGCCGTTCGAGCTTGGTGATTCGTTCGCGTTTTCGGTCGAGGCCGGGCAGTTCCACTGGCGGCGCGATGGCGGGGCGTGGTCCACGCCGGAGGATCTGCCGGCGGCGGGGGCGTCGGTGCCGCTGTTCGAGGGGGTTGCCGCGACCTTTGTCCGGGGCGTGGCACCGGCCTTCGTGGCGGGAGATCTGGCGCGCCATCGGGTGCATCAGCCTGCCTCGCCGGCAGGTGTCCGGCGGTTCCGTGGCGACGGGTCGGGGTGGCAGTGGACGTCGCCCGCCGCGACGTTGGACGCCGATCTGGGCGGGCTGCGCGAGGTGGCCGTGGTGGCGATGGCCGGGCACGCCTTGCCGGACGGTGCATCGCTGGTGGTGTATCTGTCGGTCGATGGCGTGGCGTGGGAGGCGTATCCGATGGATGTGTCGCTGGCGGTTGCCGTACTGTTCCTGCCGGTCAGGGTGACGGTGCGTTATCTGCGGGTGGAGGTTTCGGGAGCGGCGGGCGGTCGCTTGGGGTGGGTCTATGCGGGGGTGCCTTTCCTGCCGGCGCGCCTGGCCGACGATGTGCGCTTGCGGCGAGCGTGGGCGATGCGGCGCGGCGCCGGGGTGAATCCTTCGGCGGTCTGCGCCGGGCGAGGCACGGGGGGGGAGATCGCCTGGTCGTGGATCGATCAGGCGGATGCCGATGATTTGCTGGCGCTGATCGATCATTGCCAGCGGCTCGACGAGCCGCTGATTTTCGTGCCATCGCACATGACGCCGGAGGATGCGGCGCTGGCGCGCCTGGCGGCGGATGAGGTCGAGCTGGGGGACTGGTTCCAGTTCCACCGGGGCGAGCGCGACGAGCGTGTGCTGTCGGCGCGCCTGCCGCTTGCGGGGGTGATTGCGTGATCGGGGAATGGGTGGTTGTCGGCGAGGCGCCGGCTACGGTGCTGTGCCGGGCCGGGCTGTCCGCGCCGGGGGTTCCCGGCGCGCTGATGCTACCGGTGCTGACGCGCGTCGGCCAGATCCGCCGGCCGCTTTCCGCACCGGGGCTGGCTGGGGCGGAGACGGCGTCGGTGACCATCGATCTGGACAACGCTGGCGGTGCGGTGACGCGGCGCTTTGGCGGGCGCCCGCCGGTGCGGGCGGTGGCGCGGGTGATGTCGGCTCAGGGCGACGAGCTGTTCGCTGGGGTGGTGACATCGTGTTCGCTGTCCGATGTGGCCAGCATGACAATCGAGGCGGGGTTGCGGCGGCCGCTGACCGATACCGTGCCGCTGCGCACCTCGGTAGTTTGGGGGGGGTACAAGGATGTGCGCGTGCTGCCGGTTGTTTACGGGGCGGCACGCCTTTCGCCCGTGCCTTATACGCCGGACGGACGCGTGTTCGTGCTGGCCGATCATCCGGTGGCGGGGGTCGATGGCGTGACGCGGGACGATGCGCCGACGTCGGCGTGGGCATTCCGGAACGGTGTGGATTCGACCGGGCAGGCGGTGGCTTTTCTCGAGCTGGCCACGCCGCTTGCCGAGGGGGAGGCGCTGGCAGTCAGGTTGCGCGGAAAGAGGCACGCCGGGACCGGGCGCTTGCTGAGCGCGCCGGCGGAGATTCTGCACGATCTGCTGGCCAATGTCTGCGGTTGTCCGCTGCCCTGGCCGGCATTCGACCGCTTTCGCAGCGAGACGGCAAAACTGAGTCTTGGCGGGGTGATCGACGATCCGGGGCGCTCTATCCGGGCGACGGTGGATGCGTTTCTGATGTCGGTGGGCGCGGCCTGGTCGGCCGGCGCCGAGGATGTGGCGATGCGTTACCCGTGGCCGGCATCCGGGCGCGTGGCCGTTACCGCTTCGCCGCGCACGGTCGCCGGCGTTCCGGATGCAACGTGTGCGCACGACGATATCGTGACGGTGCTGCGCGTGGTCTATGACTACGATCATGCGCAAGGGCGGCCGCGCAGGGCCATGGAGCTGACTGCGCCGGAGGCGATCCGGGATCACGGCCGCATCGAGCGCGAGTGGGATGCCGGGTGGCTGCGCTCGCCCCGCGATGCGCAGCAGCTCGGGGAGCGTGTGTTGGCCTGGATGTGCCGGCCACGCTGGCATGTGCGCTGGATGCAGGCCGGGTTGCCATCGACCCGGCCGGGAGACCTGGCGCGCCTCGATCACCCCTTGATGCCGCTCGCGGGCGATCACCGTCTGCTGGCCGCCGACATCGATCTCGATGCGCTGTGCGTCGAGTGTGTCGCGGAGGCACCGGTCGGCGATCCGCCGCGCATTGTTACCACCGCTCTGTCGACCGCGTTCGAGCCGCTGCTGCAGTCCGGGGCGACCGTCGAGTACCGGGACGGCATGGCCATTCTGACCATTCTCGACGATGCCGGTCAGCCACTGGCCTCGGCCAAGGTAACGCTCGATGGTGACGTGACGCGGATCACCGATGCGGCCGGTCGCGTGAGCTTCAAGACTGCGCGCGGTCGACATGTGGCGCATGTCGAGGCGACCGGGTTCGCGCCCATGGATGTCGAGGTGGCGCTGTGAGGCGTCGTTTCTTCGCGTCAGTGCCGGCCAGTACGATCGAGCCAGTCCGCGATGCGGCCGTGGTGGTGGCCATGTCCAGGACCGTCGCCGCACCGGATCAGGTCTCGGAGACGGCGCCTGTCTCGCCGCCGGCTGGAGTGTCGGTGGCCTGGTCTTCGTTCTTCTCCGAGGGCGATCCGCCTCGCGAGGATCTGCTCTATCCGGAGCAGACGGTCGATCTCAATGCGCTGCTCGCCGTGCCGGCCGGGCAGTCATCGATTAGCGGGGTACTCACGGCAGTAATGTCGGGCGTGGCCGGCGATGACGACGTCGCCTGGGATCTCGAGTGGGTTCCGAATCCGGCAATGGGAGGCAGCACGTCACCATCGCCCCTCGTCGGACTATCGGCGCCCACCCTGGTGCTGACGGTGCAAGCCTTCTGCGCCGGCCTGCTGCGCGTGACGGGATCTCGCAACGGTAGCGTGGTCGGGGTGCTGGAAATGCGGCTGGAGAATGGATGGTAGGAGAGACGGTGCGACCACAACAGGTGTAGCAGCACCTGGGGTGGCCACCTCCCGCAGCTCTTGCCTGCGTTCGGCCAAGGCACCGCCACCGTGCACACGGCGGGCCGAAGCCTACACGCATAGGCCTTTTCGTGAAAGAGATTCGGTGTAGTTGCTGCAACAAGAAGCTGGCCGAGGCGGAATACATCCGCCTGGCGATCAAATGCCCCCGCTGCGGGGCGATGAACCATCTGAAGGCCGTTGAGCCTCTCCGCGCACCTGCTGCGCAGAAGGAGAGAACCAATGGCAGAGCTCATTAACAATCCGGTCAATCCGATCATTCCGTGGCTCGGCGGCAAGCGCCGGCTGGTAGATCGCTTGCTTCCCCTGATCCCTCCGCATGAGTGCTACGTGGAGCTGTTTGCGGGCGGGGCCGCGCTCTATTTCCTCCGCCCGGTACCGGCACCGGTCGAAGTGCTCAACGATCTCAATGGGGAGCTGACGAATCTCTATCGTGTGGTGCAGCACCACATGGAGGAGTTCGTTCGCCAGTTCAAGTGGGCGCTCAGCAGCCGCCAGGTTTTCCGCTGGCTGCAGGACACCCGACCCGAAACGCTCACGGACATCCAACGCGCGTCGCGGTTCTTTTATCTTCAGCAGCACGCCTTCGCCGGCAAGGTGAGCGGGCAGACCTTCGGCACCGCCACCACGTCACCGACCATCAATCTGTTGCGGATCGAAGAGTCCCTGTCGGCGGCGCATCTGCGGCTGGCCAGTGGCACAACGGTCGAGAACCTGCCTTGGGACGATTGCCTGGCTCGCTACGATCGGCCACACACGTTCTTCTATGCCGACCCCCCGTACTGGGAAACCGAGGGGTACGGCATTCCGTTTCCCTGGGAGCAGTATGAGCGGCTCGCGAAAGCCATGGTGTCCTGCAAGGGGAAGGTCATGCTGTCGATCAATGACCATCCGGTGATTCGGGAGTGTTTCTCTGGAGCCGGTCTGGTTACGCATGATCTGGAGATCAGGTACAGCGTGGCGAACAAACACGGCGCGCCGAAATCAAGCGGAGAGCTGGTGATCACCAACTACGATCAGACCGCTATCGGCGGGTTGTTTTAGCGGTGCAGCACAGTGCCAATTATCTCGCTAAACGGTGCCAATTCGCTCGCGGCGCTACAGGCAGGACACGGGCGAGCACCCGCCCGTCCTTCGCATCGACGAACCACACCGCCTGCAGGCGGCCGATCAGGTAACGCTTGCGCAGGGTGAAATCGACCGGACGGCCGTGCGTGGCCTTCCAGAAGGTCGTGCTCTCGGCGGTCACCGGCGCCTCCAGGGTGGCCAGCGCCAGCATCCGCACGCGGCCGGTCTCGACGGGCGGCAGGGTGGCGGCAAAACCGGCGTCGTCGTCGGTGGTGCGCGGGTAGAAATCGTAGAGATTCTCGAAGGCAAGGAAATAATCGTAGCGCCAGGTCACCCGCATGTGCTGCGGCGTGCCGATCTTGTCCTCGTGCGCGTACTCGCCCCGCTCCTCGATACGCGAGGCCAGCGGCAGGAATTTCGCATGGTAATAGTCCTCCTGCCGGGGGTCGGCCTGCGGGTACCAGTTCCAGCCCTCGGCGACATTGTTGAAGGCCATGCGGTAACGCGCCTGCACGCCATCGGCGGAGGCATCCAGGCTGAAGCCCGGGCTGCCCGCCAGATCCACCTCGACGACCAGCGTCCGTCCGGCCTGCGCCGCGCGCTGCGCGGCCGGCAGGGCCGCCAGCGTCTCGTAGGTCGCCACGGAATCGACGACCGACGACGACGCCACGACATCCTCAACCGGGGGCGCCAGCCCGGAACCCGCCATCGCGGGCAAGGGTGCACAGAAAAAAACGGCGGCCAAGGCCGCCGTCGAATAATTACGAAGGAGGAGACACATCGTCACTAAAACTCCGATGACCGCGCATGCGGTAGGGCTATCGTAGGCGCGGCCGCCTGGCGAAAACATGATCTGGGTCAATAAAAACGGGATTGGCAGAGCGCCGGCAGCGATACCGGTGATCGCGCGATTCCGCCCCTGCCCTGCTCACACCTGGGTTTGCGTCACCGAGCGGCGGAAGCGCAGCAGGGCGAGGATGAAAAAGAGGCTGCCGACGCCGAACATGGCCAGCAGATCGCGCCAGACCACCGCGATGCCGGCGCCGCGATAGAGAATGGCCTGCGCGAGGCGGACGAAATAGGTGGTCGGTGCAAGCAGCATGAAATCCTGCACCAGCTGCGGCATGCTCTCGCGCGGCGTCACGCCGCCCGACAGGAGCTGCAGGGGGATGATGGTGAGGATGATCAGCAGGCCGAGTTGCGGCATCGAGCGCGCCAGGGTGCCGAGAAAGATGCCGATCGATGCGGCCGAGAACAGATAGAGCGCCGCAGCGCCGAGGAACAGGGGGACCGAACCGGCGATCGGCACCCGCAGCACGCCCTGCACGATCACGGTCAGCGCGAAGGTGGCGCCAAGCAGCACGGCCAGGCCGTTGGCCCAGATTTTGGCGAGCATGATCTCGGCCGGCCGCAGCGGCATCACCAGCAGGTGCTCGACGGTGCCATGCTCGCGCTCGCGGATCAGCGCCGCGCCGACGAGGATGATGGTCAGCATGGTGACATTGCTGATCACCTCCATCACCCCGCCGAACCATTTTCCGGTCAGGTTCGGATTGAAGCGCACGCGGGTCGCCAGGCGGATCGGCGGCTCGGCGGTGGCCCGGGTGCCGGTCAGGAACGCGTTGATCTCGCCGGCGGCAATGGTCTGGATGTAGCTCGAACCGATGAAGGACTGGCTGACGATGGTCGCATCGATGTTCAGCTGCACCTCCGGCTGCCGCCCGGCCAGCACGTCGCGCTGGAAGTTGGCGGGGATGACGATGGCGAAGGAATAGCGGCCGGCGTCCATGAGCGGATCGATCTCGGGCAGCGTCACGTAGTCGGGCGGCTTGAAGTAAGGCGGACGCAGGGCATCGATGAGGCGCAGCGAGAGCGGCGAGCGATCCTCGTCCACGACCGCCACCGGCGCGTTGCGCAGCTCCATCGACACGCCGGTCGCCGCCTCGTAGATGCCGCCCGAGAAGGCCCAGACGATCAGCACCAGCAGCACCTTGTCGGCGGCCAGGCTGCGCAGCTCCTTGACACCGAGGCGGAAGACGTTGGCCAGACGGTCGCGCAGCATCGCTATTTCTCCTGCTTGCGCAGCAGCAGCAGGCGGCCAGCGCGGCAAACTGCGGCAGGAGATCGGAAAAACCGAGCGCCTTGGTGAACACGCCACGGCTGATGATCAGGAAGTAGGTGGCCGGAAAGCACTGGCCGATCCAGTAGCCGGCGCCCTCAAGCGCGCTGACCGGCGTGGTCAGCCCGGCGAACTGCACGGTCGGCAGCATGGTCAGGATCGCCGTCCCGAACAGGGCGGCGATCTGCGTGCGGGTGAAGGTCGAGATCAGCAGGCCGAGTCCGGTGGTGGCGGTCACGTAGAGCAGCGCCCCGGCGACCAGTGCCGGCAGGCTGCCCTTGACCGGCACACCGAAGATCAGGACGGCCTGCAGCAGCAGCAGGAAGAAGCTGGCCATCGACATGACGATGTAGGGCAACTGCTTGCCGAGCAGGAATTCCAGGCGCGTCACCGGCGTCACGTAAAGATTGGTGATCGACCCCAGCTCCTTCTCGCGCACCACCCCGAGGGCCATCAGGATCGCCGGGATGAAGATCAGCAGCAGCGGAATCACCGCCGGCACCATTGCGTAGATGCTCTTGAAATCCTGGTTGTAGCGATAGCGCGCCTGCAGCGACGCCGGCTGCGCTGCGGCACGCCCCCCCGACTCGAGCGACAGTTCGGCCACGTACTTGCGGTGCAGGCCTTCGACATAGCCACGGATGGTCTCGCCGCGATAGGGCATCGCGCCATCGACCCAGACACCGATTTCCGGACGGCGGCCGAGCCGCAGGTCGCGGCCGAAACCGGCC
The DNA here is from genome assembly GCA_026646875.1 of Rhodocyclaceae bacterium. Lineage (GTDB taxonomy): Bacteria > Pseudomonadota > Gammaproteobacteria > Burkholderiales > Rhodocyclaceae > 66-26. The sequence goes on along the minus strand of JAPKHL010000023.1, from coordinate 6,683 downwards.
GGAATCTCGAGCGCCAGCGCCAGCTCGCCGGCCCGCATGCGCCGGTCGATCTCGTCGTCCCCGGCGAGCGGCGGCCGCTCGATGAAATAGCGCGATCCGGCGATGTTCTGCACATAGGCACGGCTTTCCGGCGACCCGTCGCGGTCGAGCACGGCGAAGCGCAGTCCCTCGACGTCCATCGAGATGCCGTAGCCGAGCACGAACATCAGCAGCACCGAGCCAAGCAGCGCGAAGGTCAGGCGGATCGGATCGCGGCGCAGCTCCAGCCCCTCGCGATAGGCGTAGCCAAGCAGGCGACGCAGGCTGAAGGCCGCCGGCCGGTGTTCCGGCTCCGCAGCCGCTGGCGCCCTGCCCTCCGGCACGGCCGGGGCAGCGGAATCGCTCGCGGAATCGGCCTCAAGCACGGCGCCGCCGGCTTCCTGCAAATACGCGATGAAGGCTTCCTCCAGGGTCGCCGCCCCGCGCGCGGCACGCAGCGCCGCCGGCGTATCGCTGGCCAGCACGCGACCGGCGTGCATCAGCGAGATGCGGTCGCAGCGCTCGGCCTCGTTCATGAAGTGCGTCGAAATGAAGATGGTCACGCCCTGTTCGCGCGACAGTTCGACGAGCAGGGCCCAGAACGCGTCGCGCGCCACCGGATCCACGCCCGAGGTCGGCTCGTCGAGGATCAGCAGCTTCGGCGCATGCACCACGGCGACGGCGAGCGAAAGGCGCTGGCGGATGCCCAGCGGCAGCCCGGCGGCCGGCATGTCGAGGAACTCCGCCAGGCCGAAACGCCCGACCAGCTCGGCGATGCGTGGCGCGATGCGCGCTGCCGGCAGATGGAACAACCGGGCATGCAGCTCAAGGTTCTGGCGCACCGTCAGCTCCCCGTACAGCGAGAAGGACTGCGACATGTAGCCGACCTGCCGGCGGGTTTCCAGCGCGCGCGCATCGACCGGCCGGCCGAACAGCATCGCCTGTCCGGCACTCGGCGGCAGCAGCCCGGTCAGCATCTTCATCGTTGTCGTCTTGCCGCAGCCGTTGGAGCCGAGAAAGCCGAAAATCTCGCCGCGCTCGATGCGGAAACTGGCCCGGTCGACCGCGGTGAAATCGCCGAAGCGCATCGTCAGCCCGCTGGCCTCGATCGCCGGGGCGTCGCCGTCCGACTGGCGCGGCGGAATGGTCAGCAGCAGGTGTGCGCCGCGCCGGGCTTCCGGCAAGAGGCGTACGAAGGCCCCCTCGAGCGTCGTTTCGCCGGTCCGCGCCAGCAAGTCGGCCGGCGTGCCGGTGCCGAGCACGCGCCCGTCGTCCATCGCCACCAGCCAGTCGAAACGCGCCGCCTCCTCCATGTAGGCGGTGGCGACCAGCACGCTCATGCCGGGCCGGCGCACGCGGATACGCTCAATCAGATCCCAGAACTGCCGGCGCGAGAGCGGATCGACGCCGGTCGTCGGCTCGTCGAGGATCAGCAGATCGGGATCGTGGATCAGCGCACAGCACAGGCCGAGCTTCTGCTTCATGCCACCGGACAACTTCGCCGCCGGACGATCGGCGAAGGGCGCGAGTCCGGTCGCCGCCAGCAACCCGGCAATGCGCGCCGCCCGCTCGCGCCGTCCCTGCCCGAACAGCCGTCCGAAGAAATCGACGTTCTCGAACACCGAGAGCGTCGGATAGAGGTTCCGGCCCAGTCCTTGCGGCATGTAGGCGATGCGCGGCTGCACCGCGGCACGGGCCGACGGATCGGCGAGATCCGCGCCGAGCGCCTCGACCCGCCCCGCCTGCACGGCGCGCGCACCGGCCAGCAGGGCAAGCAACGTCGACTTGCCGACGCCATCCGGGCCGATCAGGCCGACCATGCCGCCGGCCGGCAGCTCGAGGTCGATGCCGGCCAGCGCGTGCACCGCGCCGTAGCGCTGGCGAACCGCCCGCAGACGCGCGACGGGATCGCTCATCATCGTGCTCCGTTCACTCTCCGCGCAGGAAGTCCGGCCAGGGCTGCGCCTCATCCAGGCGCAGGTAGCCCACCCCCGGCATGCCGCCCTTGACAAGGTCAGGATGCGCCGCGAGCCAGACCGGATCGACGCGCAGCTTGACGCGGAACATCAGTTTCTCGCGCTCGCTGCGCGTCTCCACCTCGCGCGGGGTGAATTGCGCGCGCGGCGCCACGAAGCTGACGGTGGCCGGCAGCACCTGCCCGGGCAGGGCATCGAGGACGATGCGCGCCGGGCTGCCGAGCGCCACCCTGCCGGCCTCGGCGGTGGGCAGGAAAACGGTCATGAAGACATCGCCAAGATCGAGCAGGGTCAGCGCCTTGCCCCCCGCCGCCAGTACCTCGCCGGGCTCGGCCAGGCGGTAGAGGACACGGCCATCGATCGGCGCCCGCAGCGTGGTGTCGTCGAGCGTGGCGCGCAGGCTGGCCTCGCGCGCCAGCGCCGCCTCGACCGCGGCCCCGGCCTCGGCAACGCGCACGCGGGCAGCGGCCAGCTGTGCCTCGGCGCCCTGCAGGGCGGCGCCATCGCGGTCGGCCCGGTCGCCGCTGACGAAACCGCGCTGCACCAGCGATTGCGTGCGCTGCAGGGTCCGGCGCGCGAGATCGGTATCGACCATCGCCTTGCGCACGCCGGCCTGCGCCTCGCGCACGACGGCGCGCGCCTGCGCGGTCTGGGCGCCGGCAGCCCGCAATTGCGCGGCCAGTTCATCGGCATCGAGGGTGGCAAGCACCTGTCCCCGGACGACCGGGTCGCCCTCGCGCGGCGTCAGGGTGGCCAGGCGTCCGGCCACCTTGGTCGCCACATCGACCTCGGTGGCCTCCAGGCGGCCATTGCCGGAGACCAGCCCCGGCGGCAGCTCCGCCGGGCGCAGGCGCCAGACGGCATAGCCGCCGGCCAGCCCGGCGGTCAGCAGGATCAACAGGAACAGCGTGGTTTTCGAGGGTGCGGGCCGGGCCATGACGAGTCCTTGGAAAAACGTCCGGGAAATGCGAGCGGGCGATTGCGGGTTTTGCCTGTGCGGTGTCGCGTGCTTGCGCTGCGTTCATTGCGTTCGCGGCCAGCCAGGGCACGCCGGAAGGCCGGAAGCACGGCCCGGGCGGATTAATGACTGACCGGTCAGTATTTATGACGATTATACGCTTCCCGCTCCCACGCCTCCACCTCGGGGTTCTGGCACAGCGCCTGCAGCAGGCACATCGCCGCGTCGGCATGCACCCGCGCGGCTTCGCTCGGGGCCTCGCCCAGTTCGAAGCGCTCGCCGCGCACGGCCAGCACGAAAGCCGCCGGAACCGTCGACTCGCCTATCCTGGGAAGGACGGCGAGCACCGCCTCGGGCGAGAGGGCATGCGTGCTGTGCCGCACCAGGCCCGACCCTCGTCCGGCGCGCACCGGCTGGAAGGCGAACGGCGCCGGGGTTCCCTGACCGGCGTCGATGAACAGCGCAAGACGCCGGCCGACGAGGTCGAGTGCGTGCTCGACCTGCAACTGGAAATCCTCGATCAGCTCGAAGTCCGAGTGCAGGCCGGCGGCATCCAGCCAGTCGCGCAGCCGTTCGAGCAGCAGCGGACCGAGGGCATCGTCGCCACGGCTCGGATTGCCGACAGCGAGGATGACCACCGGCGCGGCGCGGCCCTCCCCGCCGCCACAAGCCGCCCCGCTCATCCGCCGCTACTCAGCCGGTGGATCACCTGCCCGTCGGCATCGACCAGCTCGGCGCTCAGCGGCATGCGCCCAAGGGCGTGCGTGGCGCAGGAGAGGCAGGGGTCGAAGGCGCGGATGGCGACCTCGATGTGGTTGAGCAGGCCCTCGGTGATCTCGCGGCCGTGCAGGTAGCGGCGGGCGACGTGACGCACCGCCTCGTTCATCGCCTGGTTGTTGTTGGTCGTCGACACGATCAGGTTGCACAGGGTGACCAGATCGTCATCGTCGACACGGTAGTGGTGGAAGAGCGTGCCGCGCGGCGCCTCGATCACGCCGACGCCCTCGCTCTGGCGCGCGCCCTGTGTCGTCAGTGCGTCGCCGAGGATGTCGGGGTCGTGCAGCAGGTCCTTGATCGTTTCGGCGGCATGCAGCATCTCGATCATGCGCGCCCAGTGATAGGCCAGCGGCGCGTGCAGCGGCGTGCCGCCGGCGTAATCGATGAACTCGCGCCGCTCGGCCTCGGCGAAGGGGGTGGGAATCCGGTCGCAGTTCTGCACGCGCGCCAGCGGCCCGACCTTGTACCAGCCGTTCGCCGGGCCGAGCGAGCGGAAGTAGGGAAACTTCATGTAGCTCCAGGGTTTCACCTCCTCCTCGATGTAGCGGTCGTAGCCGGCGTAATCGACCTGATCGAAGAGCAGGCCGCCGGCATCGTCGCGGGCGCGCAGGCTGCCGTGATAGAAATCGAGGGCGCCATGCCCCTGCTCGTCGGTGCCGATCAGCGACATGAAGTGCGAGCGGCAGATGCCGAAACTGTTGTACAGCGCCGGATCGGCCTCGTGCAGTTCCCTGGCCATGCGCACCGCCTCGCGACTCCAGGCGATGACGTGGTAGATCTCGGCGAGCAGGGCGTCGCGCTCGCCGATGCTGAGCGACTTGTTGACGCCGCCCGGCACCGAGCCCGTCCCGTGCACACGCTTGCCGGCGGTGACGCGGATCACTTCCTGACCGAACTTCCTGAGCAGCACGCCCTTGCGCGCGGTCTCGGGGTATTTCCCGGCAACACCGACGATATTGCGGCGGCCGACCTCGGAGTCGAAGCCGAACAACAGGTCCGGCGAGCACAGGTGGAAGAAGTGCAGCGCGTGCGACTGCAGCATCTGGCCGTAGTGCATCAGGCGGCGGATCTTCTCTGCGGTGGGCGTCAACCGGCGGGCGCCGACGATCAGATCAAGCGCCTTGGAGGCAGCGAGGTGGTGGCTGACCGGGCAGATCCCGCACAGCCGCTGCACCATCACCGGAACTTCCCAGTACGGACGGCCGCGAATGAAGCGCTCGAAGCCGCGGAACTCGACGATGTGCAGGCGCACCTGGTGCACCCGGTTCTGCTCGTCGAGCAGGATCGTGACCTTGCCATGCCCCTCGACGCGCGATACCGGGTCGATCGCGACGCGGCGCAACGTTTCGGGGTGTTCGGCGGTTTCCAGGTGATAACTCATCGGCGAAACTCCAGCGGTCGATCTAGTCGTAGTGCAGCAGGCCGTGGCCGAGCGCGGGCGCGCGGCCGGCCAGAAGGTCGGTCAGCACGGCCCAGATCGCGTCGGCCGAGGGCGGGCAGCCGGGAATGAAGACGTCGATCTGCACCACCTCGTGCAGCGGATGCACCTTGTCGAGCGGCAGCGGCAGCTCCGGGTCGTTCGGAATCGTTCCGCGCGCCACCCCGTGCCCGGCGTGGTAGATCTCCTCGAGCATGGCGCCCAGCTCGAGGTGGTTGCGCTGCGCCGGCAGGCCGCCGTTGACCGCGCAGGCGCCGATCGCCACCAGCACCCGGCAGTGCTTGCGGAACTCGCGCAGGACATGGACGTTCTCGGCGTTGCACAGGCCGCCCTCGACGATGCCGATGTCGCACATTCCCGCCGCGCCGACGGTCTTGATGTCAGTCAGCGGCGAGCGGTCGAACTCGACCGCCTCGAGCAGCGCGAAGAGGCGCTCGTCGATGTCGAGGAAGGACATGTGGCAGCCGAAGCAGCCGGCCAGCGAGGTGGTCGCCACCCGCAGCTTCTTCTTCACCGGATCGCTCATCTCAGGACACCCCGCGCACGTCGCGCTCGGAGATCGGCGCCGCGTCGTAGGTACGCTCGCCGATCGGCACGGCGAAGCCACGTCGCTTGGGCAGGATGACGCCGACCGGGCAGACCGAGGCAGCCTTGTCGGCAGCGCTGAAATCGCTGTCGGCCAGCCGACCACTGCGCGAATTGACGATCAGGTGCGCGCCGATGCCGCGCCCCGAGAGACCGAACACGCTCTTGCCATCCACCTCGCGGCTGGCGCGCACGCAAAGCGAGCAGAGGATGCAGCGGTTGAAGTCGAGCAGCACATCCGGATGCGAGGCATCGAGCGGCCGGCTGGGGTAGAAATGGTCGTAGTGCGGACTCATCATGCCGAGGTCGTAGGCGGTGGCCTGCAGGCGGCAGTCGCCGCTCTTCTCGCACGACGGACAGAAGTGGTTGCCCTCGACGAAGAGCATCTGCACCAGCGCACGCCGCTCGTCGTTGAGTTCCGGCGTGTCGCTCTCGACGTCCATGCCGGCCTGCGCCTGCATCGTGCAGGCGGCAGTCTGCCGGCCGTTCACCTTCACCGTGCACAGCTTGCACGACCCGTGCGGCTTGAACTCGGGGTGGTGGCACAGGTGCGGGATGTAGGCCCCGGCGGCCAGTGCCGCCTGGATGATGGTCTGGCCGGCGGCGAAGGGCACCGCGCGGCCGTCGAGCGTGAAGGCCTGTCCGCCTTCCGCGGGCTGGAATGTCCCGGTTGTCATGGCTGCGCTCCGTTGCGATCGTCGGTTTCGGTCCACAGGTGCGCGCCGGGATCGTCGCGGCCGGTCATCCGGCGGGCCGGCGCCAGGGCGCGGTCGAGATCGAAGGCCGGGGTGTAGTCCTCGTGTTCGAGGCGGCGCGCATAGGCCGGGCGGAAGCGTGCGATGGTGTCGAGCACCGGATTGCACGCCGTGTGGCCAAGACCGCAGTGGCTCATCGACTGCAGCAGCCGGTTGAGCCGTTCGATCTCGGCGAA
>JAPKHL010000022.1 GCA_026646875.1 Rhodocyclaceae bacterium | reverse complement strand
CAGATGCACGCGCAGCTGGTGCGAGCGGCCGGTTTCCGGCATCAGTTCGAGCCGGGTAGCGGATGCCGCGCGATCCCGCTCGAGCACCCGGAAGTGCGTCAGCGACGGCTTGCCGAACGCGAAGTCGACCTTCTGGCGCGGGCGGTTCGGCCAGTCGGTGACGAGCGGCAGGTCGATCGTTCCGCTACCTGCCTCCAGCAGGCCGTCGACCACGGCGATGTAGCGCTTGCCGATCCGGCGCGCCTGGAATTCCAGGCTGAGCGCGCGTTGCGCCGCACTGCCGCGCGCCAACACCATCAATCCCGAAGTATCCATGTCCAGCCGGTGCACGATGCGCGCATCGGGAAAATCCGCCTGGACCCTTGCCACCAGGCAATCCGCCTTGTCGTCGCCACGTCCGGGAACGGAGAGCAGCCCGCTCGGTTTGTCCACCACCAGCACGCTGCGATCGACGAACAGGTAATCGAGCGGCAAGGGGGGCGGGGCGAGGTAGGGTGGGGTGGGCATGCGGGGCGATCCTGGCGGGACGCCATTGTCGCGTCGCCGCCGGCCTTCGGGCAAATCCTTTACACTGCGCGGGCCCGTCCAGCAGGGGCGGCGCGCAGCCGGGGCAATGCCGGCGCAGACGATAACATTCTTCAGGAGAACACCATGGATGCATCCCTTCCTTCCCTGTCCACGCTCGGTCTTGCCCTGCGCGACGGGGTCGCCGAGATCTGCCTGCACCGTCCGGAGCGTTCGAATGCGCTGAACGAGGCGATGTGGCAGGAGTTGCGCACGGCCTTTCAGTGGGCCGATGCCACGCCGGCGGTGCGTGCCGTCGTGCTCGGCGGCAGCGGGCGCAATTTCTGCGCGGGCATCGATCTGGCAATGCTGGCCGGCGTGGCCGGCCGCGTGGCCTCAGTCGACGCGGCTCGGAGCCGCGAAGCGTTGCGGCGTCTGATCCTTGATCTGCAGGACTGCCTCAATGCCGTCGAACGCTGCCGCAAGCCGGTCCTTGCCGCGATCCAAGGCGCCTGTATCGGTGGCGCGCTCGATCTGGTCACCTGCTGCGACATGCGCTATGCCGCCGCCGATGCCCGTTTCTCGGTGCGGGAGATCGATGTCGGCATGACCGCCGATGTCGGCACATTGCAGCGCCTGCCGCGGCTGGTTCCGGAGGGCGTGGCGCGCGAGCTGGCCTATACCGGCCGTGATTTTCCGGCCGACGAGGCCTGCGCGATGGGACTCGTCAATCGCGTCTTCGCCACGCCCGAAGCGCTTGCCGAGGGCGTCAGCGTGATCGCCCGGCAGATTGCCGGAAAGTCGCCCCTGGCGATTCGCGGCACCAAGGAAATGCTCAATTACGCCCGCGACCATTCGGTGGCCGACGGACTCAACTATGTTGCGACCTGGAATGCCGCGATGCTGATGTCGGCCGATCTCGACGAGGCGATGCGCGCAGCCCGCGAACAGCGTCCGCCCGTGTTCGCCGATTGAGCGTTCGCCCGCCGTTCAGCCGATGGCGTGCAGGAACTCGCTGCGCAGCTGCCCGCTATCGGCAAAGGCGCCAGTGAAGGCCTGGGTGACGACACGCTCGTCGCCGCGGCGGTCCTCGCCGAGCAGCAGGCACAGCTGCTCGGCCTCGATCACGCAGGCGGCGCCCCTGGCCCTGCCGTGTTGCTGGAGCGCCTCGGCGATGTCGCGGGTCATCCACTCCTGATAGGTGAAGCGGTGTCCGATCGCATCGACCAGCCGGGCGATGCGCCCGAAACCGTGCAGCCGCCCACCGGGGAGGTAGGCTACGTGGGCGACCCCGCGGAAGGGGACGAGATGATGCGGGCAGACGCCGTGGACGGCGATGCCGCGCACCACCACCATGTCGCTGCGCGCATCGTCGAAGCCTTCGCCGAGCGCAGTGGCCGGGTCGAGATCGTAGCCGCCGAGCAGGCGGCGCTGCCAGAGCTCGCGGACACGCTGGGCGGTGCGCCCCATGTGCCGGGTGTCGGCGGCGATGCCGCAGGCGCGCAGCAGATCGTCGATGGCGCGCTCGAAAGCCGGTGCGTCGAAGTCGTTCTGGCGGGGGATGCCGATAGCGGGCGCGGGCGGACGGACGGCGGGATCGTGATCGCTGGCATCGGACATGGCATTTCTCCTGACGAGGGTGGAATCATACACGCCACGCTCCGCCGCCTTGAGCGATAATGTCGGTCTCGCGTCGACCGTCCGGTGTGCGGACGGGACGTCGGTGCAGTGTGTGGAAGGACATTGATGAAGTGCGTGGATGATTTCCGCCTGAAATTCGGCAAGCAGGAACTGGTGCCGATCATGATTGGCGGCATGGGGGTCGACATCTCGACGGCGGAGCTGGCGCTCGAGGCTGCCCGGCTCGGGGGGGTCGGCCATATTTCGGACGCCATGATCAAAACGGTGGCCGACCGGCGCTTCAATACCAAGTTCGTCAAGAACAAGCTGCAGCAATACAAGTTCAACGTCGCCAACAGCGACAAATCGGTCGTCCAGTTCAATCTCGGCGAGGTTGCCGAGGCGACACGGATGCATGTCGCGTCGACCATGGAGGCCAAGCGCGGCAACGGGCTGATCTTCGTCAACTGCATGGAAAAGTTGACGATGAACGCGCCGAAGGAAACGCTGCGCGTGCGCCTGCAGGCGGCGCTCGACGCCGGCATCGACGGCATCACGCTGGCGGCTGGCCTGCACCTCGGCTCCTTCGCGCTGATCGAGGATCACCCGCGTTTCCGCGATGCCAAGCTGGGCATCATCGTCTCCTCGCTGCGCGCGCTGCAGCTCTTCCTGCGCAAGACCGCGCGCACCAACCGCCTGCCCGATTACGTGGTGGTCGAAGGACCTCTGGCCGGTGGCCACCTCGGCTTCGGCATGGATTGGGCGCAGTACGATCTGGCGACCATCGTTGCGGAGATCCGGGACTGGCTGCGCGCCGAGCAGCTGGACATTCCACTGATCCCTGCCGGCGGCATCTTCACCGGGTCGGACGCCGTGTCCTTTCTCGAGAACGGGGCGGCTGCCGTGCAGGTGGCGACCCGTTTCACTGTGGCTCGGGAGTGCGGGCTGCCGGCTGACGTGCAGCAGGAGTATTTCAAGGCCTCCGAGGACCAGATCGAGGTCAATCAGGTGTCGCCGACCGGTTATCCGATGCGCATGCTGTCCAACAGCCCGGCGATCGGCTCCGGCATCCGTCCGAACTGCGAGGCCTATGGCTACCTGCTCGATGCCAATGGCAGCTGCTCCTACATCACCGCCTACAACCGCGAGGTCGCCGCACATCCTGGCGTCAAGCGCGTTTCGGTGAAGGACAAGACCTGCCTGTGCACGCACATGCGCAATTTCGACTGCTGGACCTGCGGTCATTACACCTATCGTCTCAAGGATACGACACACCGGCTCGACGACGGCAGCTATCAGCAGCTGACCGCCGAGCACATTTTCCACGACTACCAGTACAGCACCGACAACAGGATCGCGCTGCCGGCGCGCGCGACCGGCTGATCCGGCCGCGACTGGCTTGCATCGGTGGCTAGAAACTCAACGTTCTGACCGGGGGAGTCCAAAGTGGGCAAGAAGCTATACGTCGGCAATCTGAGTTACAGCCTCGATCGCGCTGCACTGGAGGAGATGTTTGCGGCCTGCGGAACGGTTCTTTCCGCGCAGGTCGTCGTCGATCGCGAAACCCAGCGTTCCAAGGGCTTCGGCTTCGTCGAGATGGCCAGCGAGGATGAGGCGCAGGCAGCGATTGCCGCCCTCAACGGAAAGAGCGTCGAAGGGCGCACGCTGACCGTCAATGAGGCTCGGCCGCAGGAAGGACGCAGTCCCGGTGGCATGCCGGGCGGACCACGGCGCGGCCCCTACGGTATCGCGCGCGGTGGCGGCGGCCACCGCCACTGACCCCGTCGCACGCCCCGGCGTGCACCGCAATTCACCGGCAGGCGGACCGCGACCCGGACCGCCTGCCTTCATTTTCATTCGCCTTCCCGCCATGCTCAGCTATCGCCACGCCTTTCATGCCGGCAATCATGCCGACGTTCTCAAGCATCTCGTGCTCATCCAGCTGACCCGCTACCTCGGTCAGAAGGAGAAGGCCTTCACATATGTCGATACGCACGCCGGGGCCGGCTGCTATGCGCTCGATACCGGCTATGCCGCGAAGCTGGGCGAATATCGCGAGGGCATCGGTCGCCTGTGGTCCCGCCAGGACTTGCCGCCGGCCGTGTCCGACTATGTGGCGCTGGTGCGTGCGCTGAATCCGGACGGGCGCCTCCTTGCCTACCCCGGATCGCCGTGGATCGCCCTGCGCACGATGCGCGAGCAGGACCGCCTCCGACTCCACGAACTGCACAGCAAGGATGTGCGCCTCCTGCGCGAGTGCTTTGCCGGCGAATCCCGCCGGGTGGCGGTGGACGCCAGCGACGGATTTGCCGGCCTGCGTGCCGCGCTGCCTCCGCCGTCGCGGCGCGGACTGGTGTTGATCGATCCGCCGTACGAGGACAAGCAGGATTACGAGCGGGTGGTGCAGGCCCTCCGGGATGCCCTGCAGCGCTTCGCCACCGGGACCTACGCGCTCTGGTACCCGCAGCTGACACGCCTGCAGTCGCACGAACTGCCCGAGCGGCTCAAGCGCCTGCCGGTCAAGGGCTGGCTGCATGCCGCCCTGCGCGTTAAGACGCCGGACAAGGATGGCTTCGGGATGCACGGCAGCGGCATGTTCATCCTCAATCCGCCGTGGACCCTGCGGGAGACCCTGCAGGAAACCCTGCCCTGGCTGACCGGGGTTCTTGCCCTGGGTGAGGGGGCCGCTTACGTCCTCGAGCAGTCGGAGGAAGGTTGAGGCGGTTCAGCGGTCGAGCTGGGTGTATTTGCGGCTGCTGCCGCGCGCCTTGTCGACCAGGTATTTCCGCGCGTTCTTGAGCAGCTTGGCGCGGGCGGCTGCCTCAAGGTCGATGCCCGCGCGCTCGGCGACCAGCAGCAGGTAGAGCAGGACGTCTGCACATTCGTCGGCAAGGGCTTCCCGGGTGTCGGGGTCGTTCGGCAGGGCGGCGACTTCGCCATCGTCCTTCCACTGGGTAAGCTCGAGCAGTTCGGCGGCTTCGAGGTTGAGCGAGACGATCAGGTTGCGCAGGGTGTGGAACTGTGCCCAGTCGCGTTCGTCACGAAAGCGCAGCAGTTCCGCGGTGAGTTCGCGCAGTGCCATGCGCTCAGGCGAAGAAGCGCTGGGCGGCCGCCACCGGTACGGCCATGCCGGTGCTGCGCGCACGCACCAGCAGTTCCCAGTAATAGCGGTACGAGGCCCGGTCGTGCAGGCGTCCCTCGTGCTGGATCGGTCCCCAGGCGGCGTCCTGGGCGGCAACAAGGATGGCGCTGGCAGCCTCGACCTCGGTGAAGTCCGGACGCATCGCTTCGACGATCGGAACGATCTGGTTGGGGTGGATGCTCCACATGCGCAGGTAGCCGAATTCGTTGCGGGCGCGCCGGGCATCGCTGCGGATGACGTCGACCGCCTTCAGTTCCGTCGTGACGTTGTGCGACGGGACCAGGCCGTTGGCCAGTGCCGCTGCCGCGATCTCGCATTTGGCGCGGACGACCAGCGGATGCTCGAACTGCCCGGGGCTTTTCATCGCCCTGCCGGGGATCGCTCCGTGGTGGCCCGAGACGAAGTCCATCAGGCCGAAATCGAGCGATTCGATACCGGGCAGGGCGGCAATTTCCCAGACTTCGCGCAGGGCGCCGTGCGTTTCGATCAGGACGTGGACGGGAATTTCCCGGCCGATGCGCTGGGTGCTTTCTGCGTCACGCAGCGCTGCGATCTGCACCCGTACGTCCTCGACGCCACGGGCCTTGGGCAGGGTCAGGAAGGGCAGGCGCGTTCCGGCGCGCGCGATGAGGATCTCGAGATCGCTTTGCCAGTGCGTGTGCGTGATGTCGTGGATGCGCGCGCCGACGCGGCCGAAGCGGTTGTCTGCGCTCATGATCACGGCAGCCGCCATCTCGGCGTGCTCGCGTTCGGCGCCGGCGGGCGCGCCGTCCTCGCAGTCGCAGGTGATGTCGAAGATCGGCCCGAGTTCGTTCTGCAGCGCGAGCGCTTTTCGCATCAGCTTCTCCGAGCCGGCGTAGTGGTCTACGGCGGGCAGGGCGGGAAAGGGCTTTTCGCCCGCGAAAAGGACCTGGCTGGGGTGACGCATGGTGGCGGATGCGCGGCGGCGGTGTGGATGAAGGCGCCATTCTACCGCGTGAACGAAAAAGGCCGCGGCTGAGCCACGGCCTTGAGCGGGGAAAATCCCGGTTAGAGCATGCTGGCGACGGCTGCGCGCTCTTCCTCGAGTTCCTTCAGCGTGATGTTCATCTTCTCGCGCGAGTATTCGTCGATCTCCAGTCCCTGGATGATCTTGAATTCGCCGTTCTTGCACTCGCAGGGGAAGCCGTAGACCACGCCTTCGGGGATGCCGTAGGAGCCGTCCGACGGGACGCCCATGGTGACCCATTCGTCGGAACCGAGGACCCAGTCACGGACGTGGTCGATGGCGGCGTTGGCGGCCGAGGCGGCCGACGAGAGGCCGCGTGCCTCGATGATGGCGGCGCCGCGCTTGCCGACGGTCGGCAGGAACACGTCGTTGTTCCAGGCGTGATCATTGATCAGGGCCTTGACGTTGTCGCCATTCGAGGTGCAGTTGCGGTAGTCGGCGTACATCGTGGGCGAGTGGTTGCCCCAGACGACCAGCTTCTTCAGGCTGGAAACCGGACGGCCAGTCTTGGCGGCCAGTTGCGAGAGGGCGCGGTTGTGGTCGAGACGCAGCATGCCGTGGTAGTTGCGCGGGTTGGTGCGACCGACCTTCTTGGCGGCGGCGGCGGCGATGTAGGCGTTGGTGTTGCAGGGGTTGCCGACGACCAGGACCTTGACGTTCTCCTTGGCGTTCTCGGCGATGGCCTTGCCCTGCACGGTGAAGATCGCGCCGTTGGCGGTCAGCAGGTCGGCACGCTCCATGCCCTTGCTGCGCGGACGGGCACCGACCAGCAGGCAGACGTCGGCATCCTTGAAGGCGACGTTCGGATCGTCGGTGGCGACCATTCCGGCGAGCAGGGGGAATGCGCAGTCGTCAAGCTCCATCATGACGCCCTGGACGGCCTGTTGGGCTGATCCTTGCCGAGCATTTCGCCGGAGGCGATGCGGAAGAGCAGGCTGTAACCGATTTGGCCGGCAGCGCCGGTGACGGCGACGCGCATGGGGGCTTTGGACATGTTGCGGCTCCTGTTGTGAACGATGAACAAGAATTGTGCGGTAGCGATTGGCGCGGGACCTCGTTGCGGGCCACGGCCCGAGGGCAGGCAAATCGGACAGATGATAAGAGCGAAAAGCTGCGGGTGTCAATGTTTCATCTTATGTCTTATATAAGATATCAGTAGATAGACGTCGGAGCTGATTTGTGCTGAAATGACGGGCCATGAATCGTCCTTCCTCGCGTCTTTCGTCGCATTCGCCGACTTTCAGCCCGCTCTACAGGCAGATCAAGGATTTGATCATGCGAAGCCTGGAGTCGGGGGAGTGGGGTCCGGGTGACGCCATTCCGAGCGAATCCGAGCTCGCGCTGCGCTTCAACGTGAGTCAGGGGACCGTCTCCTGGTGCGCCGCCAGGGCAAAGGGACCTTCGTCGCCACGCACAGCGATCCGCGTTCCTTCTACCGCTTCCTGCGCATCGCGCCCGACGAAGGTGAGCTGCCTGCCGCGCACGACAGCGTTCCGCTCGAGTGCTGGCGGGCCAAGGCCGGGGCCGACGTGGCCCGCACCCTGGGGCTCGAACCGGGGGCGCCGATCATCATCCTTCGGCGTCTGCTCAAGTTCGCAGGCGAGCCGGTGGTATTCGACGAAATCTATCTTCCGGGTGAGCTTTTCCAGGATCTGTCGCTCGATGTGCTGCGCGAGAGCGAGAAGTCGCTCTACAGCCTTTTCGAGAGCCGCTACGGCGTGCGCATGATCCGCGCCGACGAGCGTCTGCGTGCCGTTTCCGCCGATCGCGTGAGTGCCGACCTGTTGCAGGTCGTCGAGGGAAGCCCGCTGCTGCTCGTCGAGCGCGTCACCTTCACCTATGGCAACAAACCGGTCGAGTGGCGACGCGGTTTCTACTCGACGCAGCACTATCACTACCACAACGAACTCGGATAGAAAGGTTGCCAATCAAGCGTTTCGGGCGGCCCACGGGGTCGTTGAATGGTTTATAATCAAAAGTTCCAAACAGGTCTAAGCGGTCGAAACCAAGCCGCGTAACACGAGGGATGACGTTCATGGCAGAAATGGCTATCAAGAAGAAACGTCCAAAGAATTTGGACTTAATGACGATTCGACTGCCCCTTCCGGGCATCCTGTCGATTCTTCACCGAATCAGCGGCGCAGTGATTTTCCTCCTTCTGCCCGTTCTTCTCTGGTTGCTCCAAAGCAGTCTCGCTTCTCCCGAAACTTTCGCCACCTTCAAGAGCTTCGTCGGCAATCCGCTGGTCAAGATCGTCCTGCTCGGTCTGATCTGGCTCTACATGCACCATTTCTGCGCCGGCATCCGCTACCTGCTGCTCGATCTGCACAAGGGCGTCGAACTCGCGCCGGCCCGGCTGTCGAGCAAGATCGTTTTCGTCGTCAGCATTGCCCTGACCCTGATCATCGGAGCGAAAGTGCTATGGTAAATCGTATCGTCGTCGGGGCCCACTACGGCCTCAAGGACTGGATCATCCAGCGTGCCACGGCCATCATCATGGCCCTCTACACGGTTCTCTTCCTCGCTGTCGTCGGCGCGGTCGGGCCGGATACCTTCGAAGCCTGGCGCGGCATCTTTGCCGGCGGTTTCATGAAGTTCATGACGTTCCTGTTCTTCATCAGCCTGTTCTATCACGCCTGGATCGGTGTGCGGGACATCTGGATGGATTACGCCAAGCCGGACGGCCTGCGCCTGATCCTGATGATTGCGACGGCGGCGGTTCTGGTCGGCTACGCCGGTTGGGCGGTTCAGATTCTGTGGAGAATGTAAGTGAGCAACGTGAACATTCCGGTTCGTAAATTCGATGCGGTGATCGTCGGTGCCGGTGGCGCCGGCCTGCGTGCCGCCATTCAGCTGTCCGAGGCCGGCCTCAAGACGGCCGTTCTCTCCAAGGTGTTCCCGACCCGCTCGCACACCGTCGCGGCACAGGGGGGGGTATCCGCCTCGCTCGGCAACTCCGAGCAGGATCACTGGCACTGGCACATGTACGATACCGTCAAGGGCTCCGACTGGCTCGGCGACCAGGACGCCATCGAGTACATGTGCCGCAAGGCGCCCGAGGTCGTCGTCGAACTCGAGCACTTCGGCATGCCGTTCGACCGTACCGACGAAGGCAAGATCTATCAGCGCCCGTTCGGCGGCCACATGTCGAACTTCGGCGAAAAGCCGGTGCGCCGCGCCTGTGCGGCGGCCGACCGTACCGGCCATGCCATGCTGCATGCCCTCTACCAGCGCAATGTCCGCGCCAACACCCAGTTCTTTGTCGAATGGATGGCGCTCGACCTGATCCGCGACGCCGAAGGTCAGGTGCTCGGCGTGATCGCCCTTGAAATGGAAACCGGCGAGATCGTCGCCTTCCACGCCAAGGCCACGGTGTTCGCTACCGGTGGTGCCGGCCGCATCTTCCACTCCTCGACCAATGCCTTCATCAATACCGGCGACGGTCTCGGTATGGCGGCGCGCGCCGGCATCCCGCTCGAAGACATGGAATTCTGGCAGTTCCACCCGACCGGCGTGGCCGGCGCGGGCGTGCTGATCACCGAGGGCGTGCGCGGCGAGGGTGGCATCCTGCGCAACTCGTCGAACGAACGCTTCATGGAGCGCTACGCGCCGAATGCCAAGGATCTCGCCTCGCGCGACGTGGTCTCGCGCGCGATGGTCACCGAAATCAACGAGGGGCGCGGTTGCGGCCCGAACAAGGATTTCGTGCTGCTCGACATCACCCACCTCGATCCGGCGACGATCATGAAGCGTCTGCCCGGCATCCGCGAGATCTCCATCCAGTTCGCCGGCATCGACCCGATCAAGGCACCGATCCCGGTTGTGCCGACCTGCCACTACCAGATGGGCGGCATTCCGACCAACTATCACGGCGAAGTGCTCGATGCCAACGGCCAGGTGGTCAAGGGCTTCTACGCCGCCGGCGAATGTGCGTGTGCCTCGGTGCATGGCGCCAACCGTCTCGGCACCAACTCGCTGCTCGACCTGCTGGTTTTCGGCAAGGCCTCGGGCGACTCCGTGGTCGACGCCCTCCGCAAGGATGCCGTCGCCCACAAGGATCTGCCCGCGAATTTCGCCGACAGGACGCTGGCCCGCATCAACCGCCTGAATACCCAGACCGGCGGCGCCAACGTCAACGACACCCGGCTGGCGATGCAGCGCACCATGCAGAACCACTGCGGCGTCTTCCGCTTCAAGGACAAGCTGGAAGAGGGCGTGCGCAAGATCCTCGAGATCGAGAAGGAAGTCGCGCGGACCGAGATCAAGGACAAATCCCAGGTCTGGAACACCGCCCGCGTCGAGGCGCTCGAACTCGACAACCTGATCGAGGTGGCCAAGGCCACGATGATCTCCGCCGAGGCGCGCAAGGAATCCCGCGGCGCCCACGTGCGCGACGATGCGCCGGACACTCCCGAGAACCCGAACGGTCGCGACGACAAGAACTGGCACAAGCACACGCTGTGGCAGCGCGACGGCAACAAGCTCTCGTACAAGCCGGTCACCATGACCCCGCTGTCCGTCGAAACCATCGCGCTGAAGACGCGCTCCTACTGATCGCGCGCCCAGGAGTCAACAAACATGGCTACTCGCAACATGCAGTTCAAGATCTACCGCTACGATCCGGACAAGGACAACGCACCGTACATGCAGGACATCTCGGTCGAGGTGGATGATGCCACCGACCGCAAGCTGCTCGATGTGCTGACCAAGCTCAAGGCCAAGGACGACACCCTGTCGTACCGTCGTTCCTGCCGCGAGGGGATCTGCGGATCCGACGCGATGAACATCAACGGCAAGAACGGCCTCGCCTGCCTGACCGAGATCAAGGATCTCAAGGAGCCGGTCGTTCTGCGCCCGCTGCCCGGCCTGCCGGTCATCCGCGACCTGATCGTGGACATGACCCAGTTCTTCAAGCAGTATCACTCGATCAAGCCCTACCTGATCAACGACACGCCGCCGCCCGAGCGCGAGCGCCTGCAGTCGCCGGAGGACCGCGAGGAACTGAACGGTCTCTACGAGTGCATCCTGTGTGCCTGCTGCTCGACCTCGTGCCCGTCGTTCTGGTGGAATCCGGACAAATTCGTCGGTCCGGCCGGGCTGCTCAATGCCTACCGCTTCATCGCCGATACGCGCGACCAGGCGACCAACGAGCGCCTCGACAACCTCGAGGATCCGTATCGACTGTTCCGCTGCCACACCATCATGAACTGCGTCGATGTCTGCCCGAAGGGACTCAACCCCACACGGGCCATCGGCAAGATCAAGGAAATGATGGTTCGCCGCGCGGTCTGACGGTGGACCGCGAAGCACTGAACCGCCTGCGCTGGCGCTGCACCCGCCGCGCCATGCTGGAGATGGATCTGCTGCTCGGGAAATTCCTCGACGAGCGATTTCCCGCGCTGACGCCCGCGCAGGCCGAAGCGTTCGCAGTACTGGCCGACATGGAGGACTTGGAGCTTTGGCCCTTGGTGAATGGCACGCAACACTGCCAGGATCCGCTCCAGGCCGAAATCGTGGCCATGCTGCGGGACGTAAGAGTTAAGTAAGGAAGCCGCCCTATAGTGGCGGCCACCTGCTGGAAGCTGTGACATCACAAACCTGTACAGGGACTAAATCATGACGACCGAACGCAAGGCAACTCTGACTATCGAAGGACAAGCGCCTGTCGAATTTCCGATCATGTCGCCGACTCACGGCAACGATTGTGTCGATATCCGTACCTTGGGTGGAAAGACCGGTCTGTTCACCTACGATTCCGGCTTCCTGTCGACCGCGAGCTGCAAATCGAAGGTCACCTTCATCGACGGCGACAAGGGCGAGCTGCTCTATCGCGGCTATCCGATCGAGCAGCTGGCCGAACAGTGCAATTTCCTCGAGGTCACCTATCTGCTGAAGAACGGCGAGCTGCCGAACGCCGCCCAGAAAACCGAATTCGAGAGCACCATCAAGAAGCATACGATGGTGCATGAGCAGATGGTCAAGTTCTACCAGGGCTTCCGTCGCGACGCACATCCGATGGCCGTCATGGTCGGTGTGGTCGGCGCCCTGTCCGCCTTCTACCATGAGGCGATGGACATGTCCGACGCCGAGCATCGCAGCGTCAGCTTCAACCGTATCGTCGCCAAGATGCCGACGATCGTTGCCATGGCCTACAAGTACTCGATGGGCCAGCCCTTCATGTACCCGCGCAACGATCTCGACTACACCGCCAACTTCATGCACATGATGTTCGGCACCCCGTGCGAGGAATACAAGCCGAACCCGGTGCTCGTGCGCGCGCTCGACGTGATCTTCACGCTGCATGCCGATCACGAGCAGAACGCCTCGACCTCGACCGTCCGCCTGGCCGGCTCGTCGGGCGCCAACCCGTTCGCCTGCATCTCCGCCGGCATCGCCTGCCTGTGGGGCCCGGCGCACGGCGGTGCTAACGAAGCCTGCCTGAACATGCTGGAGGAAATCGGCGACGTTTCGCGCGTCGGCGAGTACATCAAGCGTGCCAAGGACAAGAACGACAGCTTCAAGCTGATGGGCTTCGGCCACCGTGTGTACAAGAACTTCGATCCGCGCGCCAAGCTGATGCGCAAGGTGTGCAACGAAGTGCTGACCGAACTCGGCCTCGAGAACGACCGTTTGTTCAAGCTCGCAATGGAACTCGAGAAGATTGCCCTCGAGGATCCGTATTTCATCGAGAAGAAGCTCTATCCGAACGTCGACTTCTACTCCGGCATCGTCCAGAAGGCCCTGGGCATCCCGACCTCGATGTTCACCTGCATCTTCGCGCTGGCCCGCACGGTCGGCTGGATGACGCAGTGGGAAGAAATGCTGACCGACCCCGAGTACAAGATCGGCCGTCCGCGCCAGCTGTACGTCGGCGCGGCCCGGCGCGACGTGGTGCCGCTCGGCAAGCGCTGATCGCAAGAGTAACGAGGGCGGCCCATCAAGCCGCCCTTTTTTCCATAACCGGCCCCACCGGCCGGTGACCATTCCGTGACCCAGAAACCCTGAGCACAGGTGACTGCAATGATGACGCAGCTGTTCGGCAACTCCCACCTCTTCGGCGGCAATGCGCCCTTCGTCGAGGAACTGTATGAAAACTATCTCGATAACCCGGCGTCCGTACCCGACGAGTGGCGCGACTATTTCGACAAGCTGGCGCAACTGCCGGGCACCGTCGCCCGCGACGTTCCCCATCTGCCGGTGATCAACGCCTTCGCCGAACAGGCGAAGAAGGGCGGCTACCGCGTCGCCGCCGCCGCACCGGCCGACGACAAGAAGCAGGTCGGCGTGCTGCAGCTGATCAATGCCTACCGTTTCCTTGGCACCCGCTGGGCCAACCTGGACCCGCTCAAGCGCATGCCGCGCCCCGAGCTGCAGGAACTCGAGCCGGCCTACTACGGACTGACCAACGCCGATCTAAACACCCCATTCAATGCCGGCTCCTTCAAGGGCGTTTCCGAGCACGCGCAGTTCGGGCAGATCCTCGAGGCGCTCAAGGAAACCTACTGCGGCACCATCGGTGTCGAGTACATGTACATGAACGAGATCGCCGAGAAGCGCTGGATCCAGGAGCGCCTCGAACCGATCCGCGGCAAGGCCGCCTTCAAGCCGGAAGAGAAGAAGCGCTTCCTCGAGCGCCTGACGGCCGCCGAAACCCTCGAGCGCTACCTGCACACCAAGTACGTCGGCCAGAAGCGCTTCTCGCTGGAAGGCGGCGAATCGCTGATCGTCTCGATGGATGAACTGATCCGCACCGCCGGCGGCCTTGGCGTCGACGAGATCGTCATCGGCATGGCCCACCGCGGCCGCCTCAACGTCCTGGTCAACACGCTCGGCAAGGCCCCCTCGATGCTCTTCGACGAATTCGAGGGCAAGAAGGCGCAGGACCTCTCCGCCGGCGACGTCAAGTACCACATGGGCTACTCCTCCGACGTTGCCACCCCCGGCGGTCCGTGCCACCTGACGCTGGCCTTCAACCCCTCTCATCTCGAGATCGTCAACCCGGTGGTCGAGGGCTCGGTTTACGCGCGCCAGGTGCGGCGCGGCGAGGGCGGCAAGAGCAAGGTCCTGCCGGTGCTGATCCACGGCGATGCCGCCGTGGCCGGCCAGGGCGTCAACCAGGAAATGATCAACTTCGCGCAGACCCGCGGCTACGGCACGGGCGGCACGGTACACATCGTGGTGAACAACCAGATCGGCTTCACCACGTCCGATCCGCGCGACTACCGCTCCTCGCTGTACTGCACCGACATCTTCAAGATGGCCGATGCGCCGATCTTCCACGTCAACGGCGACGATCCCGAGGCGGTGGCGCTGGTCACCCAGGTGGCCATGCAGTTCCGCCAGCAATTCAAGAAGGACGTGGTGATCGACATCATCTGCTTCCGCAAGCTCGGTCACAACGAGCAGGACGAGCCGATGGTCACGCAGCCGCTGATGTACAAGAAGGTCTCCCAGCACCCCGGCACGCGCAAGCTGTACGCCGACAAGCTGGTCGCCGAGGGCGTCCTCCCGGCCGATGGGCCGGACGGCATGATCAAGGATTTCCGTGCCCATCTCGACAAGGGCGAGCTGCTGTACAACCCGGTGATTGCCGGCTACAAGCACCCGATGACCATCGACTGGTCGCCCTACCTGACCAAGCAGTACATCCCCAACTGCGACACCACGGTGCCGCTCAAGGAGATCAAGCGGCTTGCCGAGCGCCTGACCACGATCCCCGAGGGCTTCACGCTGCACAGCCGCGTCAAGAAGATCATCGAGGACCGTCGCGCCATGGGCGAGGGCAAGCTGCCGGTCGACTGGGGCATGGCCGAGAATCTGGCCTACGCCTCCCTGCTGGTTTCCGGTTACGGCGTGCGCATCTCGGGCGAAGACGTCGGCCGCGGCACCTTCTTCCACCGGCACGCCGCCCTGCACGACCAGAACCGCGAGAACTGGGCGGCCGGCACCTACCACCCGCTCGCCAACCTGCAGGAAAAGCAGGCCGGCTTCCAGTGCTGGGATTCGGTGCTGTCCGAAGAGGCCGTGCTCGCCTTCGACTACGGTTACGCTTCCGCCAACCCGTACGAGATGGTGGTCTGGGAAGGCCAGTTCGGCGACTTCGCCAACGGCGCCCAAGTCGTCATCGACCAGTTCATCTCCTCCGGCGAAGCCAAGTGGGGACGCGCCTGCGGCCTCGTCATGCTGCTCCCGCACGGTTATGAAGGCCAGGGTCCGGAACACTCGTCGGCGCGCATCGAGCGCTACATGCAGGCCTGTGCAGAGATGAACATGGAAGTCTGCCAGCCGACCACTCCGGCCCAGATCTTCCACCTGTTGCGCCGCCAGGGCGTGCGCATGCAGCGCAAGCCGCTGATCGTCTTCTCGCCGAAGTCGCTGCTGCGCCACAAGGATGCCATTTCCTCGCTCGACGAACTGGCCAACGGCCGCTTCCAGGAAGTGATCGGCGAAGTCGACAAGCTCGACGCCAAGAAGGTGACGCGCGTCATCCTCTGCTCGGGCAAGATCTACTACGACCTCGTCGCCGCCCGCCGCGAGAAGAAGGCCAACCACATTGCCGTCGTCCGCCTCGAGCAGCTCTATCCCTTCCCGGACGAGGCGCTCAAGACCGAGCTCTCCAAGTACCCGAAGGCCACCGAGGTGGTCTGGGTGCAGGACGAGCCGCGCAACCAGGGCGCCTGGTACTGGCTCGCCTCGCGCCAGCATCTGGTACGCTCGGTCGGGCCGAAGCATCACCTGCTGCTCGTCTCGCGTCCGGCCTCCGCCTCGCCGGCGGTCGGTTACGCCGCCAAGCACGCCCTCCAACAGAAGACCCTCATCGAGTCCGCCCTGGGCAAGATCGAGTACTAACCCAGCACGAAGCACGGAGATAACATGATCATCGACGTCAAAGTACCGCAACTGTCCGAATCCGTCGCCGAGGCCACGCTGGTCTCCTGGCACAAGAAGGCCGGCGAGGCCGTGTCGCGCGACGAAAACCTGATCGACATCGAGACCGACAAGGTCGTGCTCGAACTGCCGGCGCCGGATGCCGGCGTGCTGGTGGAAATCATCAAGGGCGACGGCGACACCGTCGTCTCCGGCGAGGTCATCGCCCGGATCGATACCGCCGCCAAGGCCGGTGCCGCCGCGCCGAAGGCCGAGGCGCCCAAGGCCGCTGCTCCCGCGCCCGCTGCCGCGCCTGCCGCCGCTCCCTCGGCCGCGGGCGTCGCCATGCCGGCCGCGCGCAAGATCCTGGACGAGAAGGGCATTGCCGCCGCCGACGTCGCCGGCACCGGTCGTGGCGGCCGCGTGACCAAGGAAGACGCTGTCGCCGCCCAGCCGAAGGCCGCCGCGCCGGCCCTGGTTGCCGCGCCCGCCGTGCAGATTCCCCTGGGCGAGCGTCCCGAGCAGCGCGTGCCGATGTCGCGCCTGCGCGCCCGCATCGCCGAGCGCCTGCTGCAGTCGAAGAACGAGAACGCCATCCTGACCACGTTCAATGAAGTGAACATGGCGCCGGTGATGGCGCTGCGCAAGCAGTACGGCGAGAAGTTCGAGAAGACGCATGGCGTCCGCCTCGGCTTCATGGGCTTCTTCGTCAAGGCTGCTGTGGCCGCCCTGCAGAAATTCCCGATCCTCAACGCCTCGGTCGACGGCAACGACATCGTCTACCACGGTTACATCGACATCGGCATTGCCGTCGGCTCGCCGCGCGGTCTTGTCGTGCCGATCCTCCGCGATGCCGACCAGATGAGCATCGCCGACATCGAGAAGAAGATCGCCGAATTCGGCCAGAAGGCCAAGGACGGCAAGCTGTCGATGGAAGAGCTGACCGGCGGCACCTTCTCGATCTCCAACGGCGGCATCTTCGGCTCGATGCTCTCGACGCCGATCATCAATCCGCCGCAGTCGGCCATCCTCGGCATCCACGCCACCAAGGACCGCGCCGTCGTCGAGAACGGCCAGGTCGTCGTGCGCCCGATCAACTACCTGGCGATGTCCTACGACCACCGCATCATCGACGGCCGCGAAGCCGTCCTCGGTCTGGTGACGATGAAGGAAGCGCTGGAAGATCCGGCCCGCCTGCTGCTCGGCGTCTAATGCAACAGGAATAGCGGGGCGCGGCGCCGGGGGGCGGAATCCCCTGGCCGGCGCCCCGTTTTTCCGTTTCCATCAGGAGAAAGAACAATGTCCAAGCAATTCGACGTCCTCGTCATCGGTGGCGGTCCCGGCGGCTATGTGGCCGCGATCCGCGCCGCGCAGCTCGGCTTCAGTGTCGCGTGCTGCGAATCGAATCCCTATGCCGATCCGAAGGGCGAGCCGCGCCTTGGCGGCACCTGCCTGAACGTTGGCTGCATCCCCTCGAAGGCCCTGCTGCACACCTCGCACATGTTCGAGGAAGCCGGCCATGAATTCGAAGCCCAGGGCATCAGCGTCGGCACGCCGAAGATCGACGTGGCGAAGATGATCGGCCGCAAGAACGGCATCGTCACGCAGCTCACCGGTGGCATCAAGGGCCTGTTCAAGAAGAACAAGGTGACCATGCTCAATGGTCACGGCTCGTTCGTCGGTGCCGGCAAGGAAGGCGGCTGGCAAGTGAAGGTCGGCGATGAAGTCGTCGACGCCAAGCAGGTGATCGTCGCCACCGGTTCGAAGGCCCGCCACCTGCCCGGCATTCCCGTCGACAACAAGATCGTCTGCGACAACGCCGGTGCGCTCGACATCGACGCCGTGCCGAAGAAGCTGGCGATCATCGGCGCCGGCGTGATCGGCCTGGAAATGGGCTCGGTCTGGCGCCGCCTCGGCGCCGAGGTGACGATCCTCGAAGCGATGCCCGACTTCCTCTCGGTCGCCGACGTCGATGTCGCCAAGGAAGCCGCCAAGGTCTTCGCCAAGCAGGGGCTCAACATCCTCACCGGCGTCAAGCTCGGCGAGGTCAAGGCCACCAAGAAGGGCGTCTCGGTCAGCTATGCCGACAAGGATGGCAAGGCGCAGAAGCTCGATGCCGACCGCCTGATCGTCTCCGTCGGCCGCATTCCGAACACCGACGGCCTGAACGCCGAGGGGGTCGGCCTCAAGCTCGACGAGCGCGGCCGCATCGACGTCGATGGCCATTGCCGCACCAATCTGCCCGGCGTCTGGGCAATCGGCGACGTCGTCTCCGGCCCGATGCTCGCGCACAAGGCCATGGAAGAAGCCGTGATGGTCGCCGAGCTGATGGCCGGCCAGGCCGGTCACTGCAATTTCGACACGATTCCCTGGGTCATCTACACCAGCCCCGAGATCGCCTGGGTCGGCAAGACCGAACAGCAGCTCAAGGCCGACGGCATCGCCTACAAGGCCGGCAAGATTCCCTTCCTCGCCAACGGCCGCGCGCTCGGCATGGGCGCCCCGGTCGGCTTCGTCAAGATGCTGGCCTGCGCGCAGACCGACCGCATCCTCGGCGTGCACATCATCGGCGCCAACGCTTCCGAACTGATTTCGGAAGCCGTCGTCGCGATGGAATTCGGCGCCGCCTCGGAAGACCTCGCGCGCATCTGCCACGCCCACCCGACGCTGTCGGAAGTCGTGCACGAAGCCGCGCTGGCCTGCGACAAGCGCCCGCTGCATTTCTGAGCGACCTTGCCGGAACGACGAAGGGCGGGATGCTCCGGCATCCCGCCCTTTCTTTTCGACCCACATCCATCGCCATGGCCTATCTCGAACTCGTCGGCCTGCTGATCATCTTCGCGGTGATTGCCTGGCTCGCCTGGAAATCCATGTAAGCCGGGCCGGCGCCCGCCGGGAGGCGGCGCTCAGGCCGCCTCGACCGCCGCGCCTCCGGCACGCCCGCTCAAGCGGTTGTAGCCGCTGACCAGCGCCTTGATCGATGCCGTGACGATGTTGGCGTCGATGCCCACCCCGTAACGCTCGCCGCCGCGCCCCGCCTGCGCCACCTCGATGAAGGCGCAGGCCCGGGCATTGCCGCTGGCGGCCATCGAGCGCTCCTCGTAGCTGCGCACCTGCAGCGCCACCCCGATTGCCTGCAGGGCATGCACGGCGGCGTCGATCGGCCCGTTACCCTCGCCGCTGACCAGATGCAGCACCCCGTCGAGCTCGAGATGGATGCGGATGCCCTGTGCGCTGCCGTGCTCGAACAGATGGTGCTCGACGTAGCGCATGCTGCCGCGATCCTCCAGATAGGTGCGCGAGAACAGCTGCCAGAGATCGGCGGCGGTCATTTCCCCGCCGCGCGCGTCGGCCAGCGCCTGGACCTCGCCCGAGAACTCCACCTGCAGGCGTCGCGGCATCGCCACGCCGTACTCGGTTTCCATCAGATAGGCCACGCCGCCCTTGCCCGACTGGCTGTTGACCCGGATCACCGAATCGTAGCTGCGGCCGACGTCGGCCGGGTCGATCGGCAGATAGGGCACTGCCCATGGCTCGTCCGCCTTGTGGGCGGCAAACCCCTTCCGGATGGCGTCCTGATGGGAGCCGGAGAAGGCCGTGAATACGAGATCCCCGACGTACGGATGGCGTGGGTGGATCGGGAGCTGGGTGCAGTGTTCGCAAGTGCGGGCGATGGCGTTGATGTCCGAGAAATCGAGCCCCGGATCGATGCCCTGGGTGTGCATGTTGAGCGCCAGCGTGACGAGGTCGACATTGCCGGTGCGCTCGCCGTTGCCGAACAGGCAGCCCTCGACGCGTTCGGCGCCGGCCATCAGCGCCAGTTCGGCGGCGGCGACGGCGGTACCCCGGTCGTTGTGCGGATGGATGCTGAGGATCACCGAATCGCGATGGGCGAGATGGCGGTGCATCCACTCGATCTGGTCGGCATAAACGTTCGGCGTCGCCATCTCGACCGTCGTCGGCAGGTTGAGGATCACCTTGTCTTCCGGCGTTGCGCCCCAGGCCGCGGTCACCGCGTCGCAGACCTCGAGCGCGAAATCGAGTTCGGTCGCGGTGAAGGTTTCCGGGCTGTATTCCAGCACCCACTCAGTTTCCGGGCGCTCGTCGGCGAGTGCCCGGATCAGGCGCACGGCATTCACGGCCATGTCCACCACCTCGGCCTTGCTCATCCCGAAAACGTTCTCGCGGAAGGGGCGCGAGGTGGCGTTATAGACATGCACGATGGCCCGCCGCGCACCGCGCAGGGAATCCATCGTCCGCCGGATCAGGTGTTCGCGCGCCTGGGTCAACACCTCGATGGTCACGTCGCCGGGAATGTGGCCCTCCTCGATCAGCGCGCGGACGAAATCGAAATCGGTCTGCGATGCCGAGGGAAAGGCCACCTCGATCTCCTTGAAGCCGATCTCGCAGAGGGTGCGGAAAAGACGCATCTTGCGCTCGACGTTCATCGGCTCGAAGAGCGACTGGTTGCCATCGCGCAGGTCGGTGCTCATCCACATCGGCGGCGCCGAAAGCACGCGATTCGGCCACTGCCGGTCGGTCAGGGCAACGGGAGGGAAGGGCAGGTACTTGCGCGGGATCGCTTGCGGCATGGCGTCATTCTCCTGTCAGGAATTCCGGCGGTGGGATGCGGCCGGACGATGGAGAAATTCTAGGCCAAAGGGCAGGGCAGGTGCTTGCGAAAATCGCTTGTTTTCAATTAAAAAAGGCATGATATTGCTGCAATTGATTATATTGAAATATATTTTGCCTTTTAAGCTCTTGGAAGTGGAACATGCCGCTTGATCGCTACGACCGCCGCATTCTTGAAATCCTTCAGGAGGACGGCCGCATCAGCAACCAGGATCTGGCCGAACGCATCGGCCTTTCGCCCTCGCCCTGCCTGCGCCGCGTGCGCGCGCTCGAGGAAGCCGGCATCATCGCCGGCTACCGCGCAGCCCTCGACGCCAGGGCGCTCGGATTGACGCTGATGGCGCTCATCCACATCTCGATGGACCGCCATACCCCGGAGCGCTTCGAGAATTTCGAGACCCGCGTGCGGGCGATTCCCGAAGTGATGGAATGCCTGCTGATCACCGGACAGGATGCCGATTACCAGATCAAGGCCGTGGTCCGCGACATGGATGCCTATCAGGAACTGCTGCTCAACCGCATCACGCGCATCGAGGGCGTCACCGGCGTGCATTCCAGCTTCGTCCTGCGCCGCGTGATCGAGCGACCGGCGCTGCCGCTGGCCAGCGGGTAATCAGTCCGGCAGGGCGGGTGGCGCGGCGAGCATCTGCAGCAGGGCGTCGGCCCCGACGGCGCCGCTGTAGAAGAATCCCTGCGCCAGATCGCAGCCGATGCTGTCGAGGAAATCGGCCTCCTGGCGGTTTTCGATTCCCTCGGCGACGACCGTCATGTCCAGCCCGCGCGCCAGATGCACGGTGGCGCGCGTGATCGATTCGTTGTAGCGGTCGCGATGCACGCCGCTGACGAACTGGCGGTCGATCTTGACCGTGTCGAAGGGAAACTGCCGCAGGCTGCCAAGGCTGGAGTGGCCGGTTCCGAAATCGTCGAGCGCCAGCGAAACGCCCAGGTCGGTCAGCTGGCGCAGAATCTTCGCCGTGCCGGCCGGATCGCGCTGGAGCACCGCCTCCGTCAGCTCCAGCTGGACGTGCCCGGGGGCGGCCCGGTAATCCTCCAGCACGCTCCGGAGCTCGGCCACGAACTCCTGGTGCACCACCTGCAGCGGTGACACGTTGATGGCCATCGAGAAATCGCTGAAACCCGCGTCATGCACGCGTCGCAGCATCCGGCAGGACTCGTGCAGGACCCAGCGGCCAAGCGGCAGGATCAGCCCGGTCTGCTCCGCGAGCGGGATGAACTCCACCGGCGAGATCGCCCCCTCCTCGCGCGAATGCCAGCGCACGAGCGCTTCGCAGCCGACGATCCGGCGGCTGCCGATCTCGATCTTCGGCTGGAAGCAGAGGGCGAATTCTCCCATCGTCAGCGCCCGCTGCAGGCTGTTCTCGAGCCGCTGCCGCGTGCGCGGCTGTCCGTCGGCGCGCTCGTCCTCGAAGCGGATCTGCCCCTTGCCGTTCTTCTTCGCGCAGTACATCGCCCGGTCGGCGCTGGCGACCAGCGCATCGTAGCTGTCACCGTGTGCCGGAAAAAGGCTGACGCCGATGCTCGCGCCGACCGACAGCTCCTGCCCGTCGATGGCGAACGGTGCGTCGAAGGCCCGAAACAGCTTGGTCGCGGTGGCCAGCGCCGCGGCGCGTCCGTCGATGTCGGGCAGCAGGGCGACGAATTCGTCGCCGCCGTAGCGGGCGATGGTATCGTTCGCGCGGATCCGCCCGCGCAGGCGGCCAGCGAGCTGGCGGAGCAGTTCGTCGCCGGTCTGGTGGCCCAGGGTGTCGTTGATCGGCTTGAAGCGGTCGATGTCGATGAAGACGACCGCCAGCTGCGTGCCATGGCGCCGGGCCCGGGCGATCTCCTGGCCGGCGCGGTCCTGCAGCAGGATGCGGTTGGCCAGCCCGGTCAGCGGATCGTGCAGCGCCGAGTGGCGGATGCGCTCGTTCTCCAGGTAACGCTCGGTGACATCCTCGATCACTGCCACGTAGCGGGCGCCGAATGGCGCATCGGTGGCCAGTTCGCGGATGACGAGCCATTCCAGGAAGAGCTTGCCGTTCTTGTGGCGGTTCCAGACCTCGCCGGCCCAGAAGCCGGTCTTGCCGATCTGCGCGAACATTGCCCGGTAGAACGCGTTGTCGTGCTTGCCGGATTTCAGCAGCCGGGGCGTCTGCCCGACGGCTTCCTCGCGCGAGTAGCCGGTGATCCGGGTGAAGGCCGGATTGACGTGCAGGATGGTCTGCCCGGCGTCGGTGATCACCATGCCGTGGTGCAGGTTGTCGACGACATGGTCGGCCAGCGACTTCTGGTCGGGAATCCCGAAGAAGGGCTCCGACCCGCGCGCACCGCGCGCCAGGCCGGCCAGCTCCATGCGGTTGGCCACCTGGCATTTCTTGAAGATCCGGGTGATGTGCGTGCGCACCGTCCAGTAGCTGATCTTCAGGCGCTCGGCGATGTCCTTGTCGCTGTAGCCGGCGATGACCATGCCGCAGATCAGGCGCTCCCGCTTGGAAAGCCCGCTGAACACCCGGTTGTCGTCGAGCGGATCGCCGGGCAGCGTTTCCGGCGTCAGCGCGCTGAGCAGCATGCCGGCGTGCGCCACGAGGTCGCTCGGCGCCACCGGTTTCTCGAGATAGCTCGTCGCCCCCGCGCGCAACGCCTCGCTGCGCCGCGCGCTGTCCAGAAAGGCCGACACGGCGACGATCGGCGCCTTGGCGTTGGGGCCGGAGGACTGCCGGATCGAGCGGATCACCCCGTTGCCCGAGCGCCCCCGGTCGAGAACGAGATCGATGAAGAGCAGGTCGTAGCGCTGGTGCAGGGCCGCGGGCAGGGCCTGCGCGCCGGTGTTGAAGTAATCCACGGCGAGCCCCGCCTCGCCGAGGATTTCCGCCATGTAGCCGCCAACCGCGCGGTCGTCGTCGAGGACCAGCGCGCGGCGCCCGGCCGGAATGCCGCGCCCGCCGGCCGTGGCGAAGACATCGAGGTAGTCCCCGAAGCACTCCAGGTCGTCCTTCCGGAACACCTCGGTAACGCCGCATTCGAGGGCCGGAAAGGCGATGTCGCCATCGCTGCTGAGCAGTGCGACGGGCAGTGCTTCGCAACCGGGACAGGCCCGGACCCGTGTGACGACATCGGCGTAGGTGCCCGAGGGCAGCAGCGCGGCGGTGACGACCAGATCGGGGAGCGGCTCCGCGTCGAGGCGGGCAAGCGCCGGCGGCAGGTCGGCGTACGCCTCGGCGAGCCAGCCACGCTGCTCCGCAAGATGGCCGAGCACGGCGCGCAGGCTGCCGGACGGCTCGATGAGCAGGAATTTATGCGGCATCGCGGTCGATGGGATCCACGTAGCGTTGCGAGTGGGCTTGCGGACAAGCCGCGGATGCTAAAGCAATCGCCGGGGAGGGCCAATCGCTAACATTAGCGATGGCAGGAGCGCGCTCCGGATACGCCCTGCCCAGGGGGCCTGCCGCACTTGCCGTTCGTCCGGCGCGGATTCGTCAGTGCCCTCAACGCCGTGCGCCGATTCCCCGGTTGACTTTGCAAGGCGGTGCGCTCAGGCGTCGGGCCGGAAGCCGAGTCCGGGGCCGGCTGGCAGGTGGAGGCGACCGTCGCGCGCGCGCGGTGCCTGGCCGAGATCGGCGGCCAGCCAGCCGGCGGTGGCGAGGCCGTGCGCGAGTTCCTGGCTTGCCGTGCGCTGTCCGTCGCGGGTGGGGGTGGCCTCCAGCGCCAGCGCGGCCGCGAGGTGGGTGGCGGCGAGCAGGCCGCAGGCGCTGTCGATGCTGCCGGTGACCACGCAGGCGAGGCCGGCGCCGGCCGCGTGGCGGGCCAGGGCGAGCGCCGGGCGCAGGCCGCCGAGGCGGGGCGGCTTGAGGACCAGGCGGCGCACCGGCGGGGCGGCGAAGAAGGGATCGTCGGGGCGGCACGGCGCCGACTCGTCGAGCGCCAGCGGAAAGGCAGCGGCTGCCTGCAGGTCGGCCAGCGCGTCCGCCCGCGGGTCGGCCAGCGGTTCCTCGAGCATGTCGAGCGGCAGGTCGCCGCAGGCCGCGATGAACTCCGCCGCCACGCTCGCCGGCCAGGCGCGGTTGGCGTCGAGACGCAGGCGCACGCCGGCCGGCAGTGCCGCCGCGAGCGTCCGCAGGCGGGCGATTTCCTGCCCGGGCGGGGCAGTGCCGACCTTCAGCTTGAGTACCGTGAACCCCTGGGCCACTGCTGCGCGCAGCGTCGCGGCATCGACGTCGATGAGCGCGCCGGGCGCGGCATTGACCGCCACCGAGCGCGCGGCCGGGGCGCCGCGCAAGGCCTCGGCGAGGGGGTGGCCGGCGGCCTGCGCGGCGAGATCGAGCAGGGCGCACTCGACGGCGCAGCGGGCCGCCGGCGCGTCGCCGGGCGCGGGGGGGAGGGCGGCGAGCGCCTCGCTCACCGTGCGGCCGACGATCCCGCGCAGCAGCGCGGCGAGGGCCGCTTCCGCCCGGGCCGCGTCCTCGGTGCCGCTGGCCGGCAGCGGCGCGCAGTCGCCATGGCCGTGCAGGCCGTCCACGCTCGCCAGCCGGAGCAGCCAGCCGCGCCGCTCGACGAACGCGCCGGCGGCCGTGCGCCAGGCGGCGCGCAGGGGCAGCGCGTAGGGCTGCAGACGGGCAGCGGCGAGGCGCATTGCGCGCGGGGCGGGAGCGCTCAGGGACGCTTGCGGAAGCGGGCGAAGTCGGGCGGACGCCTGTCCAGCCAGGCGTTGCGCCCTTCCTGGCCTTCCTCGGTCATGTAGAAGAGGCCGGTGGCGTTGCCGGCAAGCTCCTGGATGCCGGCCAGTCCGTCGGTGTCGGCGTTGAAGCCGGCCTTGATCATGCGCAGCGCCATCGGCGAGAGGCGCAGCATCTCGCGGCACCAGCGCACGGTTTCCTCCTCGAGCTCGGCGAGCGGCACGACGGTGTTGACGAGGCCCATCTCGAGTGCCGCCTGCGCGTCGTACTGGCGGCAGAGCAGCCAGATCTCCTTGGCCTTCTTCATGCCGATGGTGCGCGCCAGCAGGCCGGCGCCGAGGCCGGCATCGAAGCTGCCGACGCGCGGACCGGTCTGGCCGAAGCGGGCATTGTCGGCAGCGATGGAGAGGTCGCAGACGAGGTGCAGCACGTGGCCGCCGCCGATGGCGAAGCCGGCGACCATCGCCACCACCGGTTTCGGACAGCGCCGGATCTGCATCTGCAGGTCGAGCACGTTGAGGTGCGGGGTGCCCTGGGCGTCGTGGTAGCCGCCGTCGTCGCCGCGCACGGTCTGGTCGCCGCCGGCGCAGAAGGCCTCGTGGCCGGCGCCGGTGAGGACGATGACGCCGACCTCGGGGTCGAACTGCGCGGCATGCACGGCCTCGATCAGCTGCATCACCGTTTCCGGACGGAAGGCGTTGCGCTTCTCCGGACGGTTGATGGCGATGCGCGCGATGCCTTCGGCGAAATCGCTGGTGATGTCGGAATAGCTGGCGCGGGGCCGCCAGTCGAGTGCGGAGCGGATCATGGCGTGAACGGAGGTCGGGACAAAGGCGCGAGTATAGCCGCAGCCGGCGCCGCGAGGCCCCGGCGCCGTGTCCGGCGCTTATTGCGCTGCAGCGTGCAAAGGCCTGCGGCAGGGGTTCACACTGACGGCATGCGCGGCACGGGAGATCGCGCAGGAAACGACAGGGGGAGACTCGATGCACCGCAGGATGCGTACCGGCGAGCGGCTGGTGGCTGCCTTTCTCGGCGGCTGCGTGCTGTTCAACTACCCGCTCCTGTCGCTGTTCGACCGCGCGGCGAGCGTGTTCGGGGTGCCGCTGCTGTACGCCTACGTCTTCGTCGCCTGGGGCGGGCTGATCGCGCTGATGGCCTGGTTCATCGAGCGGCGCGGGGAGTAGCGGCATGCTGGGCGGGGGAATGATCGTCGCCGTCTCGCTGCTCTACCTCGGGCTGCTCTTCGCGGTCGCCTGGTGGGGCGACAAGCGCGCCGACGCCGGCCGCTCGATCATCGCCAGCCCGACCATCTATGCGCTGTCGATGGCGGTCTACTGCACCACCTGGACCTTCTACGGCAGCGTCGGGCGGGCGGCGGTGTCCGGCATCGGCTTCCTGCCGATCTACCTGGGGCCGACGCTGGTGATGGCGCTCGCCTGGTTCCTGCTGCTCAAGATGATCCGCACGGCCAAGGCCAACCGCATCACCTCGATCGCCGACTTCATCTCTTCGCGCTACGGCAAGAGCCACCTGCTCGGCGGACTGGTCACCATCATCGCGGTGATCGGCATCGTTCCCTACATCGCGCTGCAGCTGAAAGCCGTCTCGGGCAGCGTCACCCTGCTGCTCGGCTACCCGGAGATCGTCATGCCGAACCGCAGCGCCACGCTGCCGGTGGCCGCCGACATCAGCTTCTGGATCGCGCTGATCCTTGCCGCCTTCACCATCGTCTTCGGCACCCGCCATCTCGATGCCACCGAGCGGCACGAAGGCATGGTCGCCGCCATCGCCCTCGAATCGATGGTCAAGCTGGTGGCCTTCCTCGCCGTCGGCGTCTTCGTCACCTGGGGCATGTACGACGGCCTCGCCGACATCGCGCGGCGCGCCGGCGAGGCCGAGGGGCTGCGCCGCCTGATGGCCGCCGTACCTTCGGGGCAGGGCTTCACCGGCTGGTTTTCGCTGACCCTGCTGGCTGGCCTGGCCATCCTCTTCCTGCCGCGCCAGTTCCAGGTCGCCGTCGTCGAGAACGTCAACGAGGAGCACCTGCGGCGCGCCGCCTGGCTCTTTCCGCTCTACCTCTTCCTGATCAACCTGTTCGTCCTGCCGATCGCCCTCGGCGGCTTGCTGCACTTCGCCGGGCAGGGCGTCGACGCCGATACCTTCGTGCTCACCCTGCCGATGGCGGAGCGGCAGGAATGGCTGACGCTGCTGGTGTTCATCGGCGGCCTGTCGGCCGCCACCGGCATGGTCATCGTCGAGACCATCGCGCTCTCGACGATGGTCTGCAACGACCTGGCGATGCCGCTGCTGCTGCGCATGAAGCGGCTGGCGCTCGATGCCTCGGAGGATCTCTCCGGCCTGCTGCTCGGCATCCGGCGCGGTGCCATCGTGCTGATCCTGCTGCTCGGCTACCTCTATTTCCGGCTGGCCGGCGAGGCCTACGCGCTGGTCGCCATCGGCCTGATCAGCTTCTCCGCCGTGGCCCAGTTCGCCCCGGCGATGATCGGCGGCATGTACTGGCGCGGCGGCACCCGCGAGGGCGCGCTGGCCGGACTCTCGGCCGGCTTCCTGGTGTGGGCCTACACGCTGCTGCTGCCGTCCTTCGCCAAGTCCGGCTGGCTGCCCGACGATTTCCTGACGCAGGGCCTGTTCGGCACCGAGCTGTTGCGTCCGCAGCAGCTGTTCGGCCTCGGGGGCCTCGACGAAATCTCGCACTGCCTGTTCTGGAGCATGTTCGCCAACATCGGCTGCTACGTGGCCGTGTCGCTGCTGCGCGCACCGAGCGCCGCCGAGGCCAGCCAGGCCACCCTCTTCGTCGATGCGCTCCGGCATGGCCGGCCGGCCGGTGCCGCGCTCTGGCGGGGACGCGCCGAGATCGCCGATCTGCTGGCCCTGGTCGGCCGCTTCCTCGGCCCGCAGCGCGCACAGGCGGCTTTCGCCGAGTACGCCCGGCGGCACGGCGCGGCCGACCCCGAATCGCTCGAGGCCGACGCCGAGCTGGTGCACTATGCCGAGTCGTTGCTGGCCGGCGCCATCGGCAGCGCCTCGGCGCGGGTGATGGTGGCCTCGGTGGCCAAGGAGGAGCCGCTCAGTCTCACCGAGGTGATGAACATTCTCGACGAGGCCTCGCAGCTGCGCACCTACAGCCGCGCGCTCGAGCGCAAGTCGGCCGAGCTGACGGCGGCAACGCGCGAGCTGAAGGCGGCCAACGAGCGCCTGCAGGAGCTCGACCGGCTGAAAGACGATTTCATGTCGTCGGTGACGCACGAACTGCGCACGCCGCTGACCTCGATCCGCGCCTTCTCGGAAATCCTGCGCGACGATCCGCGCATCGCGCTGGCCGACCGCACCCGCTTCCTCGGGCTGATCGTCAGCGAGACCGAGCGCCTGACCCGCCTCGTCAACCAGACGCTGGACATGGCCAAGATCGAGTCCGGCCACGCCGACTGGCACGCCAGCGAAATCGACCTGAAGGCCCTGATCGAGCAGTCGGTGGCGGCGACCAGCCAGCTCTTCCGCGAGAAGGGCGCACGCATCGAGCTTGACCTGCCGGACGGGCTGCCGCGGATCCGCGCCGACCGCGACCGCCTGATCCAGGTCATGCTGAATCTGCTCTCGAATGCGGTAAAGTTCCTGCCGGCGGGGCACGGCCGCGTGCGCGTCGCCCTGCGGCCCTGCGCCGACGGCCTCGAGGTGAGCGTCGCCGACAACGGGCCCGGCATCCGCGGCGAGGATCAGCAGGTCATCTTCGAGAAATTCCGCCAGGTCGGCGACGCGCTGACCGACAAGCCGGCCGGGACCGGCCTGGGATTGCCGATCAGCCGGCGCATCGTCGAGCACTTCGGCGGCCGGCTGTGGGTCGAGAGCGCTCCGGGAGAGGGCGCGACCTTCCGCTTCTTCCTGCCCCTGGCGCCGCCGGGCGGGGAGGAGGCGGCGCGGGAGACAGCGACGCCCTAGATATCAGGAACCGGAGACCATGACAAAAAAGATACTGATCGCCGACGATGAACAGAACATCGTCATTTCACTCGAATTCCTGCTGAGCCGCGAGGGCTTCCAGACCGTTGTCGCGCAGGATGGCGAGGAGGCGCTGGCGCGTGCGCGTGCCGAGCGGCCGGACCTCGTCCTGCTCGACGTGATGATGCCGAAGATGAACGGCTTCGACGTCTGCCAGGCGCTGCGCGCCGACCCCGATCTCGCCGGCCTGCGCATCCTGATGCTCACCGCCAAGGGCCGCGAGACCGAGGTCAGCAAGGGCCTCGGGCTGGGCGCCGACGCCTACATGACCAAGCCCTTCTCGACCCGCGAGCTGGTCGAGAAGGTGCGCGCGCTGCTGGGGATGTAGATGCCCGCCGCACGGACCTGGTGGCTGGCCGCCGCGGCCGCCTGCGCCTTCCTGCTGGCGCTGGTGGGCGCCACCGGTGCGCTGCTGGTCGCCGGCGGCGAGGGCGGCCCCGACCCCGCGCTGACGCGCGAGGCGAGCATCGTCGCCGCCGCCTTCATCACCCTGGCGGCCTGCGCGCTGGTCTTCTCGGCGGTGCGCACGCTGTACTTCCGCTATCCCCGCGCCGCCCTGCGCATGGCCGAGGAGGTCGATACCCTGGTCGGCAACAGCCGCGCGCGCATCGGCGAGCACGCCGCGCCGGAATTCGCCGCCCTCGGCCGGGCGGTGAACAAGCTGGCGACGGCGCGCCAGGCGCTGGAGGGGGACGTGGCCGCCCGCATCGCCGAGGCGCGCGCCTCGGTGGAGGCCGAGCGCGGCCGCCTCGCGGCGCTGATGGCCGACCTCGAACAGAGCGTCGTCGTGTGCAATCTCGACGGGCGCGTGCTGCTCTACAACCAGCGCGCCCGCCAGGAACTCTCGTCCGGCAGCGAGACCGGCGGCGCCGAGCTGCTCGGCCTCGGCCGCTCGATCTACACCGTCTTCGACCGCGCGCTCATCGCGCACGCGCTCGAGCGCCTGCAGCAGGCCGGCGGCGAGCACGGCGGCTCGGCGCAGTTCGTCACCGCCACGCGCGCCGGCCGCCTGCTGCGCGCGCACATGTCGCCGGTGCTCGCCGGCGAGGGCGGCGAGGGCAGCGCGATCACGGGCTTCGTGCTGATCCTCGACGACATCACCGCCACCCACGAGCGCAACGCCCGGCGCGACGCGCTGATCCAGTCGCTGACCGAGGGCGGGCGGGGGCCGCTCGGCAATATCCGCGCCGCCGCCGAGACGCTCTCCGATTTCGGCGACATGGCGCCGGAGCAGCGCGAGCGCTTCCTCGGCGTCATCCGCGACGAGGCGCGCGCGCTGTCGCAACACCTCGACCGGGCGGCGGCGGCCTTTTCCGACGACTTGCGCGAGCGCTGGCTGCTCGAGGAAATGCTCGGCGCCGAATTCGTCGCGGTGGCCATGCACCGCATCGCCGGGGACAGCGGCCTGGCGGTCAAGAGCGAGCAGGTGGACGAGAGCCTCTGGCTGCGCATCGACAGCTTCGGGCTGCTGCAGGCGCTGGCCTTCCTCGCCGCCCGCCTGCGCGACGAATACGGCGAGCGCGAGGTGCGCGAGGTGCGCCTGTCGCTGACGCGCGGCGGCCGGCTGGCGCAGCTCGATCTGGCCTGGACCGGCACCTCGATGAACAACGAGACGGCGATGATCTGGCAGATGGACGCCATGCGCACCGGCAACGAGGCGAGCACGCTGAGCGTGGCCGACGTGGTGCAGCGCTGCAACGGCGAGATCTGGTTCCAGCGCGAGCGCGTCTCGCACCGCGCCTATTTCCGCATCCTCCTGCCGGCGGCCGACGCGCCGCGCCCGCGCCCGGCGGGGCAGCCGGCGCGGCGGGGCAGCCGGCCCGAGTTCTACGATTTCGACCTGTTCCGCGGTTCGGCCGGCAACCACGCCCTCGACGAACGGCCGCTGCAGGAGCTCGCCTACACCGTTTTCGATACCGAGACCACCGGCCTCTCGCCGTCGGAGGGCGACGAGATCATCCAGATCGGCGCCACGCGCATCGTCAACCGCCGCCTGCTGCACCATGAATGCCTCGACCAGCTGGTCGATCCGCGCCGCCCCCTGTCGAAGGAATCGATCGCCGTGCACGGCATCACCCCGGACCTGCTGGTCGGGCAGCCGACCATCGACACCGTCCTGCCGGCCTTCCACGCCTTCTGCGCCGACACCGTGCTGGTCGCGCACAACGCCGCCTTCGACATGCGCTTCCTCGAACTCAAGGAGGCGCGCCTGGGCCTGCGCTTCGACCAGCCGGTGCTCGACACCATGCTGCTCTCGGCGGTGCTGCACCCCAACCAGGAATCGCATCGCCTGGAGGCCATCGCCGAGCGCTTCGGCGTCTCGGTGATCGGCCGGCACACCGCCCTGGGCGACGCCATCGTCACCGCCGAGGTGTTCCTCAAGATGCTGCCGCTGCTTGCGGAGATGGGCATCACCACGCTGCGCGAAGCGCGCGAAGCCTGCGAGAAGACCTACCATGCCCGTCTGCGCTACTAGTGTGGACAGCCTGTCGCCGTTCGCCGCGCTGCAGTGCCTGCCGCGCGACGCGGCGCTCGCGGTGCCGCCCTCGGCGAGCGTGCGGGCGACGCTGGCGCGGCTCGACGCGGCGATGGCGGACGCCATCGCCGTCTGCGACCCGGCGAGCGGCGTGCCGCTCGGCATCGTCACCCTGCGCGACGTGCTGCGGCGCATCGCCCTCGCGGCCGCCGATCTCGACGCCCCGGTCGCCGGCATGATGACCGCCGCCCCGATCTGCCTGCCGACCAGCGCCACGCTGCACCAGGCCAGCGTGCTGATGGTCCGGCGGGGCGTCCGCCACCTGGTGCTTACCGACGGCGACGGACGCTATGCCGGCATCGTCTCGCAGGCCGACCTCTACCAGCCGCCCGGCGCCCGCGCCAGTGCCCTGGTGGCGGCCATCCGCGCAGCACCCGACGTTCCGGCGCTGGCCGCCGTGGCCGCCGAGATCCGCGCCTTCGCCGGCGTCCTGCTGGCCGGCCGCGTCGGCGCACAGACTATCTGCCAGCGCATCTCCGCGCTCAACG
Organism: Rhodocyclaceae bacterium; assembly: GCA_026646875.1. Taxonomy (GTDB): domain Bacteria; phylum Pseudomonadota; class Gammaproteobacteria; order Burkholderiales; family Rhodocyclaceae; genus 66-26. The sequence goes on along the minus strand of JAPKHL010000022.1, from coordinate 7,769 downwards.
ACCTGCTCACGCTGCAGCTTGTCGAGCGCGTCGCCGAGGGGTTCGAGCTGCCCTACGTGCCATGGTGCTGGCTGGTCTTCGGCTCGGAAGGGCGGCTCGAGCAGACGCTGGCCACCGACCAGGACAACGGGATCGTCTTTCAGGCCGCCTCGGCGGCGGAGGCCGACACGCTGCGCGCCGTCTTCCTGCCCTTCGCGCGGGCGGTCAATGCCGCGCTCGACACCTGCGGCTTCCCCCTGTGCAAGGGCGGCATCATGGCCGGCAACCCGGCCTGGTGCCTGTCGCTCGACGAATGGCGCGGCGCCTTCGCGGGCTGGCTGGCCAGCGCCGAGCCGCAGGCCGTGCTCAATTCGACGATTTTCTTCGATTTCCGCCCGCTCTACGGGCAGGAGGCGCTGGCCGAGGAACTGCGCGCCTGGCTGCTCGCGCGCGCGCCCGAGCACCCGATCTTCCTGCGTGCCCTGGCCGACAGCACCATGAACTGGGAATCGCCGCTCAACTGGTGGCAGGGTTTCCGCTACGACGACGACAAGGCCCATCCGCACACCATCGATCTCAAGCGGCACGGCGCGCGCCCCTTCGTCGACGCCGCGCGCATCTACGCGCTGGCGCATGGCGTGCCGGGCACCAACACGGTCGAGCGGCTGAGCGCCGCCGCCGCGCCGGCCGGCCTGCAGGCGCACGAACTGGCGGCACTGATCGACGCCTTCCAGCACATCCAGCGGCTGCGCCTCGAGCGCCAGACCGGCGGCGGCGACGCCGAGGCCGCCAACCGGGTCGATCCCGACCGCCTGCACGAGCTCGACCGGCTGATCCTCAAGGAGTCGCTGAAGCAGGCGCGCGGGCTGCAGCAGCGGCTGGCGCGCGCCTACCTCGCCGGCTGATCAGCCGGCCCGCGCGCGGAACCCCGCCGGCACGGCCACCGCCTGCCGCGTCGCGTAGTCGAAGAAGACGATCCCGGTCTTGCCGCGCGCCACCTCGCGGCCGCTGGCCCGGTCGCACATCTGCCAGAGCAGGTCGCAGCCCTTGCCCGAAAAGTCGGCGGCGGCCATGCGCACCACCATCGTCTCGCCGTGGAAGGCCTCGGCGCGGTACTGCACCGCCGCGTCGGCGACGATGATCCCGGCGCCCTCGACATCGCGTTCGCTGTAGCCCAGCCACTGGAAGAAACGCGCGCGCGCCTCCGACACCACGGTCAGCAGCAGCGCGTTGTCGAGGTGCCCGCCGTAGTTGATGTGGCTGAGGTAGAGCGGCAGGTCGGTGGCGAAGGGGAACTGCGCCGGCAGTTCGATCTGGATGCGGGGCATGGTGGTCCGGGCGTCGGGAAAAACCGCGAGGGTGTCAGTTTCGCGGCGGCTCGGCAAGCCCGCTGGCAAGGCAGGCCGGCGGGCGGGGGAGGCCAGCGTGGACTCAGACCGGCCGGCCGATTCCGGCCGTGGCGCCGGCATGGCCGGGGGCGGGGCGACGGCGCACCTGAGCCGTGCGCCTGGCCGCGCGCTTCTTCCACCAGAGATAGACGCCGGTGACGGACAGCAGGGCGACTATCAGTCCCATGGCGGAGACTAGGATGCGCCCAGGGAGTCCAAGAATGCGTCCCGAATGAAGAGGAAACTGGGCCTGCACGAAAATGTCCGCCGCCGTTCCCGTCCAGGGCAGCCGCTCGCCCAGCGGGCGACCGTCCTGCCCGTCGAAGTAGAGGCGCTTGTGGCCGGCGCCGCCGCTGCCGTGATCGGCGTCCGGGTAGTGGAAGTCGACGCTGAAGATGCCGAAGTTCTGGGCGTAGCCGATCCGTGCGGCGGGTTCCTGCCAGCCGCGCCGCGCCGCTTCGAGCTGCGCCTGCGGGAGAATCTCCGGGTAGCCGAGGCGCGGGGAGATCGGTGCGTGCTTCGGGCTACGCGGGCGCTGGTCGAAGGGGGTCGGTGTCAGGTTCGATACACCGGTCAGCAGCGGGATGAACACCTCGCGGCGCAGATTCAGGGAAAACGCGGTGAAGGCGAGAATCAGCAGCAGGAGCCAGGTCCACAGGCCAAAGGCGCGATGCAGGTCGTAGTTCAGCTTGTAGTTGCCGGCGCGCCAGCGGACCCGCCAGGCCGGTTTCCAGCGTTGCCAGAAGGTGCGTCCGGGCGGCATGTCGTCGCGCGCTTCGTCGGCCAGGGCTTCATCCGGCGTTCGCGCGCGCCGCCGCGCCGGCAGGGTCAGGTAGACGGCGACGAAGCAGTCGAGCGTCCAGGCGATGGCGATGATGCCGAGCAGCCAGATTCCCCAGCGGTCGCTGCCGAACATTTCGGGAAGGTGCAGGCTGTAGTGCAGCTTGTAGAGGAAGGACACGAAATTCTCGCGGGTCACCGGCCAGACCGCTCCCCACTGCCGCTTGCCCAGTTCCTCGCCGGTCGCCGGGTCGAGGAAGACCTGGTTGAAGCCGGGGTCGAACAGGCGGCCGTTCTCCGGGTCGACCCGCGGCTGCACGAACAGGGCCAGGGCTTCGCCCGGTGCCACGGCGAGCGGCACCGAGGTGACCCGGATCTGCGGGTAGCGGGCTTCCACCTGGCTGGCCAGCTCGAGCGGGGGCAGGGGGACGCCGCTGCTCCTGGCCTCGGTCAGATGGGGGTTCAGCCAGCCGTCGAGTTCGTGGTCCCAGGAAATCACCGCGCCGGTGATCCCCGTGATGAACAGGAACAGCGCGGTGAGCAGGCCCAGCCAGCGATGCGCGACGAGACAGAGCGGACGCATCAGAACTTGTACCGCGCGGTGAGCATGGCGTTCAGGCGCTCGCCGTAGCCGCAGTCGCCGTTTTCGCGCCGGCACCAGGAGACGTATTCCTTGTCGGCAAGGTTCTTCACGTCGAAGCGGAAGGCCCACGGCCCCGTGTCGTAACCGATCATGGCGTCGTACAGCGTCACCGAGGGGACCACTGGCAGGCTGTTGGCACCGGTCACGTTGCCGATATGGCGGGCGCCGAGACCGACGCGCCAGCCGTGGCCGAGCGAGTACTGTCCCCAGAGCGAACCGGCCTTCTCGGCGATCGAACTCAGGCGTTTTTTCGTGGTGGCGTTGACGGCCTCCATGTCCATGTAGCCGACCATCAGCTCGAGTCCGCCGATCCGCTGCCGCAGCTCGATCTCCCAGCCCTGCGAGGTGGCGCCGACCTGCTCGACGCCGCCAGGCGTGGCGCCCTGGACCACGCGGTTGGTTTCCTCGATGTCGAAATAGGCGAACGCTGCGGAAGTGTTGCCGTTGCCGGAGAGGTACTTGGCCCCGGCCTCCTTCTGCTTGCCGGTCGTCGGCTTGAGGTAGCCGCCGGAGGGGGAGCCGTCGGTGCCGAGGTTGGGCACGAAGGCTTCCGAGTAGCCGAGGTAGGGGGACAGGCCGTTGTCGAAGCGGTACATCAGGCCAAGCCGGCCGGTCGTCGCGCTGTTGCGGATCGTCGCGGCGGGCGTCGGAGCGAGGTTCAGCACGGTGTTCCGGTTGGTGTCGCGGCGCAGTGCGCCGGAGACGATCCAGCGGCCGATCTCCATGTGGTCCATCAGATAGAGACCGGTCTGGACGATCCGGTTGTCGGGCCGGTCGCTCCCGGTGAGCGCCGCAGCGTTCAGGTTGCCATAGACCGGGGCGTAGACGTTGAAGGTGCCGCCGCCGGTGGCCGAGGAGGCGTAGTTGTACTCCTCCCAGTAGGCATCCTGGTAATCGATGCCGATGGCCAGCTGGTGGCGCGTCGGTCCCAGCTCGACGCGCCCCTCGACGCGCGCGTCGCCGGAGAGGATGTCCGTCTTGCGGTCGGCGGTATGGATGGTGCGCGTGATGTTCCCGGCATCGTCCGGGATGGCGCCGACGGTCGTGTAGATCTCGCGCGTGATGCCGCTCGATTCCGACTGGCGCAGGCTGCCGACCAGCTTCCAGTCGCCGGCGAGGCGTTGCTCGAAGAAGGCCGAAACCTCGTCCAGTTTCGTGTCGTAGCGATCCCAGCCCGGTTCGCCGGCGAAGCGGCTGCTGGGAATCCGGCCGAGCGGGGCGGCGTCGAGCGTGCCCTTGCTCGGCAGGAACTGCGAGGAGACCTTGCTGTGGTTCTCCTGCTGCGTGTATTGCAGGGTGAGACTGGTGTCGGCGCTCGGCCGCCAGGTCAGCGAGGGCATGAACAGGCGCGCGTCGTCGTTGACGTGATCGACCTGGGTGTCGCTTTCGCGTCCCAGCGCGACCACCCGGTACAGCCACTTGCCGTCGGCATCGAGCGGCCCGGTCAGGTCCGCCGCGAGTTGCCGGCGGTTGTGCGACCCCAGTTGTACCTCCACTTCCCTCGCTGCCGTCGCCTGCGGGCGCTTGCTCACGGCATTGACGATGCCGCCCAGCTCGGCCTGACCGTAGAGCACGGAGGCCGGCCCCTTGAGGACCTCGATCCGTTCCAGTGCATGGATCTCCGGGCGGACGTTGTTGTAGAAGCCGTAGATCCGGCGCAGTCCGTCCTGATAGGTGGCGCTGCCCAGGCCGCGGATCGCCGCCCAGTCACCGCGCGTGTCGAAGCCGTAGCGGCCGGCGTAGACGCCGGCGCTGTAGAGCAGTGCGTCCTGCACGTTCTTCGCACCGGTCTCGCGGATCTGTCCGACATCGATCGAGCTGATCGAGAACGGCGTGTCCTGGATGCTGACCGGGCTCTTGCCGACACCGGCGGCCTTGCCCTGGGTGATGAAGCGATCCGCTTCGACGTGCTGCGCCTTGACGACGACGTCGCCGAGCACCGGTTCCGGCTCGGCGAGGCAAAGGGCGGGAGAGAGGAAGGGCAGGGCGGCGATGGCGGCGGCGATGCCGCTCCGCCCGGCGCGGACATGGGCGTGGCGATTCATGGTGTCGATGACCTCGATGGGGAAGGTGACCGGGCTGGCTGAATCGCTGTCGGGCAATCGGCTGGCTGGGAATGGGCGTTCCGCGTTCTGGCTGCCGCGGATCTTTTCGTGACGGATTGTAACACGTAGTGAATGCGATTCATCCTCATTGGCTTTCGCTCCGACAAACGGCCGGCAATGGTCCCGGGATGCTGGCGGAACCCGAGTCGGAGCGAGGGATGCGGCACTGCAGGAGGAGGGGCGTGGGCGTGCACTGCATTGCTCCCGGTGCCGGTTCTACCCCGCACATCGTGCGCGACGCTTTGTCGCAGCGGCAATTTGTCACATTCCGGCGATTCGGGCGCCTCCCTAGAATCGCCGCCCAAAAAGGGAGGTGTCTATGAGAAAAGTGATAACGATGCGTGCGCTGCCTGTCCTGCTTCGTCGATCCACGAGATTTCCGGCCGGGCGATCGACGAGCGGCGGCCGGAGAATCTCATCGAGATGCTCAACGCGATTCCCGGCGTGACCGCCGACCTGTCTTCCGGCGACGAGCTGAAGATCAAGCTGCGCGGTGTCGAGAACCAGCGCTACATGGGCGAGAAACCGGGGGTGGCGATCGTCATCGACGGGGTGCCGGTGTTCGAGCGCACCGGCAAGGTGAACATCGACCTCGACAACATCGAATCGATCAAGGTCATCAAGGGCGGCGCCTCCTATCTCTTCGGCGAGGACGCGCTGGCCGGCGCGGTGGTCATCACCACCAAGCGCGGCGCGCGCTACAAGGGCGTCACCGTCGCCGCCGACACCGGCTCCTGGGGTTACAACCGCCAGCTCGCGCGCGCCGGCATCGCCGGCGACTGGGGGACCGGCCACATCCAGGTGTCGCACCGCGAGGCGGACGACTACTACTGGCAGTCCGCCTATCAGGCCGACTACATCGACGGCAACCTGCGCTTCGTCCTCGGCGAGGGCAGCGACCTGACCTTCGGCTTCGAGAAATCCTCGCGCTTCAAGGACAAGCACGGCTCGGTGAAGGGGGCGACGCAGGCGCTGCTCGACCCGGAGGGACGCATCGGCCGCGATTTCACGCGCATGTACGACGTCGAACTGGACAAGTTCAACGTCACCTACGCCAACGCGCTGACGCCGACCAGCAACCTGCTGGCCACCGCCTACGAATACCGCGACCGCACCTTCTACTGGTCCAGCCCGCAGCGCATGAGCGCGAGCGGCCAGCCGATCGGCGATGCCACTCCGGGCGCGCAGTCGCTGTACACCACCAACAACGACTACGACCAGGTGCAGCGCGGCGTCAAGGGCGAGTGGCGGGCCTCGCACGGCAGCCTGGGCTGGCTGGGGGGCATTGACCTGCGCGACAACCGCTACGAGAACCACAACACGGCGCGCGTCAGCTACTGCACGCGCATGCCGTGCGGCAACGCCGGCAATGTCGTCGCCGCCGGCGCGGTGCTTGACAACAACGTGACCGAAGAGTCGGTGCAGGCGCTCTACGGCGAGCTGAAATACCTGCTCGATCCGCGCCTGACGCTGACCGGCAATGCCCGCTACGACCACATCGGACTGGATTTCTCCAGCGGCGCCACGCGCAGCATCGCCACGCCGTTCTCGCGCTCCAGGAGTTTCTCGGTGGCCTCCTGGCGGATCGGCGCCACGCATGCCAGCAGCGCGGCGCTCGATCTCTTCGGCAACTTGTCGACCGGCTTCCGCACACCGACCGCGCAGCAGCTCTACGGCGGCAGCCTGTCGCCGACCGGCGGCAAGGTCGCCAACAACGAGACCCTGAAGCCGGAGCGGGCGATCAACGTCGAACTCGGCACGCGCCTGCGCACGGCCGCCCTCGGCGTGCCGCTCGAGCTGGAAGCGGCGGTCTACCAGGTGCAGCGCGACGACTTCATCACCAGCTCGGTCGGGCAGTACGGCAGTGCCGGCGGCAGCGACGTCGAGCGCTACGAGAACGTCGGCGGCGTGCGCAACCGGGGCCTCGAGCTGTCGCTGAAGAGCGACCGCCAGCGGCAGTTCACGCTCGACCTCGCCTACAGCTACACGCGCGCCGTGTTCACCCGCTACGAGAAATTCAACCAGGCCCTGGGCAGCCCCTATGTCGCCAATCCGCTGCTGGTCAGCCACGACAACACCGGCAACAGCGTGCCGCGCGTGCCGCGCCACACGCTGTTCGCCACCCTCGGCTGGCAGCCCGGCGGCGGCTTCCGGCTGGCGCTGGAGATGGATGCGCGCTCGTGGTCCTGGGCCGACGAGATCAATCAGGAAAAGTGGGCCGGGCGCACGCTCTTCAACCTGCAGGCCAACTACGCGCTGAAGACCGCCCATGCCGGCCGCTGGTCCGTCTTCGCGCGGGTCAACAACCTCTTCGACAAGTACTACTGGACGGCGGCGCGCGGTACCAACGACGCGCCCAACTACCTGAGCGGCACCTACGACAACGTCTACAACGCCGAGGACCTTTCGATCGTCGTCGGCAAGCCCCGTCACTTCGTCGTCGGCCTCACCGGCACCTTCTGAGGAACATCCCATGCAAGCAGTCATCCACTTCCAGCGTCTCGGCGTTCTCGCGGCGTCCGTCGCCGGCATTTTCCTGCCCGTGCCCGCGCAGGCCGGGGCGCCGGACGAAGCGCGGCTGGCCGAGACCTTCGTCACCGCCGCCCGCCACGCCCAGGCCGTCGATACGGTCAATGCCACCGTGCAGGTGGTCGGCCGCGAGGAAATCCGCCGTCACGCCGGGCGCTCGCTCTCCGAGGTCCTGCAGGACGCCCACGGCGTGTACGTGAAGGACTCCGGCAGCAGCTCGAGCATCAGCCTGCGCGGCTTCGACGCCAGCCAGACGCTGGTGCTGGTCGACGGACTCAAGCGCACCGAGAAGTACGGTGGCAGCAACCTCAACAACATCCAGCTCGAGGACATCGAGCGGATCGA